>JBEKLB010000035.1:0-25429 GCA_050010415.1 Bryobacteraceae bacterium | reverse complement strand
ACTCCCTGGCAAAGCTCGGCCAGCGTGTCGCTGACGTTTGAGAAACCGTGCGATTCGCCGCGCAGCGCAGCTTCCAGATATTCCTCGGCCAGCTTATGGAACTGATCGAGCACGCTGTCCATACCCGCCGCGTTGATGGCGTAGAGCTGGTTCGGTGACGTGGTCACGGGCGCGAAACCAACCTCGTGGAATCCCAGATCCTGCTTCAAGTGGCGGAAAATCCGAATCACGTCGGAAACGCCGGCGGTCAGCGTGACGCGCGCCGTGATGGGCCGGGTGCGATGGTTCTGGATCAGAGCGCGAACTTTCGGCTCGATGATGTCGTAGCTGCCCTTGCCGTTGGAGAAGACACGCAAATGATCGTGCATCTCTTTCGGACCATCCATGCTGACGGTGACACCGATGTGGTTCTCGGAAAGAAACTCGATGATGGTGGGCGTCAGCAGCGTGGCGTTGGTGGTAAGGCTGAAGTCGATGTGCCGCCCTTGCTCGGCGGCCCGCTGGTTGCCGTAAGCCACCACTTCCTTCAACAGCGGAAAGTTCATCAGCGTTTCGCCGCCGAAGAAGGTGACGTGGATCGAACGCCGGTCGCCGGATTGTCCGAGAAGAAAGTCCACCGAGGCCTTGGCAGTGGGGACATCCATGAACTTGGGCTTGCCTTCGGGCGTGGCCAATTTGTCGGCGCCGAATTCGTAACAGTATTGGCAGGAGAGATTGCACTGGTTGGTGAGATTCATCACCAACGTCTGGATGGGAAAAACGTCAGGGAGGGGCGATGGCTTGTCAGGGATGGAGTCGCGGCTGACAATCACGTTGGAGTGAGCCATCTCCTCGATCAACTCTTCGGCGTCCTCGATCGTGAGGCCGCTCGCGGTCAGATCGTCTACGATCTGTTCGTGCGCCTTCTCGCCGGAGCCCAGACATTCGATCAATTTCCCAACGGCCGTGTCGACGGCGAAAATCGCGCCCGCCGGGACAAGGTAAAGGAAATTTGCTCCAGCCGATTCAAAGCGGTGGAATTCGCCTAAGCGATAAACGCGAGTGGCTTCCAATGTCATCAACGCGCTCATTGTCCGACCTCCGGCTGATCCCATTGCATGTAGGAGGGAACGGTAACCACCAGGTACGACTTCGCGGTGAGCGGTTTGCCGTCCTTGTCCTTTTCGTCTTTCGCGGTAGCCACTACCCAAATGTCCCCATAATTGTTCCGGCTGAATTTGCGCTGCGGATTGGGGCCATCGGAAGAGGGAGTGAAGAAGCCGGTGCCGCTCAAAGAACCGACGAATTCCCGGTCGTCATCGTTCTCCACGGAATAGAATTCCTCCACCGACCATTTCACATCTACTGGGCCCAGCTCGATATCGCTGCCTTGAGTTTTTCCGTCAGCTCCGCGCTGATAGGCAATCGCCTCGAACTGCTGGTAGCCCTTGGGATGCGTCTGGCTGCCGAGGCGCGCTAGCGCTGAGTCCGGCGTCACCTTGATGTAATCGACGCGGTCGTAAACGGCGATCGCGCTTTCGAGCACCGAGCGGTGGAAGGAGATATCGCGCTTGCCCGGAACCGCATTGGCGGCGACATCCACTTCGGCGACGATCTCAGTAGGGGTGTGGGAGACAATACGTTTCACCGTCACACCGGTCCCGAAATCCAGATCTGAGGGAGCGGGTTGGGCCGGGACGCTCTCCGCGATCAACCGCACGCGATTGGCCTGAGATCCAGCCTTGAGCGAGGTGCGATCCACACCGATCAGAGTGGGGTCGGCCGAGGCGCGTTTCATCTTCACGTCGAATCCGAATTCCTGGTATTGGCCCCAGAACCAGCGGCCTTCCGCGGTGGATTGATCCGGAGAGACCCACATCACTTCGCGCATTTCGCTCGCCAGGTCGTCCGGAGAGGGATTGGCCGCAAGCGTCCCTTTGGAGCGGCCGCGCCAGGAATAGCCAGCGTAGACTACGCTGTGCCCAGTGCGAGAGATGGTGGACCCGTCCTTGGCCGACGTCAGTTTCACGCGGGTGGTGAACTCGTCGTCGGTTCCACTGGCTGCTTCCACTTCCATCTCTCCATAAAATTTGCCGCGACCCGTTATGTAAGCGGAGACGAGCCACCGTCCAGCCAGCTTGGGCGCATGCATGCGAGCACGCCAGGCCGCCCATTCGGGCGTATGCAGCGGCGCGGTCTTTGCGAGATACGCAATGGCTACGTCGACGGGACGGGTCTTTTCATGTTCCGGCGCCCAGTCGAGCGCCGTGCCCATGCTCAATCCCCGGCGGAATGACTCTTCGGCCGAAGTGTACAAAGCGACGTGCAAAGTGGCGAGAAGCTTCCAATACTGCTCGGTGCGACGCCAGGAGAGCGGTCGCGCCATGGCATGGCAATTGGTGCAAGCGCCCCGCACTTTGTCGTTGGGGATATTAGTTTCGTCCAGCATCCGGCGCTCGGCGTAATACATCACAGGCTTGGCTTCCTCGGGCGCCAGGCCGTGATCGGTGGCCAGATACTTGAGGATCGATTTCGCATCGTCGGGCGTAAGACGGACGCCCTGCTGGCGGATCATGCGTTTGATGGCTTCTTCCCAGCCTTCGGGAGTAGCGCGCTCCCAGGAGATGCGCGAGAGGTTGCCGTGCTCATCCTTGGCGTGACAGGACCCGCAGCGGGAGATCACTACCTGGCTGGTAACCGGAATGCCTTCTTCTGGCGGCAGCTTGACCATCTCGGCGGAAGCAGCGGCCGGCGACTTCGAGCTCTGCGCGAGCAGAGGTAGCGCGAGGAAACACGCCAGTGAAGCTCTCACAATATTAGTTGTCATATTTTCAGCACTCGCTCGTAAATCAAAACACGAACCTCGCCGTTAATTGCACAGACCGGGGACCCGCGCCTTCCGCCGACTGTAATTGATTGATCTGCCCGAAACCCGCGACACCCACGGTCAGGTTGATCGGAGGCGCGTAATTGGGGTGGTTCAGCACATTTGCTGCCTGGGCGCCGATCTGGAACCGCATGGATTCCCGGATCGTAACGCTCTTGATCAGCGAGGTGGAAAGTGCGACGGTTCCCGGCCCGACTACATCGCCCTGCGAAGCGTCGCCAAAACGTCCGATATTGTCGCCGGGATCGGCGAACGCCGCGGGATTGATCCAGGCGGAAAGAGATTGCCCGGCATACGGGTTCACTCCGGGAACGGTGTCCGCGCGTCCACCGTTGGAGTTGAACAGGTTATACCCGGTACCGGACGGGTCGCTGTTGGTGGTCACGGTCATGAATGGCCCGGACTGATAGAGCATGATACCACTCAGCTCCCAGCCTCCAACCACCCGGCTCACCAGACCGTTGCTGCCGCTGAGGAAGGTCTTGCCTCTTCCGAACGGCAAGTCGTAAAGGAAGGTGGCGAGAAAGCGGTTGCGGCGCGTGAAGGGGACGTTACCGTAATCCAGGCCCGGAGAGTACGGGTTCGAGAGCACTCCGCCTTGTTCTCCCTGGAAGTTGTTGGTCGACCCCGAGATGGCGCCGTTGACGTTGGAAAGATTCCTGGTGAACATGTAGCTGGCTTGCAGCTGAAGGCCATTCGACATGCGCTTCTTCACCTCCACCGTCCCCGCATTGTAATTGGAGTAGCCAAGGTTCGCCTGATAGCCGATGTAGCTCATCAACGGAAAGGGAACCTGCAACGCCAACGCGTTGAAACCGGCGGTGTTCGGCGCAAGCTGGTTTGCGTTGTACTGCACTCCCAGATCGGAACCATGATTTCCGTCATAGGAAACGCGGAGGCCAAAGTTCGCGCCCAGGTCGCGTTCGAGCGTGATATCCCATTCCTGAACATACGGGTCCTTGTAATGAATATCCGTCGCAACGTAGAAGCTCTGTGTTCCGGGCTGCGCGATGTTGGAGGGCCAGGCATACGGCAGCTTGAACACGGGCGTCCCGTTTGCGTTGAAGCTGTTATTGAAAAAGGCCACGTCGCTCGACTCCACGGCCCAGGCATTCTCAACCGCCGAGCCGAGAAGAGTTTGAATAAATCGCCCGTAGCCGCCTCGCAACACGGTCTTGTCACTTCCAAACATGCGCCAGGCGAAACCCAGCCTCGGCGCGAAATCCGTCTTCTGAGAAAAGCGCAAGGACTCCGGAATCCCGGCCTGCGCCGCTGTCAGAATCGGCGTGGGCGCGATGGACTGAACAAACCCGGGGTCCACTTCAGCAAAGGTGCTCTGGTTGGGAATCACCACGGCGCCTCGAATGGTCTGCCCGTTTTGCACGCTGTAATAATCCGGCAGGAAGTTCGCCTCGTTGTTCAGGTGGTCCCGAAAGTTGGGATGGTATTCGTAGCGCAGGCCGAAGTTGAGCGTGAGCGACCGCGACACCTTCCAGTCGTCCTGGATGAAAGTGGCGTAGTGCCGCGCATAACCCTCGGTATTCGGATTGATCACCGTGGCAACCTGGCTATAGTCCGGATAGCCCAGCAGGAAAGAGGCGAACGGGGTGGCCTCGCCGTTGCCTAGCAGACTGCCCAGTACGGATCCGTTGAAGGTGTACGTACCCATGCGCTGGTTCGCAAAGACGTTGGTGTAAAGGCCGTGGAGAGCGCGAAAATCCCCGCCGAACTTAAACGTGTGCTTCTGCTTGGTCCAGGTGAGCGTGTCCAAAACCTGCTCGGTGCCTTCCTGCGTGTTTTGCGACTGTCCGAAGATTCCGACAAATCCCGCAATGGTGATCTGCGGGATGTTGGTGCCGATTGGGAGCGGACCGGGAAGCCCGGTCAAACCGAGCTCGGACGCAGCTTGCGGAGTGCTGATGCCCACCCCTTGGTAAGTGTGGTCCCCGCTGAAACCCACGCGGAGTTCGTTGACGACGGTGGGGGTGATCACCCAATTGTCGGCAACCGTGAGCGCATCGTCGATCTCGGGAGCCACCTGGGAACCGACCAGCGGCGAGGTGGGTGGGGAACCTAAGCTGTAATTGTCAGGGGGCACGTTGGTAACTCGCCGGTTCTTGTAAGTAAACCGCGCGTAGATCTGATTCTTCGACCCCAACTGCTGATCCAGCCGGACATCGCCCTGGTTGCTCTTGATGGGAACGTTAAAAGACGCCAGATAATTGTTCGCGAACGGTTGCGACGCATTCTCGGGCGCGAGGTTGGGCAGCGGGTAGAATGCATTCAGAGCCGCGATCGAATAGGGGTTGATCTGGCTGGCCGGAATGATGTTACCCGGGTAACCGGTCAGCAGGTTCGCGGAGCCGCCATTGGCCGCCGTCAGATATGCCGACAGATCGCCATTGCGCATGGCGACGGTGGGCACGCTCTCCACGTATTGCAGGGTCCTTGGAAGCTGCAGAGATTCCAGGCTGACAAAGAAAAACGTCTTATTCGTGCCGTTGTATAGCTTGGGGATGATGACAGGGCCCCCGACATAGGCTCCAAAGTTGTTCATCTTCAACGTGGGCGTTTGATTGCTAAACGTGTTGGACGCGTCGAGTTCGCTGTTCTGGAAGTTCTCGAAGAGGCCGCCGTGAAAGTGATTGGTCCCCGATTTCGAAATCGTCGAGATATCGGCGACGCCGCCGTACTCGGCCGGATTGATGGTCTCACTGATCCGGATCTCTTCAATGGCGTTGAAGGAGGGAAACAATTCGCTGATGGCGCCCATGGTGGCCGGCCCCACCGAACTGATACCGTCGATGGTCATGGAAAGTTGAGCGGGCAAGAGGCCCGCCACGGAGATATTGCCGCTCGGATCGGTCTGGACGCCGGGCTGCGCGGTGAGGGTGGACATAGGGCTGGTAGAGCCGCTGGCGCGCGATGTGATCGCGACGGGAAGATCCGTTAGCTCCAGGCTGCCCTTGGTTTCCGCGCCACCCGATGTGTCGGTCTGGATGACGGTGCCGGCGTTGGCCTCCACATTTACCGTGGTGGTTTGGGTGGCTACCGTGAGATCGGCGTCAATACGCTTGGTTTCGCGTGAACTCAGCGCGATGGTAGTGAGTTCCATCTTCTGGAAGCCCGGCTTTTCGATGGTGACCTCATACGTTCCCACGTCCAGGTTCACGAACTGAAACGAGCCCGTGTCGTTGGTTACGCTACTGCGAGAGGCGCTGGTGCCCTCGTTCCGCAACACGACAATGGCCTCCGCCACAACACTTCCCCCAGGGTCCTTCACGGTCCCCAGAATGGTGCCAGACGTTGACTGGCCAAGCGCCACCTGAGCCAGCGATAACACGACTGCCAATCCGAAAATTTTCCTCATCGCTCTACCCCTTGTATGAAAAAAGTCTTCTTCGGAAATTTCGGCTTCCGGGGAGCAGGCAACTTGGCGGCTGGCAGCGTTGCCAAAGACAATTCAGGGGTGAAGCTCTCGAAAGAACTTTACGGCAACATCGCCGTTCCCCTGGCGAGCTGCATACAGGGCAGGTGTTAGTGAAGTTTGGGCCAAGCGCAGCTTTCAGTCAAGCCAAACGCTCTTCCGATCTCTACGCTCGAAAGCTTCGTAAGCAATATGAAACACAAGCGGTTGATAGAAAGCGGTTACGGTAGCCGGTTACTGTTTGAGGTCCCATTTCGGCTGGCTGTTCAATAACGCAGGAGGGCCATGAATCCGAAATCCATATGCAGCTGATGATGGCAATGAAACAGCGCGGGACCGGGGCTGTCGGCCAGAACGTCCACTTCTAATTTGGTGTGAGCGGGGACCAGCAAAACATCCTTGCGCACGCCTGAGCCGAGCTCGAATGTGTGCCGGTGCAAGTGCAGGGGATGGCCCATCATACTGCGGTTGTCGAACACCAGCCGGTTGCGAACGCCAGATGTGAGACGGATCTCATCGGCGTGGGGCCACGACTTGCCATTGATGGCCCAGAGGTAGCCGTCTTTGCCCGGTTCGACCACCATGGGGATGGCCGATTCGGAGGGAGGAAGCTCGCGCTGCTGGCCGAATAAACTCAAATTCCATTCGAAAGCCGGCGGCGCAGTCCACCGCGCCTTCCCCTGAGCACCGGCGTATTCCACTTCGATTCCGGCGCCCGAAGCGCGCTGCGCGTCTTCCACTTCGCCCAAAACCCACACGCCCGGGCTCTTCATTTCGACCACGGCGTCCACGCGTTCGCCCGGAGAAAGATCGAGCACCGGAACGGAGGCTGGATTGTGCACCGGGTTCCCGTCCAGAGCTACGATCTGAAACGTATGCGACGGCAGCGCAAGACGATGAGCCTTGGTCGCGCTCGCGTTGAGCACGCGGAACAGAACACGCTGGCCGTTCTTCACACGGAGCGGCGCGTTTGAGCCCAGCATCTTTCCATTAATCGTGGACAGGCGGTAATCGACGTCGCCTTCCATTTCAGAGCGGAAGTAGGGCTCCCAATCGTGCAGCACGATGGGAAACTCCGCGTCGTAGCGCGCGGGATTCTGACGCGGCTCCACGATGACCATGCCGAACTGCCCGGAATACATTCCGATTTTGGTATTTTGCCCAGCCATCCCGTGGGTGTGGTACCAACGCGTACCGGCGGGCTGCGCGGTAAATGAATAACGCCGGGTATCGCCCGGCTGAACGTGCGGCGTTCCCTCCTCATGCGCGCCGTCCACTTCCGGTGGAATGTGAAAGCCGTGCCAGTGGACCAACTCGGGAAGGCGGGAGTTATTCGCGACGTCCACTGTCACGGTTTTGCCTTCGTCGATCCGCAGCAGCGGACCCGGTATCTGTCCGTTGTAGGCCAGCGTCTTCACCGAATGGCCATGTCCCAGATCGGCCGTGATTTCGCCAATGCGCAGCGTGATATCGGCTGAGGGCTGGTCCGCCGCTCGAGCAATTTCAGCGGCTGGCAGACTGGTGGCGGCTAGAGCGAGAAACTCGCGGCGGTTCATAAATTGTCTGATTCCCTTAGTGAGCGATAAAGGTTGCGATGTCGTTGATCACCGCAGGGTCCACATTGCCCTGCTTCAGGTAGTCGGAAGGGCCTGGCTTGCCTTCCCCGGCCACAAATATGTTGTTCAGCGCCGGGTATTCCTTGAACTGCACGTTGTCGCGTCCGGCGAGAGCTGCCTTCCACAGAGCGAAGTCTTTCGAGGTGATCTGGAAATCGCGCCCTCCGAGCAGGAACAGCATGGGAATGTTGAGTTGCTTGGCCTGCGCCGGCGGGTTGTAATTCTTCAGGTCCATCAGATACACACCCGGCAGACCCAGCAACAATTGCGGAGGCGGAGTGCCGGGCTGCAGATTCTTTACCCTGCCTACTTCGGCTTTCAAAGCGTCCAGGCGTTGCTGAATTTCGGGGGACGGATCGCCTTGCAAATGCGCCAGGTAATCGTTTTGATCCAGCGCGACATCCTCGATGGGCCGGGCGTTGGCGGCAAAGAAAATGATACCGGCGAGTTTGCCGTCGCGGGACGCAATGCGTGGCGCGGCATAACCGCCCAGGCTGTGTCCCAAAACGTAGACCCGATTGGCGGCTACTTCCGATTGTTGGCGCAGCACACCAATGGCGCGCACCGCATCCTCGACCGTTTCCTGATCCAGGGTGAAAGCCATATCGCCCATCTTGTCGCCGTAGGTAAGCGTGCGCTTGTCGTAACGCAGCACCGCAATACCGCGCGAACTCAACCCTTCGGCGAGGTCGCGAAAAATGCGGTTAGAATAAATCTCCTCGTCGCGATCATGCGGACCCGGGCCATGCACGAGCACTACGCCGGGAACGGCCCGCTTGCCTACGGGCACCGTGAGGGTTCCGCTCAGCTTCCATTCGTCCGTTCCGATGGTCACGTCACGCTGGGTGAACGCTTCCGGGTTGCTGTAAGCGGGTCTCTGCCAAACCTTGGGTAGCGGCGCGTTCAAGGGACGAACATACAGGCCGGACACCTGGAGCGATGGATCCAGCGTGAATTGAATATAGACCCTGTTCACGGCGAAGTGCACCGGGAAACTGACCAGCGTGTTGTCTCCGTCCTTGGCGGTCACCGGATCACCGATCCCATTTACCTGGCCGAACGTGCGAATTTCGCCGCCCACCTTGTCATGCAGGAAATCGACGGTGAGGCGGTCCTTCGCGGCGGACGTCAACATGCCCGTTAGATCCGGATATTTCTCGGCCAGTAAAAGATCGAGCGCCTTACGCGCTTGTGCCGTGGCCTTGTCCGGAGGGTCCGCGGCGAGCAGGGAAAACACCAACAGGGCCGGAACAACGGCCCCTCGCAAGATGCTACGGAACGACAATGAGTCCTCCGCCGGTGGTGTCGTTCTGCAGATCCCAGGTCTTTTCGTGTTGCAGCGTGGCAGCGTCAAACACGTCGATTTCGAAACCGGCGCCATAGACGTAAAGTTTCTGGCCGTCGCCCGACATTCCGAAACTAAATCTGCTGCGGCAGGCAAACTCTCGCGCACTGGTGATGCGGTCGTTGGCCATGTCGATTTGCCAGAATTCGCAGCGCTTGTTGCCGAGCGTGCCGGTGGTAACCACGGTGTAGGCGTGGGTCTTGTCGGGCGACACTTGCAGGCCCATCATGGCGGCTGGAGCCGGACCAATCGGGTCGAAGGTCATCTGGCGCGTATTGAGATCGAATCTTCCGATTCCGAAAACGCGGTTGTGCACGATAGGGTCGGACGAATTGAACAAGGAAACGTGCATGCCCGGCTGTCCAATGCTGTCGAGCTGCCCGCCAAACCCGATGTCCTCCATGCCCGGCAGATCGGGTTTCGCGAGGTCCATCCGGTCGGTCACCTTAAAGTCGTCCGCATTCAGGATCAACACCTTCTCGCCAAACTGGTATAGGTACTTGCCGTCGAGCGAAATATCGAACGACGCCCGGCCGCGGCCCGACCCAATAGCGATCTCGTCTTCTTTGGCAACATCGAAGGTCTTGGTGATTTTCTGCGCAGCCAGATCGATCACCGTGTATTTCGGTTTGCCGATTTCATAATGATCGGCCAGCTTGTTCATCTCGGTGGTGACCGTGTAGATATACTTGCCCTGCGGATCGGGAACGCCGCTGGCGCCGAAGCGGATGCGCTTGGTGGGCGTATTCAGAACAAAGTGATTCGTTACCTTGCGAGTGGCAAGGTCGATGACTTCGATCCCGCTGTAATCGCCGGTCGTGACATAGAGCGTCTTTTTGTCTTGCGACAACCGCAGGTTGCTGGGCAGCCCGGTGCTTAGCTGGATGGTATCGACGATCTGGCCTTTGGCTTCATCGAAGGCGATCACGGTGTCGTGATACGTCCCCATGTAGAGCGTGGCTCCGTGCGCGCAGGTGGCGAAGGCGGCCAGTAGAAGGAGAGAGCAATCGAATCGTCGCATATTTTCTCTACGGGAACACGAGGTCGAGATTGCGCCAGTCCTTGGTGGCCACGGCGCATTTACTCGACCAGTCGGGATAATTATTGAGGTGGTCGGGAACCTGGGCCGGCCAGAAACACGAGTTGTAGCAATCGTAAATGTCCCGCTCCACGGGCTGGCAAAGGCCCGCTGTCCCGCCTGCCGAATCCACTTCCCAACCTGGCGAGAACGAGAGCGAGCAGCCCGTGGGGATGTGCGGGCGCGCAGGCGCCTGATCCTGAAGGGCGACCACATCCTCTACGGCATCGATAATGCGCTGAGCCTTCTTGTTCACGGCTCGTATGTGTTTCATTTCTCCACCTCTGGCTGATCCCACTTAATGTATGTCGGAACGGTCACTACCAAATACGCTTTGCCGATCATGGGACGCCCGTCCTTTTCCTTTTCCGTCTTGGAAGTGGCGACGACCCAAACGTCTCCATAATTATTCCGGCTAAACTTGCGCTCCGGATTGGGACCGTCGGACGCGGGCGTAAACAGGGCCGTCGGACTGAGTTGACCGATGAAACCCTTGTCGTCGTCGCCAAAAACGGACTGGTACTCTTCTACTGACCACGTAACGTCGATAGGTCCCAGATCGACGTCGTCCGCCGTGTGGGACTTGCCATCCGCGCCTCGGTTATACGCCACCGCCTCGAATTGCTGGTAGCCTTTCGGGTGCACATCGCTACCGAGATGCCCGAGGCCCGCCTCCGGCGTAACCTTGATGTAATCGATGTGATCGTACACTGCGACCGCCTTCGGCAAGACAGATCGGCGGAAAGCCACGTCGCGTTTGCCAGTCACCGCATCAGCCGCAACCTTAACTTCCGCCACGATCTCAGCCGCATCGCTGGACACCACACGTGTCACCGTTACGCCGGTGCCTAGATCCAGATCGGATGGCGCAACCTTGGCTGGAAAATTGTCGCCGATGATCCGGACCTTGTTGTCCGTCGAACCGGTCTTGAGCAAAGTGATATCCACGCCCGTGACGGTAGGATCGGCCGAAGCGCGAACCAGTTTCACGTCGAAACCAAATTCCTGGTAATTACCCCAATACCAGCGGCCTTCCGCTTCGAGTTGATTGGGATCGAACCACATGGCTTCGCGCGTTTCATGCAGGATGTCGTCCGGCGCGTTACCGGGTTTCGCTGCCGCCGCCGACCGGCCGCGCCAGGAATAACCTGCGTACACCAGGCCGCTTCCGGTACGCGTCAGCGTGGATCCGTCCTTCACGGACTTGAGCGTGATGCGAGTGGTAAATTCGTCGTCAGACGCGCCCGGCTGGATCACCATCTCGCCGTAGTAGCGGCCATGCCCCGGAAGATTCGCGGACAAAAGCCATCGATCGGCCAGCTTAGGCGGCCGCATTCGCGCGCGCCAGGCAGCCCACTCGGGAGTGTGCAGAGGAGCAGCCTTGGCTAGAAAATCGAGCGCGCCCTCGAATGGCTCGCGTTGGGGCGCCGGCGGAGTTGCCGCGTCGGCGGTCTGAGCCGCGCCGGGACGTTCCACGCGCAGGCCATGGACGCCCGGAAAAGCTCCCGATCCGTGCTGGAAAATATTGTCGGCTTGCGCATACAAATAGCGATGCATGTTGGTGAGCAATCGCCAGTCGGCCTTGGTGCGGCGCCAGGACAGTGCGCGCCCTAAAGCGTGGCAATTTGCACAAACGTCATGCACCGTGTCGTTCGGGATGCCGGTTTCATCCACCAAACGGTGTTCGGGCATATACATCACAGCCTTCGCCTCTTCGGGAGCGAGGCCGTGATAGGTAGCCAGGTACTTCACGATGGACCGTGCCTCCGCGGGCGTAATGGTCATCCCGTTGAGACGCACCATCCTCTTAATGGCTTCTTCCCAGCCTTCCGGCGTCGTGCGCTCCCATGAGATACGCGAAAGATTGCCTTTCGCATCCTTGGTGTGGCAGGTCCCGCAACGCGAGATAACCAGCGGATCGGTAACCGGAATTCCTTCTTCGACGGGGCCATCGGCGGCAACCGCCGACGCTTCCCCGCCCGCGCTGCCGCTCTGGGCGAACGCTGTCGACAGCAGACAGGAAGCAGACACCAGGAGGGTCAAAATTCGCGTGGTCACTTGTTCCTCAGCATATCAATCTCCAGCATGTAATAAGACGCGGACGCTTACCGTTTTCGCGGGGTTGCAAATATGTGGGTGGGCCAAGTTCACGCGACGGGTTGCAGCTGCGTGGGGCGGCGCGTATCCGCTCGTCCATCAAAGACTCCGAAGACTCCAAGGAAGTTGCCATGAGCGTGGTCCCTTCACGCTGCAACGGAGCAGATGACGCTAGAGAAGTTTGTGCCAAATAGAGCTCTTGAGTCAAGCGGCGCGTCGGCTGGTTCGGCGGCGCACGGCGTTCCGCAACATTATGAAACAACATATGTTTGGATGGAACTGATCACGGTAACCGGTTACTGTTTGAGCCTCATGCTGAATGGCTAGTTCAATTTCATACGACGTAGCAAAACGTTGAAGCGTGGGTCCGAGCGAATGGACTCAAAATAACCGTCCCACTTCAAACCCATACCTAAATCTCTTTCATCGATGGCCTTTTCCAACCAAGGGAAGGCTCGATCCTTGTCGCCCAGTCCCATGTAGATCTCGGCGATAGCGAACGCCGGGATCGCGCCGTGCCGAGGCTCCCCGAGAAAGTCGCGCAATATCCGGCGGGCTTCGGTGGTATGTCCGCACACCGCGTATGCATGCCCCAGATCGCCCATACGCCGCGGACCGGGCATGGACTCATTGGCCAAACGCAGTTCGTCGAGCGCGTTGTCACACCTCCCCTGGAGCAGGTATGTGTCGCCCAGGTCCTGATGCGCCAGACCGAAGTTTGGCTCGATCGCGAGCGCATTCCGGAATTCTTGAACCGCCGCGTCGTAGCGCCCGACGGCGGAATAGTAATCGCCCAAGGATTCGACCGCGGACGGGGAAACCGGATCAAGCCGCGCCGCAATGGTTCGCTCGCCGAGCACCTCGTCCCTGCGGCCAGTCAACGCCAGATACCAGGCGTACCAAAGGTGTCCCTCTACGTTGCCAGGACTGAGCGCCAACCCCTTCTTGAATTCCTTTTCCGCCGCCGCCCAATCGAATTCGTACTCGGCGCTGACCGCCAGGTCGATATGCGGATCGCCCAATTTGGCATCCAATTCAAGCGCTTTGGATGCGGCCGCCCTGATCTTCGAAACTACTTCCAGAGGAGGGGTGGCAAACACGGGACGCGCCATCGCATAGCAATCGGCTAACCCGGCATAAGCCTGAGCGAACGACGGGTCTTCCGCGATGGCTTGTTTGAAATATCCAATCGCTTTATTGAGGCTGTCCGCGTTATAACGATTGCGGAAGTAGAGGCCTCTGAGATAGTCTTCGTGGGCCGCGCTATTTGGAGACACGGCCGTCTGAGTCAAGCTCTGCCCGCCACCGCGCACCATCCCGACGCCAAGCACGTTGGTCACCGCGGTTGCGATCTCGGGCGGAATGGTCCCGATGTTCGCCGAGTCCCGTTCGTAGCTTCCAGACCACAAGTGATAGCCGTTTTCCGCGTTATTGAGTTGAACCGCCACGGTGAGACGGTTTTCGGAGCTGCGAACGCTGCCCACTAAAACAGCGCGGACGTGCAGTTTCTGGTCGATCTCTCGAAAGTCAAAGGTTTTCGCTTTGAACCGAAACGCGGATGTCCGAGCCACCACCTGTAAGCCCGGAACCTGCTTGAGGGCATCGATGAGTTCGTCGGTCAAGCCATCGCTGAGGAACTCCTGATTGTTGTCGCTTAGGTTGACGAGAGGAAGAACGGCGATGGAGGCGTCATTGGCGGCCAACGTGGTGTCCGAGAAGCTGGCAGGCGACAGGTGAAAAACGATCGCGCCTGCGAGGGCGAGCACCAGAACCGCGAGCGACACGAGGACGCCGCTTCTCCGCGATGGGGTCCGCTTGGTAGGCACATGGTCGGTAGGGACATCGGGCAGCAAGGGCGCTTCGAGAGCGCGGGGAACAGGCTGAGTGTGGGCCTCTGGAGTTGCACTGTGAGCTTCTGTATCCGGACGGTGAGCATGGTGAAAGGACGGAACGTACGAGCCCTTGCGGAACTCGACACGAAGTGGATCGCCGGACCCCTCAGTCGTGTAGTATTTGTCGAGCCTGGCCCGGAGCTTCCTCGCTTCGGTGCGAACAATCGGATCCAGGCGGGGATCGAAGGACGCCGTTCTGCCGAGCGCTTCCGTCGCAATGACGTATTCCTTCAACAGGTGTGCGCGTCCAGCGAGCACCTGGTCCACGGCATAGGCGAGAAACTTCTTCTGCGATTGCGCGGCGCGAAATGTTCGGCTCCCGAGTATGTTCTCGAGCTCAACGCGGATCGCATCGTCGGAAAACGAGCGGGCCGGCTTCGCCCACGTCTCTTCCCCTTTGTTTTCGGGATTCAGAGCTCGATCCATACACAACACCCACGCAGAAGCCAGCTTAGCGGCGGTATTACCGGACACAAAATCCGACTGGGGAAGTTTGCAACGCACAGGGTTGCGCGCGCGAAGGATGCGATCAGATCGCGATCAAAGACGCGATCAAAGACTAACTTCGGACTGAGCCATCATAGCACCTGCCACAGCCGATGCTAATCAGAAAAATTTTTCGTGTCGAGTTGAATTTCTAATTCCTTCGCGGGCATCCAATCGCTCGCGGTCAGCTTTTGAACTTCGGAAACAGCCGGAGCGCGTTACTGGTGTCGATAGCCTGGAGCTCCTCGGCGCTAAGACCGCACTCGCGCAAGCCCTGCACGTGTTTCGCGGCCGTGGCGCCGAAGGGGTAATCGGTTCCGAAGACGATTTGCGATGCACCGGCGATGGTCTTCAGCGCCTGCATCTGGACCGCGTTGGTGGACTGCGCCGTGTCGTAATAGAAGCGCCGCAGATGGTAGAGCCGCGAGTTGGGCTCTGGAGTGCCGCGCAGATTGGCCGCAATGGTGTCCGGGTTGCCCACCCCGATGCGATCGATTACCGACGGCATGGTTCCGCCGGCATGGGAAAAGATGAAGCGAATGTCGTCATAACGAGTAGCCGCGTTGGTCGAGAGCAGGCTAAGGATCGCTCGCGCTGTGTCTGTCGGGTATTCGAGTGTGGTGGGATTGACGCCCTGCATCACATCCTGGCAGCACGGCGCATCGATAGGGTGCGTGTAGACAACCGCTTTGCGCCGGTTGAGTTCATCGAATATCGGCTGAAACGCGGGATCGCCCAGCCAGTGGTTCCCGTAGCTGGTAAGTACGCCGACGCCATCGGCCTGGAGCGTATCGAAGGCGTATTCGATTTCCTTGAGGCTTTCGTCCACGCGTGGGATGGGCAGCACGGCCAGCAATCCGTAACGGCCCTTGTAATCGGATGCCATTTTGGCGCCGTACTCGTTCAGCTCTCGCGCCAGGCCGCGAGCCTCGTCGGGATTGCCGAACCAAACACCGGGCGCGGTGCAGGAGATGAGCGATGTGGTCACGCCGTCCCGGTCCATGATCTCGATATCTTTCGCGGGCGAATAATCCTTCCATAAGCCGAGCGGGAAGAAGCTGGTGAATCCCTCGGTCTTATGGCCCTCCTTGGCTGTCAGGGCTTTGAGAAAGGCGGGAGAGACAAAATGATGGTGGCAGTCAATGACTCGCGTGGTCTGAGCGCTGGATCTGGCGGGCAGCAAGGCGCCAGCCCCCAGGGCGGCAAGCCCGGCGAGAAAATCGCGGCGGCGAGGCGAGGAATGAGGTGGCATAGGAAAGCCGATCCTATCCACGGAAGGGCGCTGATGTCAAGCTACCCCCTTGACTCCGAAGGACTTTGTTGATACCAACGAAGACGTGCGTCGCGCTGTGATATTTCTGTTTGCGGCCGCGATGGCTCATGGCCAGACGGCCACTTCGCTGCTTTCGCAACGCGCCGTTCTGGATCAATACTGCGTCGCCTGTCACAACCAAAAAGTGAAGACCGCGGGCTTGATGCTCGACAAACTGGATCTTGCGCAGGTTGGCGAGCACGCCGAGCAGTGGGAAAAAGTGGTGCGCAAACTGCGTGCCGGGATGATGCCACCGGCCGGCCTGCCGCGCCCGAATGCCGCCGCTTACGAGGCCTTGACCGTAGCGCTCGAAAATGAGCTGGACCGTGCGGCGCAGGCCAATCCGCACTTGCCCGCGCCAGGCGTTCATCGGGTGAATCGAACCGAATATTCGAACGCGATCCGCGGTCTGCTGGCGCTGGATATCGATGCCGCGGCGTTTCTGCCCGCCGACGACTCGAGCTACGGATTCGACAACGTGGTCAGCGGCCTGGGAGTTTCGCCGGCTCTGGTGGAAGGCTACGTGGAAGCGGCGGCGAAAATCAGCCGTCTGGCGCTGGGCCACGAGACGGCGCCCGCTCGCAAGATATACCACGTCCGCGAAGACTATTCTCAGGAGGAGCACATCGAAGGTCTGCCATTCGGCACGCGCGGAGGTCTGCTGATTCACCACTATTTTCCGGCCGACGGCGAGTATGCGATTTCTTGGGATCCGGTGAGAACCACGGTAGGCGGTTTATACGGCGGAGATAGTGAAGATGAGCAGGCCGAGGTGCTGATCGATGGGGCGCGCGTGAAGGTGTTCCGCATCGGCAAGGACGTGCCGATATCGAGCCTGCGCGATAAGAATGAAGTTCGCGTGCCGGTGAAAGCGGGCGAACGCACGCTAGGCGTGACGTTTCTCGCCACCACCTACGTGCCGAATGTGGATCTGAATCGCCATTATCATCGCAGCATTCTTGACGACAATCTGATTGACGGCTTCACGTTCACGCCGCAAGTGAGCTCGGTCACCGTTTCCGGTCCCTATAACGGCACTCGTCCCCAGGACACTTCTAGCCGCGAGAAGATTCTCATCTGCAAGCCGAGCGGTCGAAGCGACGAATTACCCTGCGCCCGAAAGATACTCACCACGCTTGCCAGGCAAGCTTACCGCCGGCCCATCACGGATTCCGATACCGAATCTCTGATGAATCTTTATCAGGCCGGCCGTAACGCGGGAGACTTCGAAGACGGAATTGAGCGCGGGCTCGAATTCGTCCTGGCGCACCCGGAGTTTGTGTTTCGCACCGAAGATGGTCCCACCAACGTCAAGCCGGGTGAGGCGTATCGCATCAGCGACCTGGAGCTGGCTTCACGACTGGCCTTCTTTTTCTGGAGCAGCGGCCCGGACGACGAACTAATTCGGCTGGCGGCGCAAGGGAAACTTCGCGATAGCGGCGTGCTGGAACAACAGACGCGGCGGATGCTGGCGGATCAACGCACGCATGAGCTGGTGAAGAATTTCGCCGGTCAATGGCTGCAGTTGCGCGTGATGCAAAGCTCGACGCCCGAAGGGACCGACTATCCCGACTTCGACGATAATCTCCGGCAGGCCTTCCGCACCGAGGCGGAAATGTTTTTCGAAAGCATCGTGCGCGAGGACCGCAGCATCATCGACCTACTAAATGGCGACTATACCTTCGTCAATGAGCGCCTGGCGGCGCATTACGGCATTCCGAATATCTATGGCAGCCAGTTCCGGCGGGTAAAGCTCGACGGCCCGCTCGACGTGCGCAGAGGTTTACTCGGCAAAGGCGGAATCGAGTTAGTAACTTCCGTGTCGGACCGGACTTCTCCGGTACAGCGTGGTAAGTGGGTGATGACGAATATATTGGGTGTCGTTCCGCCCGATCCTCCGCCCAATGTTCCGGCGCTGAAGGAAGCGTCCGCGGGTGGCAACGGTCCGCTCACTCTGCGGCAGCAGATGGAAGCGCATCGCGCTAATCCAGCGTGCGCGGGCTGTCACAAGATGATGGACCCCATCGGTTTCGGCATGGAGAATTTCGATGGCATCGGGAAGTGGCGGACCAAGGAAGCCGGACAGATGGTGAATGCGTCGGGCCAGTTGACGGACGGAACAAAAATCTCGGGCGTGGTGGATTTGCGCAATGCGTTGCTCGGCTATTCACCGCAGTTCGCGCGGACGGTGACGGAGAAGCTGCTTACTTACGCACTGGGACGCGGAGTTGAATATCGGGATATGCCAGTGGTGCGCGCTATCGTGCGGAATGCCGCGCGCAACGATTATCGATTCTCGGCTCTGATTGAAGGTATCGTGAACAGCGATCAGTTTCAGATGAATCGGAAAAAGGAAGCGCCGCTCACAGCCGCTAGGGAGGTCAAATGATCATCACCGGGAAGCACATTCCGAGGCGGGCCGTGCTGCGAGGTCTGGGCGTTTCCCTGGCGCTGCCGTTGCTGGACTCGATGATACCGGCGCTGCAACCACTCGCAAAGGCAGCCGCGATTCCGAAAGTTCCGCGCTTCGCCGGAATCTTCAGTCCGCATGGGTGGGCGCCCGAATACTGGCAAATGCCGCAGCAAGGTGCGATCAATGAATATCCGTTCGTTCTCAAACCGATTGAAGCGTGGAGGGAACATATCACGGTGATCAGCGGCATGGACGCCACGTCGTCCATGCCACCGGCGGGAATGGCCGGGGGAGATCACTCGCGCAGCGCGGCCGTGTTCAGCGGCGTGCCGCCCAAAAAGACCGTCAGCGACGATATCTATCTCGGCACCACGATCGATCAGATGATCGCGCAAAAACACGGCCAGGATAATGCGCTGCCATCCATCCAATTGGGAATTGAAGATCAGAGCTCGCTCGCCACTTGTCCTTGGGGCTATAGCTGCGCGTATGTGAACTCGGTTTCGTGGTCGGGACCTACTAAGCCTCTGCCGCATGAGGCGAATCCACAGGTGGTCTTCGAGCGCCTGTTTGGCGATGGAGGGAATGCGCAAGAGCGGCAGGCACGCAGGCAGGCCAAGACGAGCTTGCTGGATGCGGTGACGCAGGAAGTGAACCGGCTCAATAACAAATTGCCGGGTACAGACCGGGCGCGGCTGGACGAGTATCTGGATGACATTCGCGAAATCGAGCGCCGGATGCACAATGTTCGAAAGGCGTCCAACCCAACGCCCGATGCGGAGGTGCCTTTCGGGATGCCGGAATCGTTCACCGAACACATCAAGCTGATGTGGGATCTGCAGACGCTGGCGTTCCAGGCCGACATCACACGCGTGTCAACGTTGATGTACGCGCATGACGTCAGCATGCGCAGCTATCCGGAATCGGGCGTCACCACGGCAAACCATGCCGCATCGCATCACGGCGCGGTGCCGAAGAAATACAAAGATTGGGCCAAAATCAACCGGTATCACATACAATGCCTGACTTACTTCCTGGATAAGTTGAAAGCGACGCCGGATGGCGACGGCAACTTACTCGACCATACGCTCATTTTGTGGGCGAGTAACATGGGCGACTCCAACCTCCACAGTCACAAGGATGTCGGACACATGTTCATTGGCGGTGCGAATGGCCAGCACAAAGGCGGCCGTCACATTCGCGCGGAGGGCTCCACGGCCAGCCTGTTGCTGACCGCGCTTCGGATGTGTGGCGTCGAGAAGGAAAGCCTTGGCGACAGTACCAAGCCGCTGTCGCTCTCATAACCAAATGCGAGCGCTTGGCCTAATTCTATTGGGAGCGTCGCTCTCCTATGCCAGCGACATCGCCGATGCGGTGATGAATCAGAACAATTCCGCGATCCGGAAACTGCTGGCCGCGAAGTCCGATGTGAATGCTCCGCAGGCTGATGGCACCAGGGCGCTGCACTGGGCCGCTCGCTGGAACGATCTCGAAACGGCAGGTTTGTTGATCCAGGCCGGGGCGGATGCCAAGGCAGCCAACCATGACGGCGCCACGCCCATGTTCCTGGCTTCGCAGAATGGAAGCGCCGCGATGATCGATCAACTGCTCAAGGCCGGAGCGGATGTCAATGCTCCCGTGCTCTCGCATGGCGAGACGGCGCTGATGATGGCGTCGCGCAGCGGCAATATCGACGCGGTGAAGGCATTGCTCGATCATGGCGCCGGGATGAATGCGGCCGGGATGAATGCAAAAGACACCTTGCGGGGAACTACCGCACTGATGTGGGCCGCCGAGCAGGGCCACGTCGCGATCGTGGAGTTGCTGGCCGCTCGCGGCGCCGACGTGCGTGCTCAGTCCGCGGTACTGCGGCCGCTCAAGAGAGCCGGGCTGGGGTTTGCTCCGGCGAGCAGACAAGGCGGGCCCGACGCCCCTATTAAAGGTGGACTTACCGCATTGTTATTTGCGGCTCGGCAAGGGTCGCTGGAATGCGTTCGTGTACTTACTAAGTCGGGCGCCGATGTGAATCAGGTATCGGCCGATGGGAGCAGTCCGCTGTTAGTGGCCGTGCAGAACGGTTACTACGATATGGCGCTCTATCTGATGGACCACGGCGCGAATGTGAATCTCGCAAATTCCAAGGGCTGGACGCCGCTCTATCTGGCTGTCAAGGATCGAAATCAGGAAACCACTGCGATCCCGGGGCCGGACACGGATGGCGTACTGGACTTTATCAAGACGCTGCTCGATCGCGGCGCGAACCCGAATGCGCGGATCCAGGTGGAGACCGAAGTCCACCAGGGAATGACGTCCGCCTGGTTGAAGGAAGCCGGCGCTACGCCTCTGTTGCGTGCGGCGCTCTGTGGCGACTTACCAGTGGTGCGCCTGCTGCTGGATCACAAGGCCGATCCGTCGATTCCTACCTTCGACCACACCACCGCGCTCATGGCAGCCTCGGGCGTAGGCTGGGCGGATGGAATGCTGCGTGAATATTCCGAAGACCAGACGCTCGAAGTGGTAAAGTTACTGCTGGATCTCGGCTCGGATGTAAATGCCGTTAACGATCACGGCATCACCGCACTGCACGGCGCGGGCTTCAAGGGTGCGAACAAGGCTGTGCAGGTCCTGGTGGATCACGGCGCCAAGCTCGACGCGCTGGATAAAGGCGAGGATTACGGATTCGGAGTTAGCTCCGTCAGAATGACGCCGTTGAATTGGGCAGAGGGTGTGCCGATTGGGATGTCGTCGGCGATCTATCATACTGAGACCGTCGCGTTAATGGCGCGGCTCATGAAGGAAAAAGGGATTCCGGTGGTTTATAACTCATTCCACGGCGAGAAGGGATCCGGTTACAATTTCGGTAGTCCGGAGGCTGCAAAACCATGAGGTTTAGAGCATGAAGACAACACTAAGAGCCGCGTTACTTACGGCATCGATTTGCGCATTACTTCTGCCAACGGCGCGACGCGCGGTTGCCGAGGACGCCGGCGTCCGTGTCTTGTGCTCCAACGGATTCAAGGCGGCGATGGAGAAATTGCAGCCGGAGTACGAACACAGCCTGGGGATCAAGATGAACGTAACGTTCGGAACCTCGGCGAAGATCAAGGGGGCCATTGAGGGTGGAGAGGCGTTCGATCTCGCCATCCTGACGTCGCCCATCATTGCGGACTTGAGCAAGGACGGAAAAATCGCGGCCGGGACGGCGATGGATATAGCCAGCAGCGGCATTGGCATCGCGGTCCGCGCGGGGGCGACGAAGCCGGATGTTTCCACGCCAGCCGCGGTGAAGCAAACCCTGCTGAAGGCCAAATCGATCGCCTACGTGAAGGAGGGCGCTTCTACGCCCGGCCTCGTCAGCATGTTCAACACGCTCGGCATCAGCGATGAGGTTCAGAAAAAGGTCCTCTATCAACCAGGGGCGGACCAAAACATGGCGAGCGTCGCCAATGGACAAGCCGAGCTCTCATTCGGACTGGTGAGCGAAATTGTGCCGGTTCCCGGCGTGCAGTTAGCCGGTCCGTTGCTGCCCGAATTCCAAAGGCCGATTACGATGTCCGCGGGAATCGGCAGTTCCGCCAAGAACCGCAAGGCCGTTGAGAAGATCGTCAAATCCCTGACCAGCGCGGCATCCGCGCCGACCATCCAAGCCACGGGCATGGATCCGGTGGCGAAGAAAAAATAGCGGCTATTGATTCAACAGCGGAATGTCTTTGGCCGGCGGCGGCGCGGGGACGCTCGCCAGGTACGCGTGGATATCCATGAGTTCCTGATCGGAAACCACCTTGGCGGTAAACGGAGGCATGCTGCCGGATGGATGACGCACGTAAGCGATCAGATTCGCTGCCGCGATCGGATGCGGCGCGAGCTTGGCCCCGGCGCCTCCGCCTTGTCCTTGATAACCGTGGCAGGTGTAACAGCCCAGTTTCACAAATTGTCGTTTGCCATTTTCCGCATTGCCCTGCGCGCAGAGCGATGCGGCGGCCAGCAGCACGATTACGATCATGTTCCGAATCACGGTTGCTCCTCTAGCGCGGCTGGGTGATGACGTCTATGAGATACGGATCGCCACGTTTCACCACGTCGATTCCCCGGCGGATTGCCGCGCTCAAATCTTTTGGATCTGAAATAGGTCCTTCGGCTTCGACTCCCATGCTCTTGGCCATCATGGCGTAATTGATATTCGGATTCTCGATGGCGGTTCCAATCTTGCACTTATCGATGTCCACGCCGCGATTGTGCTGGTTGGCCACGCGCTGCAATTGCATGATCTCCTGATGATAGGCCCGGTTGTTGTGCATCACGGTCAGCAGCGGAATCCGATGATGCGCGGCGGTCCATAACACTCCAGGACCCATCATGAAATCGCCGTCGGATTGAATGGAGACGCTCAGCCGGCCGTGCTTCTTATTGGCGATCGCGGCTCCTAGCGCGGCTGGAGCCAGGTAACCGACGCCTTCCCCGCCCGCGCCGCCGATGAACTGATAGTGCTTGGTGAAATCCCAAAGTCGCAGCGGCCAGTTGCTCACCCAAAATGGATCCGACACCAGGGACCAATCTTCGTTCTTGACTTGCGCCCACAGTTCCGCGCTGAGCCGGGCAGTGGAGACGGGGCTGGCATCCCAGGCGTAAGAAGCTGCCGTTCGCGTCTGCTCCAGCGCCTGATGGCTGGCCTGCGCAAGCTTAGCGGCGCGTGACTGAATGGCTTGCTTGCGATCGTCGGTGAGCTGCCGCTTCACGGCTTCAATCAGCGCGGGCAGCGTGGCTTCGGCATCCGCGGGGATCGACAGGTCGACCGCCTCATAGCGCTGGAAGTTCTGATAGTTGCTCTTATAGAACAAGTCCGAAGAGCTGATGCTGACGAGTTTCGTGCCCGGCTTGATGATAGATTTCGGAATGACGTTGATCTGTCCTCCGAGGGTGTGAACAACACCGAAGAAGTCGTAGACTTCGAGGCCCAAAATCAGGTCGGCGTTGGAGACCGCCGCGCGCGAACGTTGAGTATGATTGAGCGGATGGCGGGAGGGGAAATTCATGCGGCGCTGTTGATCGATCACTGCCGCGCCGGTCACTTCCGCCAGCTCCACTAACAGCGCCAATCCGGCGGGCGTGCGGGCCGAACGGCTGGCGACGATCACGGGATTTTCGGCGGCCACCAGCATCTGGGCCAGCTCGGCTACGGCAGCCGAATCACCCGACGGTGCAGTGATCTTCGGTAGCTTGGGCACGCGCCAGTCGAAATCCTTCGGCGCTTCGCCTTCCTGCAGTACGCCGTCGGCGGCCAGCAGCACCGGCATCATCGGCGCGGTCATGGCGATCTGATAAGCGCGCACGGCCGATTCGCCAAAATGCGTCAAAGAGGCGGGGTTGTCATCCCACTTGGTGTAATCGCGCACTGTGGCAGCCACGTCCTGCGCGGCGTGCAACCATTCCACGCGTCCCCTCCGTTCGGCTGCATCGGAGATATTGCCGGCGACGATGAAGAGCGGAGCCTGGTCGCAATAGGCGTTATAAATCGCCATCGCCGCATGCTGGATGCCGACCGTTCCATGCGCGCAAACCAGCGCCGGCTTGCCCTCGATCTTGGCGTAGCCGTTGGCCGCGGCCGCCGAGCACTCTTCGTGCGTAAAGGTGATGAACTCGGGGTTGCTGTTCCCGCCGTGATTGATCACAGATTCGTGGATGCCGCGGAAACTCGATCCGGGCGTGGCGAACAGATATTCGAAGCCCAGCGATTTGAAGACGTCGACCATGTAATCGGCGCCCGGGCGCTCGACGATCTGGAGGTCTTCCACCGTGGCTGAGGCATTGGCGTTTTCGGCAGCTCGCTGCGCCGCGGTGGGCGGCACCGCGACGGCACGTGTTTGAGCTTCCTGCGATTTGGCTTGGGGCGATTTGGCTTGGGGCGAAGCGGCCTGGGGTGAAGCGGCCTGGGGGGAAGTCACCAGGGCGGCGGCGCCGGCGGCGGCTCCCTTGAGAAAACCTCGGCGGGCGAGGGGGGTGGATTTGGATTTTGCCATGGGAAATATGCCTCCGCGATGATCCGCTCTCGGCGCTAACTATATCATGTTCAGCCTATTGTGGCTGGTGCGGCGAAGCACCCGAATTTCTAAAGACTTCCGGGTGCCAGGTCGATAGTTTCAGATATGGGTAAGCTACGTTTCGGTATCGTTTTGATATCGATTTTGGGAGCGCTGCTCGCGTCCCCATTCTGCCTTGCCCAGCGCTATACCTTTAAACCATACGGCCAGGCGGAAGGCCTGAGCAATCTGAATATAAACGTCCTGCTTCAGAGTCGCGCCGGGGTTCTGTTTGCCGGAACTGAAAACGGCCTCTTTCGCTACGACGGCGAGCGTTTTGAGCGCGTGAACCTGGGTCCGGACATTCTGGTTGGAAACGTTCTCGCGTTGCATGAGGACGCTCAAGCGCGCCTGTGGGTGGGCCGCCAGAACGGTGTCGGATATTTGGAAGGCAGCGTCTTCCACGTCATGCACTTTGAGGGCAGGAAATTAGGCTTGTTCTCCGGGTCCACCATCGCATCGTCGTCCGATGGAACGGTTTTTGTCGCGAGCGATGGGGATCTGATGGCTGGAAAGCAATCCGGCCCGTCGGGCGAATGGAACTTTCGCAAAGTCCCGCTTGCCGATCCGGCAGCGCCCGCTCTCACGTTGAAGGTGCATAGCGTCGTGATCAGCGTCATGACCAGCGTCATGACCAGCAAGGACGCGTCCCTGTTCCTGGGCTGCGGAGACGGTATTTGCAGGCTCAACGGCTCCCAATTGCAAAAGTGGGGAGAGAAAGAGGGTTTGGAGAAGGATAACTGGCAGAGCCTCTTCGTTACGAGCAAAGGGGACTTTTGGGCGCTCGGATTGAAGCACATCGCCACGCTTCCACAAGGAG
>JBEKLB010000034.1:0-30993 GCA_050010415.1 Bryobacteraceae bacterium | reverse complement strand
AGGGCCTGTTCGAATATCTGAGCCGGGAAAACGGCAAGATCAATCCGAAGGACATGAAGAAAACCGATAGCGGCCGGATCGTGTACGGTGGCGATGGCATTACGCCCGATGAGAAATACGAGACACCCAGGCTGACGCCGCTCGAAGCGCAGCTCACCGACGAATTGGTGTTCTTCTTCTATGCTCCGCAGTTCTTTGCCGCCCACACTGCGCCTCTGGCCAAGGAGTGGACGCCGGACGATGCGGCTCTCGAAGACTTCCGCGCCTTTGCCGTGAAACGCGGCGTTGCGTTCACGCCCGCCGAATTTGAGCGCGATAAGAGTTGGGTTCGCGATCGCCTCCGCGAGGAACTCTACATCACCGCCTTCAGCAAGGAAGATTCAGACCGCTTGGGGTTCCAAAACGATCCTGAGGTTCTCAAAGGTCTGAGCTCGCTGCCAGCTTCGAAGACCATGCTCGACCGCGCGCACGAGATTGTCGGCACCAAGAAAGTGGCAGTGGTAGAGCGCCCGCAATAAGTGCTTGGGACGCTGCTCAATCGCGTCATTCCGGCGTCTTTGTATGGCGGCCAGACCGCGTTTCCTACGCTATCGAAAATCGACCGGGGGCTTCGCGAGACAGAAAGCGTAAGGGCGGCGGCCGGGATTCTCGAAAGATCGAAGCCGGAATTATATGCCAGCCTGAGCGCTCGCTTCGACCCTACCGTCGCGCAGACCCTGACGCTCAAGATCCTCAACCTGTTCCTCGCGCGCTTTCATTTCCAGGCGCGAAGTGCGTCCGTGTTATCGCGTCCGTTCGGACTCGTGATCGATCCCTCCAACATGTGCCAGCTCGCTTGCCCAGGCTGCGTTCACTCCGATCGCTCCGAGGAGTTCCAGCTGTTCGATTGGCCGAAGGGCACGCTCTCGCCAGACTGTTTCTCGGCGCTATTGAAGCTCTACGGTCCTTATGCGGTCGGAGTCTACTTCTGTAACTATGGCGAACCTCTGCTCAACCTGGCTACGCCGAAGCTGGTTCGTCTGGCGAAAAGTTATCTGATCGGCACCGCGCTTTCCACCAGCCTTTCGGTTCGCAAATTCGACGCCGAGGCTTACGTCGAATCCGGGCTCGATTTCATAGTGATGTCGATCGACGGCGCCACACAACCCGTTTACGAAAAATTCCGCCGCAATGGCGACCTCGAATTGGTCTTCAGCAACATTCGCAAGTTAGTGAGCGCAAAACGCCAGCTCCGCAAGCGCACCCCGGTGTTGTCCTGGAACTTCCTGGCGTTTGAGCACAACGCCCACGAGATTTCCCTGGCTGCCGGCATGGCGCGCAAGCTGGGCGTCGATCGGTTTCGAGTGGTGAACCCGTTCGATGTCCGCTGGGACGATCCCAACATGCGCCCCGCGCCGGTGAAAGCCGGCCTGCGCCGCTTGGATCGGCTTTCCATCGCGAGCCGCCCGGAGAACTGGAACCCGTTCCCGGACAGCCTGGATCGCGCCGTGATCGCGAACGAGTTCGAAAAATCCTGGAATGTTTCGGGCGAGGATTTTCCCGCGAGCGAGGGCCACACCTGTCATTGGCTGTATAAGAACATCGCAATGGATGCTGCAGGAAGGATCATGCCCTGCTGCGGCGCGCCCCGGCCTGACACCAACCTGGTGTTTACTCACTTCGATGGCAAAACCGCCGACCCATTCAATGCCGAGCGATACCGTGAAGCGCGCTCCTGGTTCTCCACTGGATCTCCCAGCACTACGCACTGCACTCAGTGCGAGTGGGACCACACCGCCGTCAACATCGGCGGACCCGAGATCCTGCGATACTTCCGCGCCGCCGACGCCCGGTTCTTCGATCGCGCCAGTCTTCGCATTCTGTCCGGCTGGTAGCGGCGGGTGGCCGCGACGGGATTAGAATCGAAAGTGGCTATGACACCCGCTTCGCCCAGCCTCTATCTGGAGCGCCCCGGCCCGGTACAGCGCTTCTGGGGCCTGTTCCAACAAGCCGGCATCGCCGCTTACGAGGACAATTGCTTTGGCATCGCCAAGGGCGCGGCCTATTCGTCGCTGCTGGCATTCTTTCCGGTGCTGGCATCGCTGGCCGCCATTCTCGCGAGCGTCAATGCGAGCGCCGTGTCGCGGGTATTCTCAAGGCTCTTGTTCCAGGTGATCCCGCCCGGCACCGAGGATCTGGTGCGGTCACAATTTACCGCCAGGAATCAGCGGTCCGGATGGTTGATACTGCTCGCCACGCTGCTTTCGGTCTGGGCCGCTTCGGGCGCCATGATGACCCTGATGGAAGGCTTCCAGGCGGCCTACCGGCTGCCGTCCGGCCGTCCGTTTCTGAAGCAACGCAGCGTCGCGATTCTGCTGGTGTTCATCGCAGCGCTGCCGGCCGTGGGATCCTCCGTACTGATCGTTTTTGGCGCGCGCATAGAGGAATGGATGCTGCAGACGCTGGGCCTGGCGCCGGAAGAGGATTTGCGAGCCTCGGTGGTGCTGGCTTTCGGTCTGCTGCGCTACGTGGTGGCGCTGGGAGCCACGGTGCTGGTCACGGGCCTCATGTATTACACCGGCCCCAACCGCCCGATGAAGTTCCGCAGCGTTTGGCCCGGGGCGATTCTGGCCACCGTGCTGTGGCTGCTGGCCACGTCGGTCTTCGCCCTATATGTGCGGCACATCGCCAACTACAACGTGCTCTATGGAAGCATCGGAGCAGTGATTGCTTTGTTGGTCTGGATGTACCTGCTGGCGGTGATTTCGCTCCTCGGTTGCGAATACAACGCGGTTAGGGAGCGCTTGCTTGACTAGCTGACGCCGGATTGAAGTCCATGCCGCGCACGATTCCATCGCTCGCGCCGTTCGGGGTCCGCGCATAATCCACGGCCACCTGTGCCGCCGTTTGCGGACCGCACTCGAAGTCGGGCGGAGCGTGCCGCATTTGCACGTGTTGCAGTTCGGGGATGGCGAGCTTTAGCAGTTCGCCCGCGGCTTGCACTCGAATGGTGGTGACGTTGCCGCATTCAATCTCGCGCAGTGTGCCGTGGACGTGATGGATATCGTCGCCCGGCTCAATAAATGGATTCCAGTCAGGCTGCCCGTGCGGCATCCGCGCGGTGATCAGTATCAGGCGGCCGGTGGCGTCGCGCGCGAAGCGAACGGCGATATCCGTCTTCGCAACGTAAGTCTCCTCCTCCGCGCGCGAGCGCTCGGACGCTGTAATCGCGAGCATCGCAGCGTGCTGTGCAGCCGATTCAGCCTCCTCGCGGCGGCCCAGTTCGTTCAATGTGTCGGCCAGAGCAAGCCAGTAGGCATAGGCGCGAGCATCGGCTACGGTTCGCATCGCCTGGAACTCGCCCAGCGCTGCTTCGTAATGCCCAGCGTTCTTCTCGAGTAGCGCTAACTGGTAATGGGCGTCGTCGAAATCGGGATCGAGCGCGGTGGCGCGCGCCAAAGCCGGGCGAATCTCGTCCGCGCTCAAGCCAACTTGATCGGCCAGGATAGCGTAGCGAAAGCACAGCCTGGCATCGGAGATGCCTTCCTTGATGGCCTGCTTCCAGGCGCGTTGTGCGCCCGCCAGATCGCCTTTATGCAGTGCGATCACTCCGAGCGCGGCAGATACATCAGCGGAACCCGGTGCTGCATGAGCCAGGTCCCTGAAAATCTCCTCCGCGCGATCGAATGCGCCGCCCGTCAAAAGCATCTGCCCGAGGAGCACCCGAGCTTCCAGCGGCGAAACGTCGGAAACCCGAACCTCGAAGGGCAGCGGCGCCACTTTTGGCAGCGGGACCGTCACCGGAGCACCCTGGCCCACCCAGGCGTGAAGATCCCGTCCAATTTGTTCCGCCGATCTTTCGTAGGTTCTCATCAGAAGATCCAGGCTCGACAAGCCCTCCCCGGCGGCGCTGACGAATCTCGGGAACTTCGCCGCATAGCCCGGGGAGAGTGCCAGCATTCCCACCAGGGCCCAGCTTTCCGCATAAAACATATTGTTCGCGGCGCGCTCCTGGTGTTGAAACGCTTCTTCGGAGAGACCCGTCAGACCCGCCAGCGGCACCCAGTCGCGCCGGCGCAGCGTCTCCAGGCGGCCGCTCAAGGGCCCTCCTACTTCCGTTCGTCGATCGTCGATCCGCAACGTTGAGTACAATTCCGCCAGCCCCTCTTTCAGCCAGGGTGGCAACTTCGAGCCGGACGCACGCAGCACCAGGTGCGTATATTCGTGGGCTGCAATGGGGAAAGACTTGGCCTCGCCGCCAGTCATCACGATACAATCCTGATCCTCGGAGCCCAGATAAT
This sequence comes from Bryobacteraceae bacterium, assembly GCA_050010415.1. Lineage (GTDB taxonomy): Bacteria > Acidobacteriota > Terriglobia > Bryobacterales > Bryobacteraceae > Palsa-89. The sequence continues at coordinate 26,713 of JBEKLB010000034.1, read as the reverse complement.
ATGCGTCCGCGGTGTCGCTCACGCGATAAGGCTGGTAATCCTGCTCCGAGGCAAACAGGATCACCCGAACGCGGGACGATGGTGGCGACGAATTCGCGTTCCAACCTGGCTGTTCGCGAAAGAACGCCCGGAGTTGCTCGAACCACGCGAGCACTGCCCGCGCGCGTTGGTCGTCGCTCTGCGCGCTCGATTGCATGTAGATCTCGAAATGATCGCTGCTCGTGAGCCGCCACTGGGCGGGCGGAGCGGCGAAAGCCGGGATCGAGAACGCAGCGATGAGGGCGATCGAGCTTAGGAGATGCACGCGCTACACCTACGGCGCTGGCTGGCAGGCCAGGCTCAGCACCGCGTCCTGGTAGTTGCCCTGACGCATTTGTCCTTCGGGAAAAATGGCGTGTTTCGAGATCCAATCAAAAGATTCTTCAAACACCTCGCGAGTATAGGGCTCAAAAACCAGGCGCTCGCCCGGCCCCCAACGGCGCGTGTCCATCAAGGAGTGGAATCGCTCCGGCATTTCTTTCTTGTAATAGTGGGTGTAGAGTTCGGGCCGCAGGTCGATATCGCGCTGCGCACGCCGCAACGCGCGGAAGTACTTGGTGACGTCTTCCGGGTCGGGGTCGCCCGTAATCATGGACGCCATCATGAAGGTGCTGTCGATAATCTTGCGAAAACCCAGTTGTTCGAGAAAATAGTAGGGACCACTGAAGAGCGAAGCCGCCGGCACCTTGCCGTCAATCAATAGTTCCATCCGCTTGAAGAGCAAGCCGTCGGCAAACGACAGGTTGATCTGGTCCCGCGGCAGGAATTGTTCGAGAGCCTGGATGGTAGCGTAATGGCTCCCGCTTTGATAGCCCACTGAAATGGGTACGCCAGCCAAATCGCCCGGCTCGCGTACCGGCGAGTCAGGTGGAACGAACACTCCGGCCGGGGACACCGAATACGCGTCGGCATAGAGCTTTCCGTGGCCGTTAGAGGCAGCGACATTTACCGTCCAGTGGCAAGCGCAGCTTACAGCGGTGGTTCGGCCTTTTTCGAAGGTCTGGTAAGCGCCAACCTTGTCACCGAGATCGTGCCTCTTCCCTACTGGCGAGACAAGTTCGTCACGGAACTCGTGGTCCAGGCCTTCGGCCGAGAAGTATCCTTTTTCCTCGGCTACCCACTCTTGCAGCCGCATGTGGGGCGCGATGACGAACTTGGGCATACGATCTCCTTGTGGCGCTAAGCTCCATTGTATTCCTCAGGCCACGCCCGACCCCACCGTTGCGTTGCATGCAGCGCTAAAATCCCACCGTTGCGTTGCATGCAGCGCTAAAATATAATGCTGACAGTTGGTTTTTTGCCCCAAGGAGGGTTTCGACATGCCGCGCCTTTCAGTAGCAGGCTTTGGAATCGGGATTGGTTTAGCGATGGGGATGGCCGCCGTCGCCGCCACGAGCTCGCCCACGTTCAACAAGGACGTTCTGCCCATTTTGCAGAAGAACTGCCAGGGCTGCCACCGGCCCGGCGAAGTGGCGCCGATGTCGCTGATTAGCTACAAAGACGCGCGGCCCTGGGCCAAGGCGATGAAGGTGGCCGTGGTCACCAAGAAGATGCCGCCATGGTTCGCCGACTACGGACATTTCGCGAACGACCGGACCATGAGCCCCGCCGATGTCGACACGCTGGTTACCTGGGCGAACAACGGAGCGCCTGAGGGCGATGCCAAGGACGCACCGCCGCCGCTGACGTTCCCGGAGGGCTGGCAGATCAAGCCCGACATGATTATCGAAATGCCCAAGGCGTTCCACGTGAAGGCCACCGGGACCATCAACTACCAGAACATCAAGGTGCATGTGAATTTCCCCGAGGACACCTGGGTGGTGGCTGCCGAGATGCGAGCCGGAAATCCCAAGGTGGTGCATCACATGCGAGCCATTGTGACGCCCCCCGGAGCTACTTGGATGGCCAAGGCCGTATACGGGGAAGCCTACGAGGAAGGCTCGGAAGCCATGACCGGCGCTAAGGAAGGCACGGACCTGCTGGGCAAATACAATCCGGGTCTGGGCGCGCAGAGGTTTGACGTGGACAATTCGGCGAAGTTCGTGCCGAAGGGTTCCGACATCGTATTCAATATCCACTACACAGCGGTTGGGACGGAGCAGGAAGACCTCTCGAAAGTTGGACTGGTGTTCGCGAAGACGCCTCCGAAGCGCCGTTACTGGATGTCGCCCGGCACTCCCGCGGCGTTCAATCTGATGATTCCAGCGGGCGCCGAGAATGCCGAAGTGGTGAGTGAAGTGACGATAGGCGTGGACCATGCCGAGTTGGTCTACATCCAGCCTCACATGCATCTGCGCGGCAAGGATTATGAGCTGCGCGCGATATACCCGACCGGCGAAACGCAGGAGATCTTCAAGGGCCAATGGAATTTCGATTGGCAGATTGGATACGAGCTCGAAAAACCGCTGTCGTTACCCAAGGGCACGCGGCTGGTGGCCATCGCCCATTACGACAATTCACTGAACAACAAGTACAACCCGGACGCCACCAAGGATATCCGTTGGGGCGATCAGAATTGGGACGAAATGCAGTCAGGGTTCTTGGGTCTGGTGATCGATTCGAACACCAACATAACCAAGCTCTTCATTCCGTCTGGCCCGAGCCTTCTGCCACGCGGAAAGTCGGGACCGTCGCTCGCCACCGCGTTTGGTTTGACGAAGTAGCCCGAAAGCTAGAACAAGATTGCGCTAGACTGAGCGGATGCGAAGCCTTTTCGTATCCGCTCTATTAGTCTGCGGCCTGCCTCTGGGCGCGCAAGCGCCCGATTGGTCCAAGATCAACGACGAGGCCCTGCGCCATTTCCAGGCGCTGGTTCAAATCGACTCGAGCGATCCGCCCGGGAACGAAACGCGCGTAGCGGAATACGTCAAGAAGACGCTGGAGGCCGATGGCATCCCGGTGATGCTGGTGGCCAAGGATCCGGCCCGCGCCGATATCATCGCGCGTCTAAAGGGCACGGGCGCGAAGAAGCCGCTGCTGATCATGGGCCACAGCGACGTGGTGCGCGTCGACCCCGCCAAATGGACCTTCCCGCCCTTTAGCGCTACGCGGCAAGGCGGCTACATCTACGGCCGCGGAACGCTGGACGACAAGAGCGATCTCGCGGCCACCATGATGACCATGCTGATGCTGAAGCGGCAGAACACGCCGCTCGATCGCGACGTGATCTTCGTGTCGGAAGCGGGCGAAGAGGCTGCCACCGGACCGGGCATCGAATATCTGGTGAACGAGCACTGGAACGACATCGACGCCGAGTTTTGTCTCGCCGAAGGCGGTGGAGTGCGGCTGAAGAACAGCCAGGCGCGATATGCGCTGGTGGAGACCACGGAGAAGCAGCCCAGAGCCGCGCGGCTGGTCGCCAAAGGGCCGGCTGGGCACGGGTCCCGTCCACTGCGTGCTAGCGCGGTGGTGCATCTGGCGAAGGCGGTGGAGGCCATCGCGGCTTGGGACCCTCCCATGCGGTTCAACGACACCACCCGCTACTATTTCGAAAAGATGGCGGCGGTGAGCAGTCCCGAAGAAGCCGCGCGGTTCAAAGGGCTGTTCGATGCACAAAAGGCTCCGGCGGTGCGCGAGTATCTGGCGGAGCACGATCCCATCAGTTATTCCATGCTGCACACTTCCATTTCGCCCGACATCATCAAAGGCGGCTATCAGGTGAACGTGATCCCTTCCGAAGCCGAGGCAACGCTCGACATCCGTGCGCTGCCGGACGAGAACATCGCCGCGTTTTATGACGCGATGCGCAAGGTGATTAACGATCCATCCATCGAACTGGTGCCGGAGACCACGAATCAGCGTCCCGGCGCTGCACCGTCGCGGCTGGATACGGACGCGTATCATGCCATCGAGGCTGCGTACAAGAGCATCTATGGCGTGATCACCATCCCGTTGATGCAGACCGGCGCCACCGACATGGCCTTCCTGCGGGCCAAAGGAGTGCAATGCTACGGTGTCGGAGCCATGGTGGACGAAGAGGATGGTCCGAAGGGCTATGGCCCGCACAGCGATCAGGAGCGAATCCTGGAACAAGCGGTGTACAAGCACGTGCAATTCTTTTGGCAGGCGGTGAACGCCATCGCGGGGTCCAAACGCTAGCCAATGCGATAAACTGATGCGATGCGAAGCACCACGCTATTTGCGTCGCTTGTAATTGCCGCGCCGCTACTGGCGCAAGAGCCGCCCAAACCGACGAAACCGCCGGTACCGCGCACAGCCGATGGAAAACCCGACTTCTCGGGAGTCTGGCAAGGCGGAGGAGCGAGCGGCCTGGCCTTCGCCATCGGGTCTGAGAACGCGAAAGCCGCGCGTCCTGGGGACTCAGCCGTAGCGGCGGCGCCAGCGGCCGTGGTGCGCGGCAATTTCAAGCCCCCGTATCAGGATTGGATGCTGCCGAAACTCAAGGAACTTCACGACCGCAGAAATATCGACGATCCGAGCGCGCGGTGTTTGCTGGTGGGCGTGCCGCGCATCACCAACGAGCCGCTGCCCATCAAGATCATCCAGACCAAGGACGAGATCACATTTTTGTACGAAACATTTCACGCCTTTCGCGTCATCCCCACCGATGGGCGCAAGCATTCCGACGATATCGATCCATCATTCCTGGGCGATTCGGTGGCGCACTGGGAAGGTGACACGCTGGTGGTGGACGTCACCGGCTTCAACGACAAAACCTGGATCGGCGCGGGTGGTGCGACGCTGCATACCGAAGCCCTGCACGTGATTGAGCGTTACCAGCGCGTGGATTACGACACCATCACGTATCAAGTGACCATCGACGATCCCAAAGCATTCACCAAGGCCTGGAGCCCGCCCGCGACCTTTCTCTCCCTGCGGCCGGGCGAGCGGCTCCACGAATACGAGTGCATCGAAAACAACGAAGATGTCGTAAGGTTTGAGGAGTTGTTGAAGAATCCGGCGCTGTTCCGGCGACAGCCGTAGGACTCGGCTGACGTCGGAAAGGAGAAAATGAATGCAGAACCCGATTCTACTCGCGATAGCCGCATTCGGCTGCACTGCCGCAATGAGTGCGCCGCTGCTCGCCCAAGGCAAGGTGAAGCCGCTGACGGCGCTGGATTACTTGGAAATTCAGCAGTTGAACTACAGGTACGCGTTCGCCCTGGATAATTGTTCGAATCACGGCGAGGACTACGCGAACCTCTACACCGACGATGGCGTGTTCGTGGTGGGATTGAATGGTCTGGAATACAAGGGCCATCAGAAACTGGTGGAAGCGGCAGGCGGCCCGACATGCGCTCGCGTCAAGCAGCCGCATCAAACACACACCACGGAAAATCTGGTGATTGAGGCTTCGCCCGAAGGCGCCACCGGCAAGTCGTACTTGGTTTATCCCGGCGATCAGGGCAAGCGCGGCGATCCCGATTTCGACGGACACGTTGGGGGATATCAGGATGTGTACGTTAGGACGCCGAAGGGATGGCGCATCAAGTCCCGCGTCCACGTGTTTCCGCCGCAGATTCCCGGCGAGTATAAAGGCGTTCCGAATACCAAACTGGAAGCCGGAAACGGCAAGTAAAGCGCCGGCGCGCTCTCTACCCGGCTAGGGACCGGCGCCTTGCCAGGTGCATGAAAAACTGGTCCCATCGGTCGACAGCGCGGAGCACGTGGATGTCGCTTCACTGCCGGAGCTGGCCGTTTTGCTGACGACAATCGTGTCCGCCGCAGGAAAACTTCCAATGGGGCCCCTGGTACCGAGGTCCATGGCGGTATTGGTGCCCGCTACGCCCGTGCTGTCTCGCCCGAACGTCACAGTGCCGAAATCGGTGAGCGGCAAGATGCCTCCGCTAGCCGTGCAGCAAGGCGCCTCGGCAATCCACTCCGCTGACGACCGAAGAGCCCCTGGCACCGCGGCGCTTGTCCCGAAAGTTGCTCCCGTCGTATCATCCTTGAACCGCACCGTGAATTCGTTGATGCTGCTGTAATAGACCACCGACGCCGACACATGGTCGCCTGGAGCAATGGGGACGCTGGGAATAATAGTCATACCCTGCGGGTAAAACTGATACCAGGCGTAATAGGCCGGGGTTTTCGCATCACAGTCGGTCAAGGTTCCGATTTGCTCGACGGTGGTGGATGTATAGCCATCCAGGCCGACCCAAAATGCGGCAAATTGATTCCCCTGCACAGCGCTGCAGTCGGCGGCCGGGACCACCCAGGAGCCGGCGGCCCAGTAGAAGGATGAACCGAGGACCACATAGCCGCTCCAGTTGGGACTGGCTGCCGTGCCGTCACGGAACTCGATCTTTTCGCGGATCGGCCCAAACTGATAAGGGGCTATTTTCGCCACCGCGTCTTGAGGAGGGAATATACCCGGAACCTGCGCCAATGCAGGCAAGAAGGCAAGGATCCCCAGTATCCCCAAACGACTCAAGAGGTTCGTGGGCACAACCACCTTCCGCAACAAATTCCTATACGCAATGACTCAGATTATATCGTCGCGAGTTTTGTATTGGAATAGCTGAACCGCCCGATTCGCGCCTGAGAGTACTGGGGTTACTGATGCAAGAATGGCAGGTATCAGCGGCAAACGCGCGCAACCCAGTAAAATGGGAGCATCCCCCATGAAGATCGCCCTGTCACAAATCAACAGCACGGTGGGCGACCTTTGCGGCAATGCCAAGCGCATACTGGAATTCTCGCGGCGAGCGGCTGAATCCGGCGCGAATGTAGTGGTGTTCCCCGAGCTTTCTCTCACCGGTTATCCTCCCCGGGACCTGCTCGAAAAAGAGAACTTCCTGGATGGCACCGAGCAGCATCTGGAGCGCCTGGCGGCCCACTCGGCAGCGTTGAACCTGAGCATCATCTGCGGCACTGTCACGCGCACCGGCTCATCCAACGGCCTGCCCATCTACAACAGCGCGGCGGTGCTGCAGGGCGGGCGCATCACATTTCGGCAGCATAAGATGCTGCTGCCAACTTATGATGTCTTCGACGAAGCGCGCTATTTTGAGCCGGCCGTGAAACAATCGCCTCTGGCACTCGGCGATGCCGTTTCAGCCCTTACGATTTGCGAAGACATTTGGAACGACAAGCAGTATTGGGAGCGCAGGCGCTATAGCCGCGACCCGGTGGAGGAACTGGCGGGGGCGGGAGCGCGCATTCTGATCAGCATCAATGCTTCGCCTTATCACATGGGGAAACGGGCGCAACGAACCGAGATCTTCCGAGCCACCGCGCGGCATTTCCGCGTCCCGATCGTGTACGTGAACCAGGTGGGCGGGAACGACCAGTTACTTTTCGACGGCACCAGCTTCGCCATGAATCCGGAAGGTGAGGTGATCGCGTGCGCGGCCTCCTTCGAAGAAGATTTGGTGATGATGGATAGCAAAGCGCTGACGGGCGAGCGCCACGACAATTATTCCGACGAATGCGAGGCCGTTTATCAGGCCCTGGCCATGGGCACGCGCGATTACATTCGTAAGTGCGGATTCGAGCGGGTGATCGTCGCCCTGAGCGGCGGAATCGATTCGGCGCTGACGGCTGCCATCGCGGTGGATGCCGTGGGCAAGGAAAACGTGATCGGCGTCGGCATGCCCGGTCCTTACTCATCGGAACACAGCGTCATCGATGCGCGGGACCTGGCTCGGAATCTCGGCATCCGCTTCGAGCTGATTCCGATCAAGAACCAACACGACGCGTTTCTCAATGTCCTGGAGCCGCTGTTCACTCCCGAGAAACTCTCCGCTGGAGCCAGCTTGGGCGTGACAGAGGAGAATCTGCAATCGCGCCTGCGCGGCGTTACGATGATGGCTCTTTCGAATAAATGGGGCGCGCTGGTGCTCACCACCGGGAACAAGAGCGAGCTGGCGGTGGGCTATTGCACGCTCTACGGAGATATGTGCGGCGGGCTGGCCGTAATCAGCGATGTGCCGAAGACGCTGGTGTATTCCCTGTCGCGGGTGGCCAACAAACGTCACTCACTTGGGCCTGGAGCCTCGGGTGCGATCCCGGAGAACACGTTCACCAAGCCCCCGTCCGCCGAGCTGCGTCCCGATCAAAAGGATACAGACTCGCTGCCGCCCTACGAAGTGCTGGACCAGATCCTGCGTCTTTATATCGAGAACAACGATGCGCCGCAGCAGATCGCCGAAGCGCTTCATCTACCTTTAGCTTTGGTGCGGGACCTGGTGAACAAAGTGGACCGCAATGAGTACAAACGCCAGCAAGCCGCACCGGGCCTGAAAGTAACCACTAAGGCGTTCGGCATCGGCCGGCGCTTTCCGATCGCCCAGAGGTTTTCTGAATAAGACCAGCGGTTTTCTGAATCGCTAGAAGGTTTTCTGAATGAGACTGCACGTGATTTTTGCCGCCTTGATCCTGATTGCCGCGGCGCTTCTCTCCTCCTCTCAGCCTCCGCGGCGCGAACAAGTGGGTCCGCTGGCGGATGGCGGGTTCTTGTTGAATAGCGGCTGGCGAGTGAAAGCCGCGGGCACGCAGATCCGGCTCGACACGCTGCCGATGTCGTCGGTTCTTTCGAAAGACGGCCGCTTCCTGATCGTGCTGAATGCCGGATACAATCCGCCTTCGCTCAGTGTGCTGGATACCAAGGACGGCCATGAGATCGGCCGCACTCCGGTGCCGGACGCATGGCTTGGCATGTCGCTCGCGCCCAATGGAAAGACGCTGTGGGTGGGCGGAGCATCGCAGGCATCGGTCTATGAGTTCTCGTTGGATGAAAACGGAAAGCTCGCGCCCGCGCGGACCTTCGAAATCGTGAAGGGGGCGGCGCGATCGGCCCGCGATTTTATCGGCGATGTCGCCATCGATCCCGAGGCGCATCTGTTGTACGCTTGCGATCTATATCATGACGCGATTGTAGTGGTGAATACCCAATCGGGCATCGTGATCGATCGATTCAAGACCGGCCGGCGGCCATATCGAATCATGTTCAATCCGGACGGCAAGTCGTTTTATGTGACCAGTTGGGCCGACGGTTCGCTGTATCGCCATCAAACCAGCGACGGCGCGCTGCTGCAGACTCTCCGGCTGGGCGCACATCCCACCGATATGGTGTGGCGCAATCGCGCCACCCGCGCCGAAGAAGGCGATGGAGACGACAAAGGCGGCGCGCAGCAATCCGGTTTCAAGGCCCGCATTTTCGTCTCTGCCGCGAATACCAACAGCGTGTACTCGGTGGCCGTGTCCGATAGCGGCGATTTACGCGTGGTGGAAAACATTAACGTCTCCACGACGCCCGAACATCCCCTCGGCATGACACCCAGCGCACTGGCTCTGAGTGCCGACCAAAGCCGCCTCTACGTGGTGTGTTCCGATGCCAATGCGGCCGCCGTCGTCGACGTTACCGAAGCGCGTAGCCAGGTGCTGGGCTTCGTGCCGACAGGCTGGTATCCCACGGCCGCGCGTGCGCTCGCCGATGGCCGCCTGGTTGTGCTCAACGGCAAGGGATCGCAAAGTTATCCCAATAACTCCGACGGGCCGAACCCAACCAAGAGACAAAATAGCCTGACCATCCAATATGTCGCGCACATCCAGACCGGCTCGGCATCGTTTATTCCGGCGCTGACCGACGAATCGCTCGCGAACTATACGGCTGAGGTGAAATCCAACTCGCCGTACACCGATGAAATGCTGGACGCGATTCCCGCGGGCATTCCCGCCGCCATCCAGCACGTCATCTACATCGTGAAGGAGAACCGTAGCTACGATCAGGTGCTGGGGGATATCGGCAAGGGTGAAAGCGATGCGTCGCTCTGCCTGTTTAAGGAAAACGTCAGCCCCAACCATCACAAACTGGCGCGCGAGTTCGTGCTGCTCGACAACTTCTATGTGAATAGCGATGTGAGCGCGGACGGCCACAACTGGTCGACGTCAGCCATCGCGAACGATTTTGTAGTGAAGATGTGGCCGGGCAACTACGCCAAGCGCAACCCGAACTACGATTTCGAAGGCGGCGAAGCGGCGGCGTATCCTCCGGCCGGATATCTTTGGACGAACGCCGGCTCCGCGGGGCTTTCGATGCGCAATTACGGCTATTGGGTGGAGAACAAGAAGGAGCCGGGAGCGGATGGTATTCAGATCGACAAGGTGCTCGATCCGGTGCTGGCCAAAGTCACCAACATGAAGTATCGCAGCTTCGATCTGGATTACCCGGACGTGAAGCGCGCGCAAACATTCCTGGACGATCTGACGCAGTTTGAGAGCGCCAACCAAATGCCCGCGCTGATGATCATGCGGTTGGGTAACGACCATACGTCGGCCACCACGCCCGGCAAGATTGCACCGCTTTCAGCGTTCGCCGATAACGATTACGCGCTGGGTATGATTGTGGAGGGCGTTTCGCGCAGCAAATTCTGGGGCAGCACCGCGATCTTCGTGCTGGAAGACGACGCGCAGAACGGGCCGGACCACGTGGATTCACACCGCTCACCCGCCTTTATCATTTCTCCCTACACGCATCGCGGAGCGATTGACGGCAACATGTACAACACCACGTCGATGTTGCGCACCATCGAGCTGATCTTGCATTTGCATCCCATGACGCATTTCGACGCCGGCGCACGGCCGATGTTTGCGAGCTTCGCGCAACAGCCGTCGGCCGCCCCGTATCAGGCCGAGAAGGCGCGGATTTCGCTCGAAGAGCGCAACCCGGCGAGTTCGTCCACCGCCTCCCGATCCGCGCGGCTGGATTTCACTAAAGAGGATCTGAACGACGACGATGAGTTGAACGACATCCTGTGGCGCGCCATTCGCGGTACCGATCCGCCGGCTCCTATGCGCAGCATGTTTGCAAAATGAAAAGACCCTGCATGTTCGGACGATAACGCTTGCCTCGCGCGCATCTCTGCTTCGTTTGGCACATGCACCAGCCTTTGTACAAGGACCTGGTTACGGGTGAATATCGCCTTCCTTGGACGCGCTTTCACGCGCTGAAGGATTATTACGGGATGGTGAAGGTGCTGCAGGAGTTTCCCTCCATTCACCAGACCTTCAACCTGGTTCCTTCCATGATGGTGCAGATCGCCGAATACGCGTCCGGCGCTGCGGCCGATCCGTTTCTGGATTGTGCGGTTAAGCCCGCCGAGGATCTCGCGGAAGCTGAGCGCGAGTTCGTCCTGCGTTACTTTTTTCAGGCCAACGCCGATCATCTGATCTATCGCTATCCGCGCTACGGCGAACTGTTCGATGTTTGGAAGTCCTGCGGAGCGAATCCACAAGTTGGGCGAAAGCACTTCGGCGTTCAGGATCTGCGCGATCTGCAGGTGCTATCGCAGTTGGCATGGTTTGACGAGGAATTCCAGGCACACGACGAAGAAGTGAAAGGTCTGATCGGCAAGGGGCGCGACTTTTCGCTCCAGGATCAAGCCTTGATGGTACGCAAGGAGCGTGAAATTCTCGCGGCGGTTATCCCCGTGTACCAAGAGTTTGCCGCGCGCGGCCAGATCGAGATTTCGACCACTCCTTTCTATCATCCGATACTGCCCTTGATTTGCGATTCCAACATAGCCACTGTCTCGCATCCCTGGGTTACACTGCCCAGCCGCTTTCAATATCCACAGGACGCGCTGCATCAATTGAAGACGGCGCGTGAGTTCACCGAGCGCACCTTCGGGAAAGCGCCGGTGGGTCTATGGCCGTCGGAAGGTTCGGTATCCGATGAGGCGTTGTGGCTGGCCGCCGAAGCGGGTTTCGAGTGGGCCGCGAGCGACAACGGCGTTCTGGCGCGAACCATCCACCAGGACGGCGGGCCGGAAGTCACCTACCGGTCTTACTTGTGGCAGCAAAAAGGTCGCGAGATGCGCATGATTTTTCGAGATCATTTCCTGAGCGATCAGGTGGGGTTCGTCTATTCGCGGATGGGCGCCGAAGAAGCCGCATCGCACTTTCTGGATCGCATTCGTGAGAATACCCGGGACGCGATTGAACGCGGCGAGGACGTGCTGGTTCCGATCATCCTGGATGGCGAGAACGCTTGGGAGTATTACGATCACAACGGCCGGCCATTTCTGCGCGAGTTGTACCGCCGGATCAGCGAATCGTCGGACTCAGGGGGCGATCTGGCGGCGCTGACTGTCAGTGAGGCTTTGAAGCTGGATACTCCCCGGACGCTCGACCATATCCATCCAGGCTCGTGGATCAACGCGAACTTCGATATCTGGCTGGGCGCGGAAGAAGACAACATCTCTTGGGACTACCTGCTGCGGGCGCGGGAGAAATTCGATGAGGTTGCGTCCACGGTTTCAGAACAACAGCGCGCCTTGGCTTTCGAAGAACTGATGATCGCCGAAGGCAGCGATTGGAACTGGTGGTATGGGCCGGAGCATATTTCCGAGAACCGCATCGAGTTCGATGAATTGTACCGGCAGCATCTTGCGAATGTTTATCGCGCTCTGGGTCTTATGCCGCCAGAGGAATTGTCGCGCCCGATACTGAAGTCCGGCATTCCGAACTTGAATCAGCCAGCCACGCATGCCATCCATCCGGTGATCGATGGCGAGGTTACTTCTTATTTCGAATGGATGGGCGCGGGACGCTATCAGCCCGACAACCGTTCGGGCGCGATGCACAGCGATGAACCGAGGATTCGCGATGTTTACTACGGCGCCGATAACGAGAATCTCTACGTGCGGCTGGATTTCGACGACGGCTTCGAGTTCCATGCATTGGAACTGCGCGCCGGAGAAAGGAGCGTGACCCTTCTGAACAACCCCGCGGTCCAGTTTGCGAGGAACCGCATCGTCGAAATTCGAGTGCCTCTGGGGGAAGTTGGAGTGCCCCTGGGGATGGTTGGGCTATCGGCCCAAAACCCGATCTACTTGCGGCTCGAATATTTGTCGAGCGTCGCTTCCAATTTGGCCGCTGCGGGTGGGGCCGGCGTGTCACCCATCACAATCTGCTTGTTGGTAAGCGGGGAGGCGTAGAGATCCCGGTTCCAATCGTCATCCGGGCGGAGCGTCGCGCCTTGCAGCGAAATGCCGGCGAACACGCCACGCGAGCGGGACCAGGTGAAGATCTCGGCGTGCAGTTGCGCGTCTGTTTCAGCCGATGAAGTGCGCCCCACGGGACCCGCGGCGACGGATGCATCGCCGCCCAAAGTGAATTTGCTCTCCAGGAGTTTCTTCGCCCCTGGCTCGCTGTTCACCAGCATGACAACATCGGTTTCCGATCCGCCAATCTGAAATCCGACGCTCCCGCCTTCCACCCGAATGGCCGCTGGAGCCGACCACCCCACGCCGCTGGGCTTGCGGCACAGCATGAATCCTTTGCCATACTTGGCGCCCACAATGAAAGCGCCCTTCTTAAGGCCGGGGACCAAAATGACGCAATGCGCGTTCTGCAGCAGATCCTGAGGGATCCCTTTGTCAGGAGCGGACATGATCTCGGTGAGCATGTCGGCCGAATCATCCAGCCGCTTGGGAGCGTCGCTGGCCGCGTGTAACATGCTGCTGGTTGCTAAAAGAAGCGCTACGTGAGTTAATTTCATCGTGGTATCCCCAGGTTCGATTTTAACAGGCTTGCTCATCGGTTCGATGACAATTCAGTGTGCCCTTGGGGCCGCTGATCCAGTGGCTGCGAGCGTCAGTAAGAGGCTGGATCTCATCGAGAGCGGCCAGGCCAAGCCCGGTTCGGTGTTTCGATTCACTCCCGCGGAGCTGAACGCCTGGGTTCGCGTGAAGGCGCCCACCGTGATCACCGATGGATTTCGCCAGCCGCAGCTGGTCTTAGGTAACGGCGAGGCCACGGCGACGGCCCTGATCGATTTCCTCAAGGTGCGACATGCCAGTGGAATCGAGACCAATTGGCTGATCGCTAAGCTGATTCAAGGCGAGAAGCTGGTGAAGGCGAGAGCCGGCATTCAATCGGCCCACGGCCGCGCCACGGTGCATGTGGTGCGGGTGGAAGTGGGCGGTCTCGCGGTTACTGGCGCCGCGCTCGATTTTCTGGTGCAGAATTTCTTTCTTCCGTTTTATCCTGAAGCGAAGATCGACGAGCCGTTCGATCTGGCGGGCAACGTGGACCGGATTGAGATTACGCCGGCAGAAGCTCGGGTTTATATCCGGCGGTAATGGCCGTGGCGGCTTCCTGGCCCATGCGAACGCAATCCGGGATACCGATGCCGTGATATGCATTGCCGGCCAGATACAAGCCAGGGATGGACCGCGTCAGCTCTTCAATCCTGGCGACGCGCTTCTCGTGACCGACGGTATATTGCGCCATCGAATGCGGCCAGCGTGCGATGTTATGAAACACCGGCTCAGCTTCGAGTCCCATGATGCTGTGGAGATCTGAACGCGCGGCCTCAACCAGCGCTTCATCAGTGAGCGGCATCGCGTCCGCTCCGAGGAAACATCGCAGGACCACCATATTGGCCGGGACGCGATAGTCGAATTTGTTCCCCACCCAGGTGCATCCGAAAATATGTCTGCGCTCTTTTTTGGGGACCAGGAATCCGTGGCCGATCAGCGGGTGATCGAAGGTATTCTTGCGATAGCCGAGCGACAGAGTAATGGACGTTGTGTAGGGGATATCCGCGAGAAGGCCCGCCAGCTCCGGCTGCATGGAGTGCAAAACATGCGCCGCATCACCAGCCGGCGTGGCGATCACCAAGTGTTCCGCTTTGAGCCATTCGCCATTCGCTCGAACGCGGAAACCATCGCCCGAATTCTCGGCGGTCTCGACATCGGCTTGGATTACATCGGCGCTGGGGCGCAATGCTTCGATCAATTGCCCGAGGCCGCCCTTCAATGTTTCCAGGAACGAACCGCGGGGGCTCTGGGGCCGAGGCTGCGCCAGCGCGCCGCGCGTCAAGCTTCCATATTTGCTCTCGATCTCGACGAAGCGCCCAAGCACGCTCGCGACGCTCATGTCGCGCACGTCGCCACCATAAACGCCCGCGAGCAACGGCTCGGCCAGATAGTCGATGGATTCCTGACCGTAATGGTCCAGCAGAAATTCGTAGACTGACCGATCGGGCTGCGGACCGCGCGGCGAGCGGAAAATCTCGAGCCCCATGCGAATCTTTGCGCCCCAACTGAACAGCGGGGTCTCCAGCAACGGCAGGAACTTAGTGGGGACCATCATCATCAGTCCGTCGGGCATGGGGATCAGCTTGCCCTTTTTGACGATGTACGTGTGGCGGGTATGGTCGTTCGAGCCGATCACCTGGTCTTCAAGGCCCAGTTCACGGATCAGATTCATCGCCCACGGTTTCGCGGCCATGAATCCGTCGGGGCCCTCTTCGAGTACGCAGCCTTGCTGCATGGAGGTCTTGATCACGCCGCCTACGCGCGGTTTGCGCTCCAGCAATGTTGGACGGAGGCCCGCTTTCGACAGATAATACGCCGCCGACAGACCCGATATCCCGCCGCCGACGATTAAAGCCCTTTGAGACACGTTACATCTTGAACTCGCGCACGAAATCCACGACGGCGCGTACGTTGTCGGGCGGAGTTTCGGGCAGAATTCCGTGGCCAAGATTGAAAATGTGGCCGGGGCGCGAGGCGGTGCGCTTCAATAGCTCATGTACGCGCATCTTTATTTCGGGCAGCGGCGCGAAGAGCACTGCCGGGTCCAGATTGCCTTGCACGGCCGAACGATAGCTGATGTCCATCCAGGCCTGGTCGATATTCACGCGCCAGTCTACGCCCATCACGTCGCCGCCGGCGGCGTGCAACTCACGGAAGAAGCCGGACGCGCCGGTGCCGAAGTGGATCACCGGGACACTGCCCGTTCGGATGCGCTCGATCAATGCGCGCGAATAAGGCGCGACAAAGCGAACGTAATCGTCGGGACTCAAAGCGCCCACCCAGCTATCGAACACCTGAATGGCGCGCGCGCCGGCGGTCACCTGGCTGAGCGCGAATGGCCCCAGCACGTCCACCAGCTTGCCCATGAGACGGCGCCACAGAGTTTCGTCGCGATACATCATGTTCTTGGTGCGGACGAAGTTCTTCGACGGACCGCCCTCGATCATGTAGCTGGCCAGCGTGAAGGGCGCACCGACAAATCCAATCACCGGGACGCGCCCGGCCAACTGACGGACCACCAGCTGAATGGCTTCGCCGACGTAGTTGAGATCGTCGGTGTTGGAAATGGAAAGCGAATCGACGTCGTCGGTAGTGCGAACGGGATTATCGATCGCCGGCCCTTCGCCCGAGACGAACTTCAACTTCAGGCCCATGGGCTCCACCGGCAGCAGCAGATCGGCGAAAATGATGGCCGCGTCAACATCCAAAAATTCGACCGGTTGTAACGTGACCTGGGCGGCCAGGTCGGGCCGCTTGCAGATCTCCAGGATTCCGGCCTTGGCGCGGATGTCCCGGTATTGTTTCATGTAACGTCCAGCTTGCCGCATGAACCAAACCGGCCGCACGTCGGTGGGGCGGCGGCGGCAAGCATCCAGAAAACGACTGTTTGTCGAGGTCATTCGCATCGATTTTCCAACGTGCATTCGAAGTTGAGCATGTGTGAGTGGGTTAGCATCCTTTTAGCAGCGCGCGTACGGCCCAAATTATAGTAGCGCTTGGACCAAGCCCCACTGTCAATAGTTTGGCCCCAAATTTGTACAAGCGAGACAGGGCAGGCTTGGCTTGTGCTGTAGATTCAATTAGATAGCGTTCGGGCCCACGGACCTGCCGTCTATTCCCGAGGGCGACCCTTTTTGATGCGCTTCAGCAGTTGGTCCATTCGGCCGCCAAGTTCGGTGGCGATGTCGGCTTCAAAATGAAGCTCCGGGACTCGAAAGAGTTCCAGGCGGCGGGCCACTTCGCGGCGCAAGAAACTGGCGGCGTGTTCCAGGGCAGCCAGAGCTTCGGACGCATCCGCGCCTTCGTCCACACGGATACGCACCAGCGCATGGCGCTTGTCGGGTGAGACCTCTAGCCCGGTGACGGTTGCCGAAGCCACCCGCGGATCTGAGAGCTCGTAGCCGATCATCTCCGTCAGCTCCTCACGCAGAGCTTCTGAAATGCGTTCCGTGCGGTGTTGCGGCATATTTACTCAATCCACTCGAGTGTGGTTCCGACTAACGCGCCGCCCAGCAGGTGAGCCGCTTCCCGTTCCACCGACTGGAGGACCTGTTCGGCGTGCGAATGATCGCCCGATACGGTGACGGCCGACACCAGCGAGCGCTGCCAGATATCGTGATAATCGATTTCCGCGACGGCGACGTTGAATTTACTGCGTAACCGGTCTTTCAAGCTTTTGACCGTGTGACGCTTCTCTTTGAGGGAATGCGCACCTTCGATGTGCAGTTCGAGCGTCAATACTCCGACTGTCGGCATTTCCTCTGGCGCCGCATTACGCCATGGTCTCCACGGCGACGCGTTCGGTGGCGAAGGCTTCGATAATATCTCCCGGCTTCACGTCCGCGAAATTTCGCAGAGTGATGCCGCATTCAAAGCCGTTCTTCACCTCGCTGGCGTCGTTCTTGAAGCGCTTCAGCGAATCGATCTTGCCGGTGAACACCACCACATTGTCGCGCAGCAGGCGCACTTCGCTGTCGCGTCTGAGCAGCCCATCGATCACCATGCAGCCCGCCACATTGCCGACCTTGCTGATGCGGAACACCTCCCGCACCGCGGCGCGGCCCTGGTACACCTCTTTAAACACCGGCTCCAGCATGCCGGTCATGGCGCGCTTCAATTCATCGGTGAGCTCGTAAATGATGGTGTGCAGCCGGATATCGACTTTTTCCTGCTCGGCCAGCGTAGCGGCGTTCCTCTCGGGACGAACGTTGAAGCCCACGATGATGGCGTTGGAGGTAGAAGCCAGCAACACGTCGCTCTCGTTGATGGCGCCCACCGCGCTGCGCAACACGCGAATGCGGACCTTCTCGTTGGAAAGCTTCTGCATCATGTCGGACAGCACTTCGGCGGTTCCGCTGACGTCGGTCTTCAGGATGATGTTGAGCTCCTTGACCTCGCCTTCCTTCAACTGCTCATGGAATTGTTCGAGCGTCATGCGGCCGCTCTTGGACATGGCGACGTCGCGCGCCTTGGCTTCGCGATAAATCACGATCTGCTTGGCCTTGGCGGTGTCGGTAACCACCTGGAACATATCGCCGACTTCAGGCAGCGAATCGAGACCCAGAACCTCGACGGGCATGGAGGGCTCTGCCTCGCGCAACGGGCCGCCGCGATCGTCGAACATCGCGCGGACTTTGCCGAAGACCGAGCCGCAGATAAAATAATCGCCGACGCGCAGCGTGCCGTTACGCACCAGCACGGTGGCCACGGGACCGCGTCCGCGATCCAGGTTGGCTTCGAGCACGTTGCCGACGGCGGGACGGTCCGGGTTGGCCTTTAGATCCAGCATATCGGCAACCAGCAGGATCATTTCGAGCAGCAGATCCAGATTCTTCTGCGTCCTGGCGGATACTTCCACCATGACGGTATCGCCGCCCCAATCTTCAGGAACCAGGCCGCGATCGGAAAGCTGCTGCTTGATGCGTTCGGGCTGCGCGTCGGGCTTGTCCACCTTGTTGATGGCCACGATGATGGGCGCACCGGCCGCCTTGGCGTGATCAATGGCCTCGATGGTTTGCGGCATCACGCCATCGTCGGCGGCCACCACCAGGATGACGATATCGGTAACCTTGGCGCCGCGGGCGCGCATGCGAGTGAACGCTTCATGGCCCGGCGTGTCGATGAACACGATTTTGCGGTTGTTCTTCTCTACGTAATAAGCACCGATGTGCTGCGTGATGCCACCGGCTTCGCGGTCGGCCACATGCGCGGAACGGATGGCATCCAGCAGCGATGTTTTGCCGTGATCCACGTGACCCATGATGGTGACCACGGGAGCGCGCCGCACGCGATCGGCCGTGTCCTCGGCTTCGGTGATCTCCTGCGTGCTCTCTTCTTCGTAGCTGATCTTGTTGGTGGAAGCGCCGAACTCGCGCGCCAGGTCTTCGGCCATCTTCACGTCGAGGTTCTGGTTGATGGTGGCGAAAATCTTCTTCTCCACCAGCTTCTTGATGACCAGATTGGCTTTGATACCGAGCTTCTCGGAAAGCTCCTTGACGGTGACACCCTCGGAAATTGTGATCTCGCGATCGATGGGCGGTGGCGCGAACGTCTGCTCGCGGCGCGACGGCATCCGCAGCCGGCCCTCTTCCTGCTCCACATCGCGATGGCGATCGCGCCCGCCCGGTTTGGCTGCGTGACGTCGTTGCTGTTCCGTGGTTGGAATCGGCGTGGCCGGCTCGGCACGCAGAGGCGACGTGGGATGCAACGTGCGTGGCCGTCGAAAAGCTCCTGGGCCGCCTGGGCCACCCGGCCCGCCGGGTCCGGGAGGGCCGCCGCCTACACCGGGGCCACGCATCACGGGCTGGCCGGGACGAATAGGGCCGCGATAGATGGGCTGGCCGGGGACGGGTGTGGAACTGCGCGTAGGCATGCCGGGCCGGGGCGCTTGTTGTTGTTGCGCCTGTCCGGGCGCCGGACGGGTCTGCTGTTGTTGTAATCGCGCCACCATATCGGGGCGCGGTGGCACCACGGGACGCGCGGCCGGCTGTCCAGCCAGATTCGGCCGTGGCTGTGGACGCAATGGAGTTCCAGGAGTTGGCGACGCGAGTGGCGCAGCCGCCTCGCTCGGTGGCGCGGGAGCGGCGGGAGCGGACGGAGCCGCGCGCGCAACCGGCTGAGCTGGAAGCGTGACCGCGGCGGGAGGCATGGGCGCAGCGGGACCGGGCGACGGCAAGGGCTGCCGGGGGCCCGACAAAATCTGGCCTGGACGCGGCGTGGGAACCGGGCGCGCCGGAACGGGGCCGGTACGCAATGGAGGATGCAGCGGGGCAACACCTCCCGCCGAGAGTGGCGGCCTTAAAGGCGCGGGCTTGCTGCGAAGCGCTTCGTCCATAGGAGCTCCGGGGGGAGCGCCGGGGGAACTGGCGGGCGCAGTGCCGGGTAAACTGCCGGGGCTGATCACGGGGGGGGTAACGGGGGCCTCCTGCGCGTGCGTTGTGACGGGCGCATCTAATTCGGTAACCGGGACTCTAGCGGCGGGCGCGTGGTGCTCAGGCTCGGACGGCTCATCCCGCTCGAACGACTCTGGCTCGGCAACGGCGACCGAAGTGTCGGCTTCACGGCGCATGGCCGCGCCTGCTCCACCTTGCACACGCAAGCGAAGCTTCTCGGCGACGTCGTCGTCAATGGAGCTGGAGTGGGTTTTCTTCTCGGCCACGCCGAGCTCGGGCAACATATCGATGATGGCATGTGAGGGGACCTCCAGTTGCCTTGCGAGCTCATTGATTCGAATTTTACTCATAAATAACGGCAACACCGGATCACGCTGCGCCTAACGGACCCCCTCCGAGTTCTCTATGGTATCAAATTCCTTTTTCTCATCCGATGTGTTTCCGGGGGGAACATGATCGGTTTCAGCCGTTTCGGACTCAGTACTCGCGAGCCCGGACTCCGCTTCAAGAGCAGGCTCACCGGCAGATTCTTCGACGAAATCCCCAGTGGCTTCCGCCAGCCCAGGCACAGTCTCTTCCACTACTGCCTCGCCTGGTTCGAACTGCGCGTAGTAACCGTTCACAGCGATCAGGATCTTCTCGATAATGCCAGACCCAATACTGGGGATGGATTCCAGCTCTTCGGGCGTCATGGACCCGAGCTGCTCCACGGTACCCACGCCCGCCTCCAGCAGCTTTTCGACGATCTCCTCGGCCAGGCCATGATCGAGCAGCACCGATATGGGCGCTCCGGCTGGAACCAGCGCAGCCATGGCAGTTTCCACTTCCTGGCGCTTCTCCTCTTCGCTCTTGATGTCGATCTTCCAGCCCAACAGTTTGGCGGCCAGGCGTACGTTCTGGCCCTTCTTGCCGATGGCCAAGGAAAGCTGGGTGTCATCGACGATCACTTCCATGTGCTTGTCCGCGGCGTCGACGATCGATACGCGGCTGATCTTGGCGGGGCTGAGGGCGTGGGTGGCGAAGACCACCGGGTCTTCGGAAAACTCGATGATATCGATCTTTTCTCCACGCAGTTCGCGAATGATGGACTGCACACGCATGCCCTTCATGCCTACGCAGGCGCCCACGCTGTCCACGTCGCGATCCCGGCTCACCACCGCGATCTTGGTGCGCTCACCGGCTTCTCGCGCGCAGCCCTTGATGACCACCGTGTTGTCGTAAATCTCCGGGACTTCCTGCTCGAACAGCCGCATTACCAGCTCGGGCGCGGCGCGGGAAACAATGACGCCCGCGTTCTTGCCGGCCTTCTCCACACTGCGGATGACGCAACGGCAGCGATCGCCCACGCTGAAATTTTCGAGCTTGCTTTGTTCCTTCTTGAGCAGGCGCGCTTCGGTTTTCCCGAGATCCACCATCAGGTCTTGCCCCTCGATGCGCTTCACCGTGCAATTGACCAGCTCGCCGACGCGGCCGGAATATTCCGAATAAATGGTCTCGCGTTCCGCTTCCCGCACCTTTTGCAGAATCACTTGTTTGGCGGTTTGGGCCGAGATGCGGCCGAGAGCATCGGTGGGCTTGGGGAAACGAACCTCGGATTCCAATTGAGCAGAGGGATCCATGCGTTGCGCGTCATCGAGCGAAATTTCCTTCACCGGGTCCTGGACGGACTCCACCACTTTCTTCACGCCGTAGATTTCGAGCGCACCGGTTGCGTCGTTGAAGGCGGCCACCAGATCTTCGGTGGTGCGAAAGTGCTTGCGGGCAGCCACCAGCATGGCATCCTTCACCGCATCGATTACGATCTGCGGATCGATCCCCTTCTCCTTGCTCAAAATCTCAATGGACTGATAGATACTAGCCACTGTTTCCTCTTCTCAAATGTCTCGGGAGTTAATTACCAGTCAAACTTCAGGTTGGCTTTTTGGACCTGATCCAGCGGGAAATGGATGACTCTTCCGGCGGCTGGCTGCAGGGCGGCAATTTCCAAAGCGGCAACTTCCAAAGCAATCACGCCTTCCGAGATACCGGCCAGCTTGCCTTCCCAGCTGCGCTGGTTCTCCACCGGCTCCCTGAGCACCACTTTTGCCTTGTGACCCACGAACCTCTCGAAGTCCTTCGCTTTCGACAACTTACGCTCCAGGCCGGGGGAACTGACCTCCAGCGTGTAGCTGTCCCCAGGTATGACGTCCTCAATATCCAAAATAGTTCCTACCTGCTGCGAAATAAATTCACAGTCGGCATGCGACACGCCGTGCGGACGGTCCGGCGAAGCCTCTCCAGAAGCAGGCCGATCAATAAAAATTCGCAGCAGACGACCCCGGCCAGCTCCTAGCAGCTGCACGTCAACGATCTCGATCCCTTCCGGATCCCCGACCCGCTCGGCGATTTCCGCAATCTTAGCCACAATTTCGTCTTTGGCAATCACAGGCATCGGACAACCGATATCGATCTACTTGCAATAAAAAAGTGGGCTTTCGCCCACTGGTCACTTTCGACAATTTCATTATACACGTATAAGCTGTCAGGACGGTACTGGCGAGCCCCTATTTGCCATCCACATGGGTTGCGTCTTTCTCGTTTTCGGCGCAGAAGGACTCCAGCAGATCGGTGTCCGGAAGCAGGCGCTGCTGCAGCGTGATGGTGAACGGCCTGGTATAAGTCTTCGGATCGTCAATGGTCAACCTAACTTCCATCTCACCGAAGTTGCGGCGATGGAATCGCTCGGTCAGGTGCAGATGCTCGCTATGTGCATGGCCCCGGGCATCCAGCCAGCCTCGATCGTTGAAACCATTCGAGTCCACCACCAGCGAATCGCCATCCCATTTGCCGACCGAGTATCCGAGCCACGACGGCTGCGGATCGTCGGGTAACTTTCGGCCGTCAGTGAACACCTGGCGGAAGGTGGTATCTCGCTCGTAAAGCATCAGGGTCACTCCGGGCATCTGGACAATTTTGTAGGGAGCCGGCGCCATTTCCACCATCGGCATACCCTCCGGAAGACAGTGCGAGATAGGCGATTCCTTCATGAAAGTCTGCGCGCGTTGACGGAACAGCTCCGCCGCGGCGGGACGAATGGGCGCCTGGTCGGGCTTGAAATCGAAAAAGATGTTGATGAAATATTGCGAGAGAGGCTCCTCACCCGCACCATTGGTGGCATCGGGGATCAAACGCTTCAAGACTTCCGGAGGGGCGCTCAGCGTCTGCCAGAGCCCGGAGAGGCTCGGCTTTCCATCGGCTGCCCGAGGCGCGGGAGCGGAAAGGTTCGGCTTGCCGTCCGGCGTCCGCGGAATATCCGCAGTGCGATGGTCCAGCCATTGAGCGCTCACCAACGCAGGCGCTGCCAGCACAGCGATCAGGATCCAGACGCTTGGATAACGCATGGCTCTCGTTGGAAGTATCTTAACCGAACGCAGCGCCTGGTGCGCTATGGCAAAAGCTCGGCGGTCAGCGTGGCGCCACCCATTTCGGCCATCACGGTGACGATCTTCACCGGCGTCCGCGTCTCTTTGCCGATCCAGACGGTGTACTTGCCCGCGGCTCCGTCCGAGGAAGACAACTCCACCTGGAACGCCTCAAACTCGCCCGCCGGAACACTGATCTTTTCCACTCCGGTTACTTGAAGTTCGATCAGCTTCACTTTCTGCATCTGGGCGTCGAAATTGCGAAAGGCGGTGCTGTAGCCCGGGGCGAGCGGAAGGCATCCGATCACGAAGCTGGCGCCGGCGGCGTCGGCAAATAGCGGACCATCGAGATCGACAGAAATCGGCTGGCTCTGTCCGTTCATGTCCATCGTGCCAGTGGCTTTGCCGTTCGAAAAATCGAGTTCAATGACTAGAGGCCCCTGGTTGACACTGCGCTTCTGGAGCGTAAGGGCGCCCTTCTCGATGGTGGTGGTGTCGAGCATCGCACCCATCGGCGTATCCAGGTTCTCGAGCGCAGTCCAAGCCCCGCCGGCATCCGCGATGGTGGTGGAAAGCTGCAGCGCCATCTGTTGAGCTCCCATGGATAGCTTGGCGTCGTAGCGGTAAGTGCCCGGCGTCAAGCCCGCCGCTACCTTGGGAACGCCGACGCTGGATGGATCGAGAGTCTTCGAGATCACGACGGTTTTCGGGTCAACCGTGATTTCCTTGAGACGAGCCTCCACTTCAGGCGAGCCACCCTCTTGATAGCGGCCCTTCAGGTGCGCAGCCAGGAACTTCTCAACGGCCATGAACATCGCTAGATTATTCACCGGCCGGGCGAAGCCGTGACCCTCGTCGGGCGCGAGCAGATATTCCACCGGAAATGCGCGATCGCGCAACGCGATCACGATCTGCTCGGCCTCCCGGCGGTTCACGCGTGGGTCATTGGCCCCCTGCACTACCATCAGCGGTGTTCTGATCTTGGAAGCCGAATAGAGCGGCGAGCGTTCTTCGAGCCATTGCTTGCCGGCGGGCGTTTCGGGATCGGCCATGCGTGCATACATGATCTTGCGGCCGGCTTCCCAATAGGGCGGAAGCGACGCCAGCAGCGTCATCAAATTCGACGGTCCGACGATGTCCACCGCGGCCCGGTAAAGATCGGGCGTGAAGGCAACGCCCGCCAGCACCGCGTATCCACCATAAGAGCCGCCCAGGATGCCGATGCGAGCCGGGTCCGCGATGCCCTCCGCAACCAGATACTTCACGCCCCAGGTGATATCGTCTTGCATCTTGGCGCCCCACTCCGCGTTGGCTGCGTTCAAGAACTTTTTGCCATAACCGGTTGACCCGCGAAAATTGAGCATGAAGACCGCGTAGCCGCGATTGGCGAAGAACTGCGCGATCGGGTTGTAGTCCCACTGGTCACGCGCCCAAGGTCCGCCGTGTACCACCAGGAGAGCCGGCAGACCCTTCCCTTCCACACCTCTCGGAAGCGTGAGGTACGCGGGAATCTCCAGACCGTCGGACGATTGATAGCGTACCGCATGCATGGGCGCGAGCGACTCGCGCGGCAATTTTTCGCGGATCCTGTACTGGAAGGAAAGATCGCGCGTTTTGCGATCGAACAAATAAGTCTCACCGGGCTCCGTGTCCCCGTGCGCGCTGATCAGCCACTGACTCTCGTCGCGCGTACCGGAATTGACCGAGATTTCTTTGCCCGGGAATTTCGTTTCCAACCAACGATAGTCGGCTTCGAAGCCTGGGTCCTTGAAATAGCGCCGCTCGCGATCGTCGGAGTACTGGGTTTCGACGAGTTCATCGGTGGCTTCGGAAAACCAGGCGGATTCCAGATCGACGCGAGCCAGCGGATCGGATTCCACGATTTCAATCTGACCAGTCGCGGGATCGAGCAGCGCGAGCGTCATCAGATCCAGTTCGCCCCGGTTGGTCTGAATATAAGCGCGCTGGCCGTCCCGATGGAATTGAACCACATCGCAAGCTTCAAACACGTTGCAGGTGAAAATCGGCGTGAAACCGCTCGCATCCACGCGCAGAATTTCCTGATCGCCGTTATCCAGAACGCGCTGCGCCAGCCGCAAATTTCCTCGAAGATCGAAGATCCATCCGGCGATACGGTCCGTGTTCTCGCGGATCAGAGTGCGCTCGCCGGTGGAGATCTTGAGCTTGTAAAGATCGTGCCAGGATTTGTCGCGATCGTTGAGGCCGATATAAATGACATCGGGATCGGACTTGGGCGCGCTGAACAGCATGACACGAACGCCGGCCAAATTGGTGAGATCGCGCGAAGGTGGAGCATCGGCGCCGGATGGAGCGGGCGCGCCCGGATCCACTGAATAGACGTTGAAGTTTTCGTCACCGGCGTTGTCCTTGGCGTAGGCGATGAACCTGGCGTCCCGAGTCCACAAAAAACCGGCTACGGGCCGCGCCGTTTCGGTGGTCATCAGCCGGGCGGAGCTGAACGGTTCATCGGTCTTCTTTACCCAGATGTTGCGCGTTTCTTTCCAGGGCTTGACGAATGCGATGTACCTGCCGTCCGGGGAAAGCTGAGCGCCGGAGATTTCCGGATCGCCAAAAAGCAGTTCGCGGTCGATGATTGGAGGAAGGCCTGGCATTATGCTCCAAGTTAACGGATTTCCGCGTATCGAGCGAGTGTGACGTTCGACTCTACGACGGCTTTGCGGACCTCTTGGCTGGTTAGCGCGTCCAGCTCGCGCCGCCGGCTTTCCTTCAGGCGCGTGCGGGCAGCTTGCAGTTCTTGGGTGCAAAAGCCGGGATGGCACATGAATTCGGTGCTGCCCTCAGGTAGGCCGCGGATCAAGCGCGCCAGTTCCGCGGCATCATAATGTCCTGTGAGCTGAAATCCAGCAAAATGATCGGTAGTCCGGCATTGGTGGCGCTCCAGCACGCGATGAAAACCGGCCCGGGCGAATCCGAGAGTCTTGCTAATGGCCTGCCGCTGCCAGGGCACACCTACTCCGTGGAGCGGGAAATCGAACGGACGGCGCACCCAGGGAATCTTGAACTCAGAAGCGATGCGCGCCACCGCATTGAGCACCGGAGGCAACAGGTGGGTGTGTTTGTGCGTATCCAGATGAGTGGGATGAAGCCCAGAGTTTTGCACCTTGCGCACCTGCGCGGCCAGCTCGTCGTAAATGCGGATGCGGCCGAGGGCGATCTGCCGAATCAACTGAGCAACGGTGGGCGGGAAACCGTCGCTGCCCACTAGAACCAGATGCACCCCGACGTCGAGTGTGGGATTTTCGCGCGCCAACGCGACGGCATGATCGAAGGCGGCGCCGGTTGCCATTAGCGTGGTAGCGGTGAGGATGCCCTGCCGATGAGCGTGTATGAT
>JBEKLB010000033.1:0-26679 GCA_050010415.1 Bryobacteraceae bacterium | reverse complement strand
AGACCAGGTGCTCACAAGCGCAGTCCTTTAACACAATCCACACCCTAGCACGTCTACAATAGGCGAATGGGTTCTCGTACCATGTATGCGGTCCTGGAAGAAACCGCGCGGACTTTTGGCAACTCGGCGGCCTTACATCAGCCCACCGGCAAGGGCAATTATCGAACGTACACGTGGATGGAGTACAAGCGCGCGGCGGAAGAAATTGCATGCGGCCTGCGCCAGTTAGGCATTGGAAAAGGCGACACGGTGGCGCTTCATTCCGAGACCCGCGCGGAATTCTATCTCGCGGACCTGGGCATCCTGACGAATGGTTCCATCGCGGCTGCGCTCTACACCACCTATCCATTTCCGGATCAAGCGAAGAATGTGCGAGCCAGCCATGCCAAAGCCATTTTCATAGAAGATGCGAAGAGCATGCGGGCGCTCATGGATGGGGCCGGGCCCGATCCACTCACCGGATTGCAGTGGATCCTGCTCACCGGCGAAGCGGAGCATGCCATCACATTGGAGCAATTGCGGACTACCGGGCGTGCCGCGCTGAAAAAAGATCCGCAGGCATTCGCGAAGATTCGTGCGCAAGTGCATGCGGAAGATGCCGCGATCCTGTATCTCACCTCCGGCGCGACGGGCGAGCCGAAAATGGGCCTGGTAAGCCACTCAGCGCTCACATCCAACATCGACATGGGGCCACAGGTGCTGCCGCTCACACACGCTGACTCCACCATCGCCTTCCTTCCATCCGCACACATCGCGCAACGCGTGGTGATCGAGTTTCTTCCTATTCGCTTCGGCTTTCCTGTGTGGTTCTCGGAGGGAATCGCCAAATTGCCGCACGAACTGAAGAGCATCCGGCCAACTTTCGTCCTGGCGCCGCCACGAGTGTGGGAGCGCATCTTCGCCAGCGTCGACACCGAGGTGAAGAAGAAAAGTGCGGCTGCCAGAAAGATGTTTCATGGGGCCGTCGGACTGGGCGCCGAAGTGAGCCGCCTTCGCGAGGAAGGCAAACCCGTTCCCAAAACGATGCTAGCGTTACTCAGAATCGCAGACCGGCTGGTGTTCTCTAAGATTCGCGCGCGTCTGGGCGGCCGCATCAAAGTGGCTGCCTCGGGCGCGGCCCCGCTGGGCAAGGAGCTGGCGCGCTTTTATGCAGCCATCGGAATGCCCCTCATCGAAGGATACGGACTCACCGAAGGTGGCGTGGTTTGTTTGAACCCCGTTGCTCGCCCGAAATCCGGAAGCATCGGCATAAGAATGCCCGGCGTGGAGCTACGCTTGGCCGAAGATGGCGAACTGCTGGTGAAGAGCCCCACCCTGTTCTCGGGATATCCCAATGATGGGGAGGCCACTCAGTCTGTGTTGCGCGATGGCTGGCTGCACACCGGGGACATCGCTGAATTCGATACTGACGGCTACGTCTACATCACGGGCCGCAAGAAGGAACTCATCGTTTCGTCCAACGGCAAGAAGATATATCCCGCGCGTATCGAGTTGCTCTTCAAGTCCGAGCCGATCATCAATCAAGTGGTGCTGATCGGCGATCGTTTGCCATACGTCACCGCTCTCGTGACCGTCAACGCCGTGGAAGGGGCCAATGCCGGGGAAGCGGAGGTCAAGAAAGCGGTGGCGCGCGTGAACCGCCGGCTAGCGCCATTTGAGCAGATACGAAAGTTTCGCATCATTGAGCGCGAGTTCTCCATCGAAACCGGCGAGCTGACTCCTACCATGAAAGTGCGGCGAAATCGAGTGTTGGAGAATCATCGCGAGATCGTCAGCGAACTGTATATGGGGAAAGAGGAGAGCCAATAACTCCGCCAATCGCAAGAGTCGATCCAAAAGAAATCAGTCGTCACGGGGAAACGCGTATCGACAGTTATACGTGGCTGCGCGACCGTTCTGATCCAGACGTCATTTCCTATCTCGAAGCCGAGAATGCATACACCGCCGATGTGATGGCGCCCACCAAGCCGCTCCAGGAGACACTTTATCGTGAGATTCTCGGGCGCATTCAGGAGACCGACCTCTCGGTACCGGTGAAGCGCGACGATTATTTCTATTACACGCGCACCGAGGAAGGCAAGGCGTATTCGGTTCAATGCCGCAAACACGGCAATCTGGTTGCACCGGAGGAGATCCTTCTCGATTCGAACGTCTTGGCCGAAGGGCAGAAGTATTTTCGTTTGGGAAACTTCGCAGTCAGCCCAGATCACCGGTTGCTCGCGTATTCCACCGATGTGGAAGGCGACGAGGCCTACACCATCTATGTGAAGAATCTTGAAACCGGCGAACTCTTGCCGGATCGGATCGCGAACACTTATTACACGCTCGAGTGGGCGAACGATAACCGAACCTTTTTCTATACGGTGTTGGACCAGATGAAGCGTCCGTATCGTGTCTATCGGCACCAACTCGGGGATGCGCCGGACAGCTTGGTCTATGAAGAAACCGATGGGCGTTTCGAACTGGCGCTGGCGAAGACACGCAGCCGGCGATTCGTGTTCATAGAATCATCCAGCCCGCTCACATCGGAGCTGCGGTATCTGGAAGCTGCCGAACCTCGCGAAGAATTTCGTGTGATGCTGCCGCGGCGGCAGGGCGTCGAATATGACGCATCGCACTGGGCCGAATACTTCTACATTCGGACAAATGAACAAGCGAAAAACTTTCGCTTAATGAGAACTAAGGTGTCAGACCCATCTACCGAGAGCTGGGAAGAGGTGATCCCAGCGCGTTCGGATGTGACGATCGAGGGCGTTGATCAATTCGAAAATCATTTTGTCGTATACGAGCGGGAACGAGGGTTGGAACGGATTTGCATACGTCACGGTGAGGGTGACAACTTTCACTACGTTGAATTTCCCGAGCCGGTTTATGCCGTGGCCGCGGCCGGTAACGCTGAATATGAGACCAATCTCTTACGCTTCAACTACACATCGCTCGTAACTCCTGCTTCAGTATTTGACTACAACGTGCGAACGCGCGAGCGAGAGTTGAAGAAACAATACGAAGTGCGCGGCGGGTACGATGCACCGCAATATCAATCTGAGAGGATCTTCGCGAAGGCGCCGGATGGCGCGGAAGTGCCGATTTCATTGGTCTATCGCAAGGACTCCGAGCGTGACGGAGCCCGCCCGATGTTGCTCTATGGCTACGGCGCGTACGGCCACAGCATCGATCCGCGATTTTCTTCCGATCGCTTGAGCCTGCTGGATCGCGGGTTCATCTTTGCCATCGCTCACATTCGAGGAGGCGCGGAGATGGGCGAAGTGTGGCACGATCAGGGTAAACTGCTTCAGAAAAAGAATACCTTCAGCGACTTCATTGCGTGCGCGGAGCACGTCGTCTCGGCGGGTTACACTGCGAGCCATCGTCTTGCGATCATGGGCGGCAGCGCGGGCGGCCTGTTGATGGGCGCGGCGCTGAATATGCGGCCGGAGCTGTTTCACGCCGCTATCGCCAAGGTGCCATTCGTGGACACATTGAACACCATGTTCGATCCGACACTTCCGCTCACTATCGCGGAATATGAGGAATGGGGAAACCCCGAAAACCAGGAATACTACGACTACATCCGAGCTTATTCGCCGTACGACAACGTGGCGCCGCGTGAGTATCCGACGATGCTGGTCACAGCCGGTCTCAACGATCCGCGAGTGTCGTACTGGGAGCCCGCCAAGTGGGTTGCGAAACTGCGCGCGTTGAAAAAGGATTCGAATTTGCTCTTGCTCAAGACCGACCTCGGCAGCGGCCATTTCGGTCCGTCCGGCCGGTATGAAGGCATCAAGGAAACGGCATTCGACTACGCGTTCCTGCTGATGGCGATGAACGCTTAAGAACGGCGGAAAGTTTTATGGCTTCCGGCGGTTTTCCATGATCTTGAGGAAAGACCGGCCGCGCAACTCGTCGATGGTGAGCCCGGATGCCGCCGCTTCGGCTTCGGTGAACGCTCCGCAATTCACGCCGCGCAGAAGAAAGTTCAGCAGGCCTTGTCCGGTTGCCGCGTCGTCAAAGACATCGCCGACCAGTGTGGCTTGCGCCGCCTGGTCGACGAAATTCCGCAGCCGCGCCGCAGCCGCGTCCAGGCTCTTGAGGAAAAATGCGTACACCGCCGCGTAACGCGAGGGAATTTGTCCGGGATGCAGGTCCCAGCCCTGGTAATAGCCGTGCGCGAGCGAGCGCTGCACCAGATCGAAATGATGGCGCATGGCTCGCTGGACTACCGCGCGATTCTCGGCTCTTTGGTCATCAGTTAACGCGGGCCCGCGATGCCTCGGGATGGGCAATATGGTGCTCGGACCATCCGAGAGAAACACACCGCGATCCGCCGCGCTCACCTGGATAACGTGACGCGCAAAATCGCACGCCGGATGATCCAGCCGTTGCTCGGCCGCCGCGATGTTGCAGCTCGCCGAATAGTCATAAGGGCCGAAATGCAAGCCTCGGCAGCGCCCTTGCGCGGATTCAATCAGCTTCGGAATGCCGATAGACCCGGAAGAATCGATGATGTTTTGCGGCGTTTCGATCATCAACTCGATCCTGATCGCCCGAGCTTCGAGACCATAGCGAGCTTCCGCCTGATCGAGCAGTTCGACCAGCTTGGTTACTTGTTTCGGGTCCGTGATCTTGGGAAGCGTGATCACGAAGTTTTCCGGAAGGCGGCTCGACTCCTGGAACAGCGCAGTCAGAAACAGATCCAATGTCCGCGCCGACCGCGCGCGAAGCGCTTCGGTGAACGGCTTGATTCGAATTCCGATGAAAGGTGGAAAGCCCGGCTTCCCCATCCCTCGCGCCAGCAATTGCGCCGTGGACGCTGCGTGCCCGTCTTCTTCCTCGTCCGACCGATATCCGTAGCCATCCTCGAAATCGATTCGAAAATCTTCCACTGGCTCGCGCTCCAGCTTGGCGACAGTGCGTTCGAAGACGGAATTGGCAAGTTCGCGCGGCAATCCCAGGCATTCGGAGAATGAAGACGCGTCGGGAGTGTAGTTACGAATCAGCTCCAGCGCGAGCGTGCCCAAGCGCGCGGGAGTCTCGGTTTTGTAAAGCTGCGCGCCCCCGTAAACTACGTGGACCGGTTGACGGTCAGCCGACTTCAGAACCACCTGCCTCAAAACCAGCGCGTCATGAGCACTTTTTGCTCGGTGTAGAACATGACAGCGTCTTTGCCGTGTGCGTGTAAATCGCCAAAGAACGAGTTCTTCCAGCCCGCGAACGGGAAGAACGCCATGGGCGCGGCCACTCCGACGTTGATTCCCACCATGCCGGCCTCCACGCGTGCCGAGTATTCACGCGCCGCTTTTCCACTTCCGGTGAAAATGGAAGTGGCGTTGCCAAAGGGCGACCGGTTCACCAGCTCGATGGCTTCTTCGAGTGTCTTCACCCGAATCACCGACAACACGGGCCCGAAGATCTCGTCTTTCGCGATGGTCATCTCCGGCTGCACGCCGTCGAAGATGGTTGGCCCGAGGAAAAAGCCGTTGCCCTTCGGCTTAGAAGTTCGCCCGTCTAGAAGCGGTTTCGCGCCTTCCGCCACACCCTTCTCGATATAACCGGCCACGCGATCGCGGTGTTCCTTGGTGACCAGCGGCCCCATGCCGACGCCCTCTTCGCCGCCATCGCCGACGCGCATTTCATTGACTTTTTCGATCAAAAGCTTGAGCAGCGGTTCGGCCGCATCGCCCACTGGAACCAACACGCTTCCCGCCAGGCAGCGCTCGCCCGCGGCGCCGAACGCCGAGCTGATGATGTTTTCCACCGTCTTCGGCAGGTGCGCATCCGGCATCACCACCAGATGATTCTTCGCGCCTCCCAGCGCCTGCACGCGCTTACCTTCCTCCGCCGCCGTTTTGTAAATGTACTTCGCTACAGGCGTCGATCCGACGAATGAAACCGCGCGCACCAGGGGATGACGCAACAATGCATCCACCGCCACCTTGTCGCCATGAATCAAATTGAAAACACCGGCCGGCAGTCCCGCTTCGTGCAATAGCTTGGCGGCCAGCGTCGGCGTCATCGGCACTTTTTCGGATGGTTTCAAGATGAACGCGTTGCCTGCGGCGATGGCGAACGGCCACATCCACATCGGCACCATGGCGGGAAAGTTGAACGGCGTGATGCCGGCGCAAACGCCCAAAGGCTGCCGGATGGTATGGCTATCGATGCCGGCGGAAACATCGTTTAACGAATCGCCCATCATCAGGCTGGGCATGCCGCACGCCACTTCCACCATCTGGATGGCGCGGCGGACTTCGGCGCGCGCATCGTCGATCGTTTTTCCGTTCTCCGTGGTCAGCGTCGACGCCAGCTCGTGGTGGTTCTTTTCGAGCAGCATCTTGTAGCGATAAAGCGGCTGCATCCGATCCACCACCGGCACATCGCGCCATTTGAGATACGCCGCGTGCGCGGCACGCACCGTGCGATCCACGTCTTCCGCGGTGGCATAAGCCACTTGCGCGATTTCAGCGCCCGTCGCGGGATTGGTGACGGGGGCGAGCTTCCGGTTTCCGGCGCTCTCCCATTGGCCGTTGATATAGAACGATACCGTTTCGACAGAAGGTTGACTTGCAATCATGGGGATGCTCGTTACTAGGTTACTATTGCTTTCGCGGGCCCCGCTGGAATAGTTCCAAATAAAGATTATTCGGATCGCGAACCATGCAAAAACGCGACGTCCCATTCATTACCGGCTCGCCGTTTCTCGAAATGACGGTGACCCCCGCTGCTTGAAGCGCTTTCACCGTGGCATCGATATCGCGCACGCCCACTTGCAGAATCGCGGTGCCTGGATCTTGAATCCGGGTGTGCAAGGGAGTGCGATCGATATCCTTAAATTCCATGAAAGCCATCATCACCGAGGTTCCGGGAATGGTGGCGGCGCTGCGGCGAAACTGCGCGCCGGGAGTGCCCGCGGTGTCCATCATCAGCTTGGCGCCATCCCAGGCGGTGGGCGGAACGGTTTGAAATCCCAGGATGTCGCGATAGATGTGCAGCGTCTGATCCAGGTCGGCGACGATGGTTTCGAATGCGCCGCCGATGATGTTGCTCGATGCGGGAGCGGTGGTGGGCGGCGTTGGGTCGCGTTGTGAGATTTCGATGAAAAAGCCGTCGGGGTCCTGCAGGAATACCACGTGTCCCACGCGTCCGTTGGGTCCCTTCAGGGTGGCGGGCTCACCGCCCTTGCTGATGACGTGCACATACGCCGCTTTCAGCTTGATCATCATCGCATCCATATCGCGCACGGTTAGAATCAGGCTGGCGGCGCCGGGATCCTGGAAATGCGGATGCATTGCTTTACGGTCGATATCTTTGTAGTCGATCAGCTCCACGCCCAATTGCGAACCCGGAATATGCAGGATCGCGGGCCTGGATTGCGCGCCTGGCGTGTTGCCCATGTCGATGATCCAAGGCGTGCTGTCGAACGCGCGCGGCGGGTTGGGCATTTCGAGGCCGAGAACATCGCGATAGAACGCCACCGACCTGTCGACGTTGTCTACAATGTGGCTGAAGCCTCCCACGCCAACCACGGCGCCCGGTTCGGCCGGTGTCTGCGCGAAAACGCAGGTCGCAACTGACGCCAGGATGAAGACCGCCGCGGCACGTGTGGCTGACATTTCGGTTTATGATACACTGCCGCGGAGATCCTATGCGATTACTCTTCGCAGTTGCTTTTGCAATGGCGGTGTCCGCCGCACCCCCCGATGGTGCGGCTGTCTTCGAGAGCCATTGCGCCACTTGCCATCAAACCGAGACCGGCTCGCGAACCCCCACCCGCGCGGAGCTTGGCAATTTGACACCCGAGCAAGTGATGAACGCATTGCTGCGCGGCAAGATGACGATGCAAGGAGCCACCCTGGCCACTAGTGAAGTCCGCTCGGTGGCGCTGTATGTTACGGGTAAGAACCTCTCCAGCGCCGCAGTCGATCCTGCCGCGGGGCGATGCACCAGCAACCCAAAATTTTCGCCCGGCTCGGGCGATTGGAACGGATGGGGCGTAAACCTGTCTAACGCGCGCTACCAGCCCAATCCTGGGTTTAAGGCGGAGGATGCCTCCCGGCTGAAGCTCAAGTGGGCTTTCGGATTTCCCGACGACACCCAAGCCGCGGCGCAACCGACCATCGTCAGCGGGCGGCTGTTCGTTGGAAGCAACGGCGGCACGGTGTATTCGCTAGACGCGTCCACCGGTTGCGTC
Source organism: Bryobacteraceae bacterium (assembly GCA_050010415.1). Lineage (GTDB taxonomy): Bacteria > Acidobacteriota > Terriglobia > Bryobacterales > Bryobacteraceae > Palsa-89. The sequence continues at coordinate 18,491 of JBEKLB010000033.1, read as the reverse complement.
TATTGGACCTACGACGCAGTGGGCATCGTTCGAACCGCGATCAGCATCGTTCGATCGCCAAAATCCTCGCGCTGGATCGCCTACTTCGGCGACTATCACGCGTGGGCGCACGCCGTGGACGCCGAAACCGGCAAGCCGCTCTGGAAAGTGAAGGTGGACGATCACCCCGCGGCGCGCATTGTCGGATCGCCGACCTATTACAAGGGCAGGCTCTATGTTCCCGTCGCGTCGTCGGAGGAACTGGTGGGCGGTTCGCCGCAATATGAGTGCTGCACTTTTCGGGGAAGCCTGCTCGCGCTGGATGCCGAAACGGGGCAGAAAATCTGGAAATCGTACTCCGTTCCCGATCCGCCCAAGGCTTACAAGAAAAACTCGGCTGGAACTCAGCTCTACGGCCCCGCGGGAGCCGGCGTCTGGAACTCACCCACCATCGACGAAAAGCGCCAGCGAGTGTACGTGAACACCGGGAATTCGTTCACCGGCATCGACCTTCCCACCAGCGATTCGATTCTCGCTTTCGATCTCGCCAGCGGAAGCCTGCTTTGGTCCGTCCAAGCGACGCCCCGCGACAACTGGATGGTGGGCTGCCCCAAGGGGCCGAATTGCCCCGACGATCCCGGTGATGACCTCGATTTCGGCAGCTCCTCGGTTTTGCGCTCTTTGCCCAGCGGCAAGCAGGTTCTGGTGGCAACGCAAAAGGCGGGATTAGTTTACGGATTCGATCCGGATCAGCGCGGCAAAATCCTTTGGCAGACTCGCGTCGGCGCGGGCGGAGCGCAGGGGGGCATCCTGTGGGGCGGGGCATTCGACGATCACGCCATTTATACCGCCGTCTCGGACCTCAACAAGGGCGAAAAGGGAATGCCGGGAATGTACGCAGTCCGATTCGACACGGGCGAGAAGCTGTGGAGCACGCCCGCGCCGGAAGGAGCCGGCGTGAAGGCGGCGCTGGCCGCGGTTTCGGCCATGCCCGGCATCGCGTTCTCCGGGTCCTGGGGAGGACGCCTGCGCGCCTATTCCACCAAGACCGGCGAAATCGTCTGGGATTTCGACGCCCTGCGCGATTTCGACACAATCAATCATGTGCCGGCGCATGGCGGATCTTTCGATGGAGGCGGACCAGCCATCGCCAATGGCATGCTGATCACCACCAGCGGTTACGGATTCGTCGGAGGAAAAGCGGGGAACGTGCTACTGGCTTTTTCGGTGGACGGCAAGTAGCCCCCGAGCGAGCTATAAGAAGCCCCCGAACGAGCTATAAAAAAGAAGGTGGCACTGTATCGGCGCATGGCCTCTCTGCTGGGGCAGATTTTCGATGAATGGTCGCGCGACGATGTCCCACGCCTGGCCGCTTCGCTCGCCTACTACACCATTCTCTCTTCAGCTCCCCTGCTCGTCATATCCATCGCATTGGCCGACCGTGTTTTTGGAGAGCAAGCCGTGCAGGGGCAACTGGCGTGGGAAATTCAAACGTTGGTCGGCGGCCCCGCCGCACAAGCCATCCAAGCGGTCATTCGGGGCGCCCATCGGCCAACCAGCGGGCTCACCGCCACGATCCTGAGCGTTGCGACGCTTATCGTCGGAGCGTCTTCGGTGGTATTGGAGCTGCACTCCGCGCTGAACCTGATCTGGGGCGTTGCGGAATCCGGCGCCGGCTCGTGGCTCGGAAATATCCTAGCCTTTATCAAGCAGCGGTTTTATTCTGCGCTGGTAGTTTTGGCAGCCGGATGCCTGCTGCTCATCTCCCTGATTGCCAGCGTCTTCATCACCGCCATCGGAAATTTCTTTCTCCCGCTCCTTCCGACACCGGCCTGGATTCTGCATCTGGTGGCCTTTGCTCTGTCTTTCATTGTGGTGACTCTGCTATTTGGAGCCATTTACAAGCTCCTTCCCGACGTCCATCTTCGATGGAGCGACGTGATGATGGGAGCGTCAGTCACATCGTTGCTATTCACCATCGGTAAGCAGTTGCTGGCGATCTACCTGGGAAGAGTCGGCTTTGAATCCACATATGGAGCGGCTTGGACGGTGGTCCTGTGTTTGGTGTGGGTCTTTTATTCGGCGCAGCTTTTCTTTCTGGGCGCGGAATTCACCAAAGTCTACTCGCGGACCTATGGTTCGCACAGCGGCAGCGGCGGTGTGGAATCGCGCTAAACCGCGCAAATGAAATCGTCGAGAACCTTGGAGTGCTGTGCAATATGCCTCAACACCGCACACATCCAGGTAAATCATTAACCTTAGTTCCGCTGGGGCGCTAATCGGAGACCCGACCTAAGCCGCGGCATCCGAAGGCCACGGGTCGTCCTCTAAACTCACGCTGCCAGAGCAATATAGCGAAGAACTCTCCGGCTCGGCCGATAAGCCAAGGCAGGATGGCAAGGTGTGTGCATTGTCTCGCCACGAGATGCAGGCCGAAAATGTTCCTTTATATTCTTAACAAACGCAGTCATGCTGCGATCATTGGGAGTAAATATCCCCAATGCATAGCCTTGCTAGCCATGCTCACCGGCTGGCCGAGCTTGGCCCAACAGTCCACTGATCTCTCCCAGGCCAGTCTCGAGGATCTGATGAACATTCAGGTGACTTCGGTCTCGAAGAAGGAGCAGAAGCTCTCCCAGGCCGCCGCCGCGATTTTCGTGATCACGCAAGAAGATATCCGACGGTCCGGCGCCACCAACATTCCCGACCTGCTCCGGCTGGCGCCCGGTGTGGACGTGGCGCGCGTCAGTGCGAATCAATGGGCCATCAGCATACGCGGGTTCAATAGTTTGTTCGCGAACAAAGTGCTGGTGCTGATCGACGGCCGATCGGTGTATAGTCCCTCATTTTCAGGCGTCTTCTGGGACATGGTGAACGTGCCGGTGGAGGACATCGATCGGATTGAAGTGATCCGGGGACCGGGAGGCACGGTATGGGGCGCTAATGCAGTGAATGGAGTGATCAACATCATTACCAAGAATTCGAACGTTACGCAGGGAGGTCTGATGTCGACAGGCGCGGGGTCGCGGGATCACGCGGACGGTTTGATTCAGTATGGAGGCAGCATCGGCCAGACGGGTTCCTATCGTGTCGCCGGAAACTATTTCGACATTGGCAGTTCCGTGTTTCCAAACGGCCAGCAGGCGGCCGACGGATGGCAGGCTGGTCAAGCCGGCTTCCGGTCCGATTGGGATCTTTCCCAGCGCGACACGCTGACCGTTCAAGGGGATTTCCTCAAAACGGCCGAGAGCCAGACCATCACCACCTTGTTCTCCGGCGCCCTGCCGCTATCGAGAACTTTCAATGATCCGGTGGCAGGAACGGATGGCAACATCCTGGCGCGCTGGAATCACACACTCGTGAATGGATCCAGCATGTCGCTCGAAATGTACGACGATGCCTCGCGGCACCTGGATCTGGGATTCACGAACGAAGAAAACACCGTGGATCTGGATTTTCAACATCACATTGCATTGGGGTCGCGGAATGATGTTGTGTGGGGACTGGGAACGCGCTTCATCGACAGTGCATATAGCGCGGGCTACGCCATCTCGATTGTTCCCAATCGTAGGTTCGATAGCTTGTGGAGCGGCTTCGTACAGGATCAACTGAAGCTCACCGGTACCCTTTCGCTGACCATGGGCACCAAGGCCGAGCACAACGACTTTACCGGTCCTGAATTCGAGCCCAGCGCGCAATTGGTCTGGACGCCCAGCGGGAAGGAAACCGTTTGGGTGTCCGCCGCGCGCGCCATTCGGGAGCCCAGTCCCACCGATGACGACGTTCGAGATGATCTGGCAAGCTTTCCGATGGGCTCTTCCTTCGCGCTGGTCAGAGCACTCGGAAACCCGCTGATGAAAGCGGAAGAGCTTCGCGATTTTGAGGCCGGTTACCGTGTCCAAGCCGGCAAGCACGTGTCCCTGGACGTGACAGGTTTCGGCGGCCTCTATAGGAATCTGGAGTCGACAGCCGCCGAGACGCCGTACTTCTCCAGCACCCAACAAGGTGTTCCCTACCTGGTGCTGCCAGAGCTTCTCGTCAATGGCCCGCCGGCTCATACCTATGGCGCTGAATTCTCCGGGAATTGGAACGTGACGAATCACTGGCGGATCAGCCCAGGCTACTCTTACTTTCATATCGAGGTCGATGGGAATTCGTCGGCTCTGGAAATACCGCCGGGCACGTCTCCCAACCATCAGTTTCAGGTCCGGTCGCTGCTCGACCTTCCACACCATCTGGAATGGGATAACACCGTCGGGTATGTGAGCAAACTGGCGGTTGGAAGCGTTCCGGGATATCCGCGGCTGGACAGCCGGTTGGGCTGGAGAATGGGAGAGTTCGTCGAGTTCAGCATCGTAGGACAGGATTTGTTGACGCCCCGCCACATCGAGTTTTTCGATACGGATTCGCTAAATCGCACGGTGGTGGAGCGCAGCGTTTTCGGGAAAATAACCTGGCGCTTTTGATCAGGTGGAAGCACCGTTATGGCAGATCGATTCATCACGGCGATGTTTCTGGGAGGCTGGCTCGCTGCCACCGCGAGTGGCCAGGCGCTGGGTGGTCAAGCGATGGATGAATACCAGGTGAAAGCCGCCTTCGTTTTTAACTTTGCCAAGTTCGTCGAGTGGCCGGCGCCAGCCTTCAAAACACCCAACGATCCCATCGTCATCTGCGCCATCGGGCACACTCCCCTGGGAAAGGCCCTCGAAGAAGTGATTCATAGCAAGTCGATCGAAGGCCGGGCGTTTGTCTTTCGCCAGGTTTCCGACGCCGAAGGCGCCAACGCCTGCCAGATTCTTGTCGTGCCTGCAGCGGAAAGGAAACACTTCCGCTCAATCTGCCCCAGTTTGAAAGTCACAGGCATTTTGTCCGTGGGTGAAACGGATGGTTTCGCCACCGATGGCGGAGTGATTAATTTCAAGCTGGACGATGGCCGCGTGCGCTTCGAGATCAATATAGATGCCGCCGAACGCGAGCAGCTGCATATCAGCTCCAAGCTCTTAAGCCTGGCGCAAATCGTGAGGTCGGAGAAAAGCCGATGAGCCTGAACACGCGCTATCGCGACCTTCCCATTCGCCAGAAGCTGCACTTCATCGTCATGGTTACCGTGGGCGCGGCCTTGATCATGGCCTGCGGGGCGGTACTCATTTATCACGATTACACGCTGCGGGACTCGCTGCGGCGCGATCTCGGCGTGCTGGCCGAGATCACCGGCGACAACAGCACAGCGGCGCTCAGCTTTGGCGACCGGAAAACCGCCGCCGAGCTACTGTCGGGATTGAGAGCGAAACGCTCTATCATGACCGCCGCCATCTATTCCGCCGATGGCCGGATCTTCGCCAGTTACCGGCGCAACCAAGAGGCTGAGGCTCCGCCCGACGATCCAGTTGGTCAAATCCAAGTTAGTAAGATCAGTGAGGATCGAGCCTCGTTCTCCAGCCAGCGCCTCGATATATTTCATGGCATTCTGCTGGCGCGCCAGCCGATCGGCGCAATCTATTTGCAATCGGACCTGAGCGACGTCAATTCCAAGCTGCGCGAGTTCACACTGATTGTGATTGTCACTTTGATGGTCGCGCTGTCGCTCGCCTTCCTGATGTCGGCGAAGCTCCAGACCGTGATCTCGGAGCCAATCGCCCTCCTGGCCGGCACGGCACGCGCCATATCGGTTCAGAAGGATTTCAGCGTGCGCGCCGCCAAGACCGCCAATGACGACCTGGGCCAACTGACGGACACATTCAACGGCATGTTAGCCGAGATTCAGCATCGGGACCAGGAGTTGTTGAGCCATCAAGGCCGGCTGGAGCAGGAAGTGTCCTCCAGGACCGCGGAGCTGGTCGCCGCTAACTCCGCTTTGTCATCCGCCAAGGAAAAGGCGGAAGCCGGCAGCCGCGCCAAAAGTGAATTTCTCGCCAACATGAGCCATGAGATCCGGACTCCGATGAATGGCGTGATCGGAATGACGGAGCTGGTGCTCGACACCGATCTTACGGCCGAGCAGCGGGACTATCTCAGCACGGTGAAGAGCTCGGCGGATTCGCTACTCACCATCATCAACGACATCCTGGACTTTTCGAAAATCGAGGCCGGGCGGTTGGAGCTGGATCCGATTCGCTTTAACCTGCGCGACAACCTCGACGAGGCGCTGCGAACGCTGGCCGTGCGCGCGCACGAGAAAGGTCTTGAATTGTTGTGCGATTGGCAGGCGGACGTTCCCGATTACGTGGTCGGCGATCCGGTTAGGATTCGCCAGGTCATCGTGAACCTGCTGGGCAATGCCATCAAGTTTACGGACACCGGAGAGGTTGCCCTGGAAGTGGCGCTAGACGGGCACTCAGGCGAGCAGGCGGATCTGCATTTCGTCATTCGCGATACGGGCATCGGGATTGCTCCCGAGAAACAGAAGCTGATCTTCGACGCCTTTTCCCAGGCTGACGGCTCCATGACACGAAAGTACGGGGGCACGGGGCTTGGGCTGACCATCTCCGCGTGCCTGGTGCAGGCGATGCAGGGAAAGATTTGGGTGGAGAGCGCGCCGGATGAAGGGAGTGCATTCCATTTCACCGCGCGTTTTGGCGACGCTTCACAACCGTCACTGGTCGAAGAACCTGAATTTCTGGAAGGGCGGTCCGCGCTGGTAGTGGATGATAACGCTACCAATCGCCGTATTTTGACCGACGTTCTCGCGCGTTGGGGCATGCGGCCGGTAGCCGCCGCGAGTGGTTTGGAAGCCATCTCCTCAGTCGAGAGAGCCTTCGAAGCAGGCCATCCGTTCGCCTTAATCATTACCGACGTGCATATGCCGGGCATGGACGGTTTAGAACTCGTGGAGAAGCTCAGCCAGTCGCGCTACCGCTCCGGAGCCATGGTCCTCATGCTTACTTCAGGGGAACGCCCCGGGGACCTGGACCGTGCCCGCCGGGCCGGCGTGTCGACCTACTTGCTCAAGCCGGTGCGCAGGGAAGAACTGAGGGATGCAATCGCAAGGGCTCTCGGCAAACAGATCGCTTCCGCAAAGGATACTGGGAGCATCCGAGCGCTGCCTCATTCTCCTAAGGCGACGCCAGTTTGCACGTCGCGCATCCTGGTTGCCGAGGACAATCTCGTCAACCAACGCCTGGTTCAGCGCATGCTGGAAAAGGAGGGGCACGACGTGGTGCTGGTTGGAAATGGCCTGGAAGCCCTGAACGCATTGAAGGGTGACGCTCTCAAAGACAGCGCCTTTGATCTGATCCTGATGGATGTTCAAATGCCCGGGATGGACGGATTGGAAGCGGCCAGAGCCATTCGTGAAAGCGAGATACGTACATCCCGCCACATCCCGATCATCGCGCTGACCGCGCACGCCATGAAGGGCGATCAGGACCGATGCCGCGAAGCGGGCATGGATGCCTATCTTTCCAAGCCGATTCACTCTACCGATTTACTGGATATGGTGCAGACCTATGGCAAAAAGGAGTGCCTGGCTCTTTCATCCTGAGACAGAGTTGATTACGCGGCGCCTTTGAGACTGAGCTGCCGGAACAGCTCCTTGCCCTTTTCCGTTGGTTTATACGCGCTCGGAAGGCCCTTCTTCTTCGCAACTGTTACCACAACCAGAAATCCGTCCTGGGCCAGTTGCTCCAGCTGCGCGTTCGAGTCTCCATTGAATCCAGAACTGGCGCGTCCCGCCGTACATACCGTTCTCAAAATAGAAATCGTTTCAGCATCCATGCCGATCCACCCTTCGGTTCGTCCAAGTCCCATGCTAACACTCCTACTGTGGCCAGATCGTGAAGTCGCGAAATGCCATGCGCACGGGCGTTTTCATGCGCGCCAGAGCGTCGTTTAACTCCAGCAGTTCGCCCCGCCCCATGTCGAGCGAGTGTTCGTCAGGCTGATACTTGGTGCCCACTTTGTAATCCAGGTACGGCGTGCGAGCCTGCTCGATGTGGCAGCCCACAATGTGCGTGACGATCTTGCCGTCGGTGAAACCTACCAGGCGCTTCGTGCTGGCGACAAACGACGGGAAATCGTGGACGTATAGCCGGCCTGGATACAGACTGTCGCCCGCGTCCAGGATCCCGGTCTGACGATCGTAGTAAGCCACGCTCAGCACGTCGTGGCCTGGGATGGGCACGACATCCAGGACGCGGCCACCCAGATCGATCTTGCCGACGCCGTCCGGCCAGTGCGCAATGTCGAAGGTCTTCATGGTCGCCTCAACGGTGAGTGGAACCACGGTTGTATTGGCGCGCGCGCGAAACTGGGCATCGCCCGCGATGTGATCGTCATGCGAATGCGAGTGCCCGACCATCAGAGGCGGCGGCTGGCGGTGATTGCGCATGGCCCACTCGTCGATCACGCCCGATACCGCGGATGCGACATGCGTTTCGCCCGCGCCGGTGTCGATCAGCAAAGCCTTCTCGCTGCCGAAAAAAAGATAGAGGAACGGCTTCTCATAATTGACGCACCCGTTTTCCCGCAGAATGTACAGATCGGGATTATAGGCGTGAATCTCCCACTCGGGCGCATCGTCGCAGGTGGGTCCGCCGGTGCGCCAGGATTTGGGAAGCTCACCCGGCCGGACACCGCCGCCGTCGGGTTGGGGCGCCTGCGCCCAACAACAGCCACAAGCTAGTGTCAGCAGCAGAGGGAGCCTTGTTGATCTCATGTTGGTATAGGTTAACTCAGCCACAGCTTGTCCACCAATCATAGCTCCTGCTCTAACCACGGCCAATTTAACCGCCACAAGTAAACCGGCCATCGATTTCAACGTTGGCAGCCTTGACTGGGCCTGGAAATTAACCGATAATGGTGAATGTCTGAGCGCTTCCGCCCACTCGCAAATCGCCTGAACTAAGTCGGGCGGTGTGATTCCATTCTCTTAGGCCATCCGACAACCGAGGAGGTTGCGTGTTCGACTCTCAGACCTTCGCTGGCCGCCCTTTGCCGACACCCGCCGACTCAAATTCATAGGACAAACGAATCGCATGGCACAGATCACCCTCAAACTGACCGAACAAGAACTGGGACTTCTGACCACTCTAGCTTCCGATCAACTATTCCGCAGGGAATTCATCGATCCCAAGATGCCCGGCAACAAATTCAATCCCGCGGAGATCAGCCTCGGCAAGAAGCTGATTGAGCGTTTGCGGTTAGTGGCGGATCGGGCCAAGAAAGTACCTGCCTCCAGGGAGCCATATGCCGTCTGACCAGACCAAAGGAGCCTTTACGATGCAGTTCATTCTGACTGGATTTACGCAGGATCGGGAATTCCGCGTATTCGCATTCGAAGGGATCAACGCGGACCGCGTGCGGACGCCGTTTACCGTTCGGGCGGACTTGGCTCTGAGCCGGACGTATGGCATTCGCCTGCAGGAGCTGCCCCTCATGTGCCGGGCAATTCTAGAAGGCCGCGAGAAAGGTCCGGAAGAAGAGGCCGCCCAGAACGCGCTGACTTTCACCGAAGATGCTATGCGTTTGCACGCCAGCAATTGCAGCGCCGCGCGAGCTCTGGCGGCGCAGAAGAAGAAGGCTCCACGCCGTCCGGGCAGCGAAACCAACGGCGCCGCGTGGCGCTCGCCTCAGCCGTAGCAGCGGTCTCAGGTAGAAGCGCTGGCCTACAGCGCCATTTGTTGACACATCCGCGTTGACACATCCGCGCCCATCCCTTGACTTCGAAGTGGCCTTGGTTTATACATAAACTCACCCGCCTGTGGAGGGCCTGGTGCAACTGCCACGAATTCTGATCGCGGTTTTTCTTGCGTCCTTGAATCTTCGAGGCCAGACAACTCCCGATGGCCATCCCGACCTGCAGGGTGTGTGGACGAACGCTACCGTAACGCCGTTTCAGCGCCCCAAGGAGCTCGGCGCCAAGCAGTTTTTCAGCGCGGAAGAAGCGGCTGCATTCGCGAAGCAGCGCATCCAACAAGGTAATGCCGACCTGATCGAAGGTCCGCGTGGCGCATCGGACCTGGCGCGCCGCGCATATAACAACTTTTGGACCGATCGCGGAACCCGCGTCAGCAGCACCATGCGCACCTCTCTCGTCATAGATCCGCCCGACGGAAGAGTTCCGCCCTTCACGCCGCAAGCGCAGAAGAGGTATGACGATTTTCATGCGTACCTGGCGCAGCATCCCTCCGACGGGCCCGAAGACCGGCTCTTGACCGAGCGCTGCATTCTCTTTGGCGCGGCTGGGCCGCCCATGCTGCCGGAGCCGTACAACAACAACTATCAGATCGTACAGAGCCGCGGGATGGTCGCCATCGCGGTGGAGATGAACCACGATATGCGGTTGATTCCCGTGGATGGAAGTCCGCATCTTCCGCCCCAGATTCGCCAATGGACCGGCGATTCGCGCGGCCATTGGGAAGGCGACACGCTAGTGGTGGACACCACCAATTTCAAATTTAACAACCAAAGCCGCTTCGGTGTCGGTTATCTGGATGGAATGACGGACGAAAATCTGCATGTGGTGGAGCGCTTCCACCGCACGGATCCCGGCACCATCGTTTATCGGGCCACCATCGACGACCCCACCGTCTACACCAACTCGTGGACGGTAGAGATTTCGATGTCCAAGCGCAATGGCCGGCTCTTCGAATACGCGTGCCACGAAGGGAATTACGCCATGGCCGACATGCTCTCTGGAGCGCGCGCCGAAGAAAAGAAATTAGCAGGGACACCAAAACCATGAAGATTGTTTTCGCCGCGCTGCTGGTTTGCGCGCCCGCGTTCGCGCAGGTGGATTTCTCGGGGAGTTGGGCGCCCCTGTACCACGAGGATCTGCCGGATCGCATTCCCGGGCCGGAACTGGGCGACTACTTGGGGCTTCCGCTAAACGAAGCCGCGCGCCTGCGGGCGGACAGCTACGATGCGGATCGCATTTCGGTTGTTCCCGAGTATCAATGCCGGCCGCACTCGGCCGATTATTCCATGCGGGGTCTGGCCAACATGCGCGTGGATGTCATTCGGGATCCGGTAACCCAGCGCGCCGTCGCGTTCCACACTCGCATCACCTTTCAGGAGATGGAGCGGACCATCTGGCTGGACGGTCGCCCACATCCATCCGAGTATGCGCCGCACACCTGGCAGGGCTTTTCCACCGGCGCGTGGGAAGACAATATGCTGGACGTCTTCACCACGCACCTCAAGGAAAGCTACCTGAAGCGCAACGGCGTTCCGCGCAGCGACAAAGCTACCTTCACGGAACACTGGGTGCGGCATGGGGATTATCTAACCGTGGCCACGGTTGTCACCGATCCGGTTTTTATGACCGAGCCGCTGGTTCGGACTCAAACCTGGGTGCTGGATCCGGCACAAGTAATCGCGAGAGACATCTGCGAAACGGTCTCCGAAGTGCCGAAGGCCGCCGATTACGTGCCCAATCACTTACCGGGGACCAATCCCTTTTTACACGAGGTTGCCGATTGGTACGGTTTGCCCTACGAAGCAACTCGGGGCGGGGCGGAGACGCTGTATCCCGAGTATCGCAAGAAGATGGAGAAGCCGGAGCATCCGCGCGATCGCTGTGAGCGCTATTGCTCGTGCGGCGCTGAAGGCCAAGTTTGTCTGAGTCCCACGTCGGCTCCGCCCAAACGGTAAACATCCATGCGCTCTTCCATCCGCTACACTCCTCTCTTCCTGCTTTGTGCCGTAACTGCCAACAGCCAGCAGCAGAATTTCGACCAGGTCGAGATTCACACCGAGCCCGTCCAGCACAACATTTACATGCTGGTGGGAGCGGGGGGTAACACCACCGTGCAGGTGGGCAGTGAAGGCGTGTTGATGGTCGACACACAATTCGCGCCCTTGGCGCCGAAACTGATGGCCGAGATTCGCAAGCTTTCCCCGGGGCCGCTGCGCTATATCATCAACACGCACGTGCACCCGGATCACGTGGGCGGGAATGCCGCCATTGCGAAACTCGCGGGCTCAGACCCGGCGCTGCCGTTGAAAATCATCGCGCAGGAAAACGTGCTCAACCGGTTGACGGCCACGGCTCCCGGGCAGCCGGCTTTTCCCGAGCTGGGCCTCCCGATTGACGAGTACGGAACACCCACCAAGAACTTGCACTTCAACGGTGAGGCCATCGTCATTTATCATGAGCCGAACGCACACACCGATGGCGACAGCCTGGTTCTTTTTCGAGGCTCCGACGTTATCAGCACCGGCGATATTTTCACGCCCGGCGGATATCCCTTCCTCGACATCGAACGCGGCGGCAGCGTGCAAGGAGAGATCGCGGCGCTGAACCACATCTTGCAGCTCGCGGTCCCAGCCAGGACGCAGGAAGGCGGAACTTATATCGTGCCTGGCCATGGCCGAATCTGCGATGACGCCGACGTTGTGGAATTCCGCGACATGGTGGTTATCGTTCGCGACCGTATTCGAAACATGATCCAGAAAAATATGACGCTCGATCAGGTAAAGGCCGCCAGGCCGACCCTGGATTACGACACCGAGTACGTGACCAAAGGCAGCTTCGTGACCGCGGACCGTTTTGTGGAAGCGGTTTACAAAAGTCTCTCGCACGCCACCGAGGCAGGAGGGCCATCACGGTGAGATCGAACTTGTTCTCGCTCATGCTTCTCATCGCGAGCGGACTCTCCGCCCAATTCGGTCCTCCTGGGCCCCCCGCTCCTCCCGCGCCAGGAAAGCCGGGCGCGCCCGTCGATCTCACTGGATACTGGGTGGCTTATGTTACTGAAGACTGGCGCTGGCGTATGGTGACGCCTCTGAAGGGGGACGCTGCCAGCATTCCCACCAATGCCGAAGCCCGCAAGGTACTCGATGCCTGGGATCCAGCTAAAGACGAAGCCGCCGGTCTGCAATGCAAGGCCTATGGCGCGCCCGCCATCATGCGTGTTCCCGGGCGTCTGCACATTACGTGGCAAGACGACGCCACGCTCAAGATTGAGACCGACGCCGGCCAGCAGACTCGGTTGCTGCATTTCTCGGGCGAAGCTCCGCGCGCGGCTGCGCCATCCTGGCAAGGATATTCGGCCGCAAAATGGGAAGGACCTATCCCAACCGTCAATCCTCCCGTGGTGTTCGGCCTCGGCTTGGCGGCCCGGCTGGGCACGCGATCCCGCTCTTTGGAAGTGACGACCACGCAATTGCGCGCAGGTTACCTCCGCAAGAACGGCGTTCCGTATAGCGAGAAGACCGTTCTCAAAGAGTATTACGACCTGTTCAGCGAGCCGAATGCCGATACCTGGCTGATGGTGATGACCGTGGTGAACGATCCAACATATCTGGCGGTTCCGTTCGTGACCACCAGCCATTTCAAAAAACTCGCCGACGCCTCCGGTTGGGACCCTGAGCCGTGCACGGCGCGTTAATTGGAAAGGTCCTCCCCCTTGAGTTAGAGACCTGGCTGCAGATGATCCGTACTTTTTGGACGCTGCAGTCCAAGGTGGAGGGTTCGCTCAAGAAACACAAACTCACGCTCGCGCAATTCGACTTGCTGGCGATGCTCTTGGGGCTGGAGGGGCTGAACCAGCAGGAGCTGGCTGACAAGTTGGCTGTCACCAAGGGGAACATGGTGGGTTTGGTGAATCGACTTAGCCGGCGCGGTTTCGTCAGACGGGTTCCTTCGCGGAAAGGACGCCGCGCAAACGTGATCCGTTTGACAGCTGCCGGCCGGAAGCTGGTGAGGGCCGCGCTTCCCGATCATCTGCGTCTGGTTAGCGCCATGCTGAGTCCGCTCACTTCGAGCGAGCAGGAAAAACTGCGGACCTTGCTGCGTCGGCTGGATGAGCGAGAATAGGAACGTGCGAAAGAGAATTGTCGGTTCGGACCGGCCGGTTGCTCAACCAGGACCCGGCCCGCGCTGGATGGATCTCGGAGAGATCGCGACCGTCGAAGTCACCTCCGAGGATCCCGGCTTTCCCATCGAATCCGTCTTTCATCCCGATAGCGGCGCGGGTTGGCGAGCAGCCCAAAAGGGCGAGCAGCAAATCCGTCTCATCTTCGACCAGGCCATGGCCGTGCATCGCATACAACTGCACTTCCTGGAGCCCACGCGAGACCGTCTGCAGGAATTTACCGTTCGATGGTCGGCGGCGGACGGCGGCCAACTGAAGGAGATCGTGCGACAGCAGTGGAATTTTAGCCCCGCGGGATCCACCAGCGAACTCGAAGATTATGAAGTCAATTTGGATGGCGTATCGACGGTGGAATTGATTATCAAGCCGGATCTGACGCACAACGAAGCCCTGGCCACTTTAGCGCGCTGGCGCGTGGCCTAATTGGGCGGCTGTCTGAAATCCAGCCAGGCTGTCCGTGAGCCACTCGGGAATTCCGGTTCCGGAGTTGGATGGTGGCGCTGTCGAATGGAGTAGATCAGCCAGCGGCTGGCCTCAAACGCGCGCCAATACGGGTTGGCGCGTAGCACCCCGTTCCGAAAGCCTAACACCTCGCGCCGTGCGAAACGCTGCAGTAAATCGCCATGTTCGGGCAGCGGTGTGGTATCGATGGTTTCGGTGGAAAGCCTGGGCGCATCGCAATCGTTGAGTTCGATTACGGCCATGCGTCCGTCTGTCTCGATGGGATCGCCCGTCGCATTGCTGGCGAAGCGTGGAAAATCCGGCCGCTCCGTCCATACCAAGGGATTTCCGCAGGATGAGAACGCCAAATCGTAAGCCACTTTGTCGCGCTCGTTGTCGACGTCCTCTTCGATTTTGTGCGACAACTTTTTCCCTGGCCGCATATACGCAAAGTCGACATCCCTGGTAGCGGCTCCTACCCAAATCTCGCGTCCATGCCAGGTGCCAGCCGCCTTCCACACTCGGATATGGTGGCGTTTGGAAACGTCATTCAGGCCTTTTTCCCAGGACATATCCGGCTCGGCGCCATTCAACAACAACAAGGACATGGGCGCCGCTTCATCGCCCCGGAGCTCGGCGACGGCCCGGATCCAATGGATACGATCGCGGAAGGACGTGGCACTCGGTTGTGTCCAGCCGGCGGCATCGAATGCCGTGACAATCTGGTCGTGAGTGCCAATAAACAAAACGTTCGTAAGATCGGACGACCGGTCTGAGGCGGGAACGTGCGTACGATAAGGCATCACCGCGGCGATGCGCGTCAGCTCCTCGCGCTCCTCGTCATCGGTGATTTCGCGGGTGATTTCGCGGTCAGCCGGTTGTTCGGATGGAAGCGGCGCTTCGAGCAGCAGCGGTTGGGTCAAGCTCAGGGTAAGTTCAACGCCGGCGGGATAGTAAATCTCGGGTTCCGGTAATTCCATCAAGAGCGATCGGATGGCCCATTCGGCCAGTTGCGCGTGCACCTCCCACAGTAGAGCTGTTCTTATGTAACCGCTCACCCGGTAACAGAGGCTGCCGGTGGAACGTACTCCCTGAATGCGGCCATCGCGAGTCACGCGCTCGCGGCTGTTGTCCACACTCACGATTTGGGCCGAAATCGGAGCCGTTTCTCCTTTTACCGGCGTGATCTGGTTGAACTCCAAATCGAGTCCCGCGGTTTCATGGCGCACTCCGTAGCCTACCCGAGTGACCCCCTTCACGCGCCCCGTCAGTGTGCTCCCGGCCGGCAAGACGGTTTCGCCATCCACAATTACCGGCGCAATCAGAACCGCGCTCACGGTGGATCCCCGAGTGCTCGCATAGGAGCCCACCGCAGTAGTTAATCGAATGTGAAGCCGCGTGCCCCCGGGCAGCGGGCGAGTGGTCAATGCGGCAATCGATAGCAAAACACTGAGCAAGGTGGTCATGATGCGCTGAGTGGCCCCTTACCGGCAGCCAGCGCAGCTCCGCGCCAATCTTTTGCCATTTTGAATAGTGTACTCTACCGGAGCCGTGTACAAGCATAAATGTATTAGCTTTAACAAGGCCGGATAAAGTCACCGTCTGCGGCGCATAACCGAATAGTAACGTCAGAGCTCCAGTTGTCCGTCGATTTGCATCTGGAAGGTGTAGAAAAACTGCGAAACAAAAAGCCGGCCAATCTGCGCGACAAATTCCAGCCTGCCGTCTTTCTTAGTGATTTCCTTGGAGCGTGGAAACAGATAGACCAAGGTGGCTTTCCCGTCCGGCTGGCGCAGGATTTCGACATGGGAGGGCTTCAGATTCTTGGCATTGTCGCGCTTGATGTAGGCGATGCCTTTCAGTTCATTCGCCAGGTTGTAGCGCTGGGGAGTGAGGATATCGTAAACAACGATGGCGTAATGATCCTTGTCGATGTTGGGAGCGCCGGTCTCACCGGCTTTCTCCTCGGCAGCGCGGACCGGCTGGGCGCTCTCCCACCGCACCATCACCGCATCCGGCGTGGGTTTATAGTGGGCGCGCGCGATCGCTTCGGCTTGCCTGCGCGGCCCCAAAATACCGAGCCCCGCCAACCCAACGCCCTTGCCGACGCCGGCCTGCATATCCCCGCCATTGCGCCGCTCATCGGGACTCAGATCGCGCACGTTCTGCGGCGTGAGCTGTTTCACCCAGGGAGAATCGGTAAGGATCTGTTTCGCGTCCTCCTGGGTCCACTGCGAAATGGACTTGTCTTTCCAGGCAGGATCGGCGGCGGCCGATGCGGGATTGGCGGCGCCGTAGAGCAGAATCGCGGCAAGAGGGATGGAGCAAAACCTCAATGTACGAACCATGTCGACCTCCCGAATGCGCTCCCCTCATTTTAATCAACACCGCGATTACCCCGCGCCGGGTATAGTATTCTCTAACGAATCCGATGCGAGCTACGAATTGGGAGTTCACCAACCGGGCCCTGGTCTTCGGCCTGATCTTTGGCTTCGCATTCAGCGTGTACGGCATCGACCCTCAGAATTCCACAGCCGCGCTAGCCAACTGGCTCGGCGCCAGGCTTCACTTCATCGACGCAGATCTGGCCGCCCGGCTCCTGTTTGTTCTCGCTACCGGTTTGCTCATCGTCGCGGCTCTCACTCGCACCTGGGCATCGTCGTATCTGAATGCAACCGTGGTATACGCGGCTGAAGTGAAGACTGCAACGCTGGTGGCCGATGGGCCTTACCGGCGCGTCCGCAATCCCCTGTATTTCGCTAATGTATTGCTGGCCCTCGGATTGGGCGCCATGATGAGCCGCACCGGTTTCTTGGTAGCGATCATTTTGATGCTGGTGTTTTGCTACCGGCTGATATTCCGGGAGGAGTCTGAACTTCAGGCTGGTCAAGGCGAGCAGTATGATCGCTATCGCGATGCCGTGCCGCGTCTGTGGCCCGCGCTCGGTCCGCGCATTGCCTCGGCCGGACGCGAGGGTCGCTGGAAGGATGGATTCAAAGCCGAATTCTGGTGCTGGGGATGCGCGCTAGCGGTGGCTGCTTTCGCCATTACCCTCAACCTCATTGCGTTCTTCGCGATCCTGGCGGCCAGCATCGCTTTATTGTGGGTGTTCAGCCGGATCTCTGAGAAACAGCCGCGCTAGCGCTAGACTTATATTGAGTGGCCCCCAAAGTTCTCATCTCCGCCGGCGAAGCGTCGGGGGATCTCTATGCCGCCGCCTTGGTGGACGCACTCCGCCGCCACCGGCCCGATATTGAGTTCTTCGGCTGCGCAGGCCCGCGGATGCAGAAGGCCGGCGTTCGCCCCGTTGTGGACGCACATAGCTTAGCTGTGGTCGGCCTGGTGGAAGTGATCACCCACATCCCGCGCATCTACGGCGAGTACCGCAAGCTGCTGCTGGCCGCCCGCACCGAGCGCCCGGAGGTAGCCATCCTGACCGACAGCCCGGATTTCCACCTGCGTGTGGCCCGCCGGCTCAAGAGGCTTGGCATCCCAGTTTTCTACCTGGTGGCGCCCCAAGTCTGGGCCTGGCGCAAGAGCCGCCTGCCGCTGATGAGGCGCGTCATCGATCAACTGCTGTGCATCTTCCCCTTCGAGCCGCAATTCTTCGCCCGCCACGGTATCGACGCCACTTACATAGGTCATCCGCTCACCCGGCTGGTGAAGCCATCCGCCAGCCGCGCCGAACTGCGCCGGCGTTTGGAGATCCCCGAAGGGACGCCGCTCATCGCCTTGCTCCCCGGCAGCCGAACGGGCGAATCGGAACGCCATTTGCCAGTATTGCTGGACGCGGTGGAGCGCCTCCGGGCTGCCGCTAAACCTACGCCGCGCTTCATCCTGGCGGTACCACCCGGTACTGTATCGCCGGGGTCAAAATTCCGGGAACGGATTTCTTCCGCGTCCATCCAAGTGCTTGAGGGAAAAACCTGGGATGTGCTCGTCTGCGCGGACGTAGCGCTTGCCGCCAGTGGAACGGTCACCATAGAGGCGTGCTTGCTCGGAACCCCCATGGTCACCTTTTATCGAGTAAACAATTTAAGTTGGTGGATGGGGAAGGCTTTAGTTCGCGTGCCGTTCTATTCCATGGTGAATCTGGTGGCGGAGCGGCGTATTGTGCCTGAACTCATACAGGACCAAATGACAGGGGAAAATTTGGCACAGCAAGCGCTGGCGCTGCTCGCAAAAGACGATAAGCGGGAAGGTATGCGCCGGGAGCTGGCCGAAGTCGCTCAAAAGCTGTGGGGCCCTGAGGATCCC
>JBEKLB010000032.1:0-26906 GCA_050010415.1 Bryobacteraceae bacterium | reverse complement strand
CAGCCTTCCGGTGGGCAGCTACACGTCGTCGGTGACCATAACAGTTTCCGGTGTAGCGTCGCCCGCGGTGGTGACGGTAAGCCTGGAAGTTACTTCTCCGCCGTCTACTTTGAGCTTGAGCACGAATAGTCTGATCTTCAGCGCGCCTCCCAGTCCGTCCATCGCGCAAACGGTGATGCTGTCCACCAACGGGTCGCCCATCGCATTCACAGCTACTGCGGGAGCGGCCTGGCTATCCGTTTCGCCGGCGGTTGGCATTGTTTTGCCTGGGGACCTGGCCATGCTGAGCATCAACGTGGATGCTACCAACCTGGCTCCGAAAGTAGCTCCGTATTCCGCCAATATTACGGTGGTGGCTTCGGGCGCGAGTGTTACCGCCAAATCGCAAAACATCACGGTCTACGTTACGGTGAACAGCCTGACACCCACCATCGCGAGCATCTGGCCGCCGGTGCTCCCCGAGAATGCCGGAGCCCAAACGATCACGATTCGCGGGACGAATTTCTATTCGGCTACCGGCGTCTTTGTGCAAGGAGTTGCGGCGCCGCTCGTAACCACGGTGCTAAGTCCATCGGCGCTGATGGCAGTGGTCCCTGCCCCGCTGCTGACTCAAGGGGGAGTGCTCAACATCATCGTCGAGAATCCCGCGCCGGGTGGGAGTTCGGCTCCCACCGGGGTCAGCGTGACCAATGTCCCCACCATATTCGGCGTATTCAGTGCGGCCAGTTACGCGAGCGCCGCCTTCAGCCCTGGCGAGCTGGTCACTTTGTTCGGATCTAATATCGGCCCCGCAATTCCGGCCACGATGTCCGTCGTTCAAGGCTACGTAACTACTAATTTGGGCAACGTAACGGTGACCATCGACGGGCAGAACGCGCCGATCCTCTATGTGAGCGCCAGCCAAGTGACGCTGCAGGTGCCTTACGAAGCTACCATCGGTGCGGGGCAGACCGTGATAGTCACGAATGGCGCGAATCCGCCTGCCAGCACTACCATCAACATCGCACCTGCCGCTCCGGGAATCTTTACCGCGGATGGCTCGGGCGAGGGGGAAGCCTCGGCGATCAACACGGGCGCTACTTCCGGGCTGGTCACGCTGAACAGCACCACAAATCCAGCGCATATCGGCGACACGGTCAGCCTCTATCTCACTGGCGAGGGTAACTACAACCCGTCGCTTCTGACGGGAGCCGTCAACACCAATACGGGCTTCGTCATCCCGGTCAGCTACACTCCGCTGCCGCAGCTCTCTCCGCTGCCAACCCTGAGTATCGGCGGCGTGGATGCGAGCGCGGGAGTCTCCTACGCCGGCGTAGTCCCTGGTTCCATCCTCGGCGTTTTGCAAATCAACGTTGTGGTTCCTCTGGGGAGTTCCACGGGGACAGCCGTGCCGTTGACGGTGACCATCGGCGGCGTCACCGCGCAATCGAACGTCACATTGAACGTTCACCCGTAGGTGCGGCCACGGCCTCGTATTTCATTGACGCGTCTCAGGCTGCAGCGCCCACCGTGGCTGAGTGGTAAACAAGATTAATCAAAATCTTCTTGGCGGGTTGCGCCGCGGCATGTTATGTTGATCGAGTCCCGATTCGTCTTTCTAGTTTCACGACCTAGTTTCACGACTTTCCAATTTCAAAACAGGAGGCGCCCACATTGCATTCTGACGAGAGCTTCGCAATCTCCGCGGGTTGCCTCAAAACCTTCCTGGTTTACTAGTCTCCCGCGCCAACCCAGTCTTTCAATCGCGCTCATGCGCAGAAGGAGGAATTCATCTATGACCACGATCAAAGTGTTTCAAGGCACCCGCTCCGTCGACGCGCCCCGTCTGTGCGATTCCTGCTCCACCGGCGTGGTAATGCGCGGTCCAGCCGAAAGCGAAGAGTACGTACACTGCGCGCTGATGGAAAAACCGGTCCGTATGCGCGTAACGGAGTGCAACCGTTACATCGACCGCACACAGCCCTCGCTATGGGCGATGAAAGAGATCGCCTGGGTGCTGCAGTCGGATTCCAAGCGGCAGAAGATCGGCTTCGTCACGGCCAAGGAGTGGCGCAAGCTGAACGAAGACGAGAATCTGGTTCCGTTACACTTCGAGTAACTACTCGCTACTTGCAATCCAGTGGGTGACCTTGGGCGGGCCGGCGCCTTGATGCAGGGCAATGGCCCGCGATTCTGTTTCGCGATCGGAGATAGTGACGCGTTCATGCTGGCGCAGATGCTCGGCCCAGCTTTCCACCAGGAATGTTTCGATGTAACGGCCAGGCGTAGCGGCGTCTTCAAAGAGCCCCCAACGAATGGCCCCGTCGCGGCGGCGGATTGTGCGCATGGCTTGCATGTCGCGCGAGAAATCGCGGGCGCGGGCGGGATCGATGGAATATTCCACGGTCACCAGCACCGGGCCGTGTTCTTCGGGCCGCTCGACCACCAGAATCGGTTCCGGCCAATGTCCGGAAGGACGAGTGTCGAGCTCACGCAGGCCGGTGAGGCGAAAACGGGATGTCGCGGCGGCAGCGACGATGAGAGCTGTCCCCGCGCAAAAGAGCGCGGTGCGGAGCCCTACGCGCGTTGCCAGTGCGCCCCAAATCACGCTGCCGACGGCCATGGCGCCTTGGAAGACCAGCAGATAAACAGCCAGTGCGCGAGCGCGCACCCAAGCCGGCACGGAGGTTTGCGTGACGGTGGTGAGCGTAGAGTTGACGGTCATCCAAGCGATGCCGGTGACCACCAGCGCGATAGCCACGGCGGCGAAACTCGCGAGATAGGCGAGCAGAATGTTGACCGCGCCGAAGAGCGCAACCGCGGCGGTGACCATTGTGTCCGGCGAGAACATTTGCCGCAAGCGATGCAGCATGAGCGCGCCAAGAATGGACCCCACGCCCAGGCAGCCGAGCAGAAGCCCATAGACGGTGCTGTCGCGATGCAGCTCCACCTTGGCCACCAGCGGGAGCAGGGACCACAATGCGCTGGCCGAAATAATGAAGCTGCCCGACCGAACCAACACCGAATGGATGGACGGCGCAAAACGCACATAGCGAATTCCGGCCAGGATGGCGGCGCCGACGCGCTCGGTGGAAATCGGCTGAGGCTGCTGCTCGGGATCGCGACGCCATAGATAGAGCACCACCATTACGCCGACGAAGGAAACCGCGTTCAGGATGAATGCGGCGCCCGCCCCGATGGCCGCTACCACCGCGCCTCCTAGCGCTGGACCCACGGCACGCGCCAGATTGAAGCCCACGGAATTGAGAGCGATAGCGGCCGGGAGCTCCGATCGCGGGACCAGGTCTGGCATGATGGCCTGCCAGGTGGGGCCGTTCATGGTGGCGCCCAGGCCCAGCGCGAAGGTCAGCCAGAGCAAGGTCCACGGGCCAGTGGATCCTGAGAGCGTCATCACTCCCAGAACGGCAGCGGCGGCCAGCATCAGGCCTTGCGTGCCCAGCAGCAGTTTGCGGCGGTTAAAAAGATCGCCCGCGGCTCCGGCGGGCACTCCGAGCAGGAACACCGGAAGATTGGTGGCGGTTTGGACCAGAGCCACCAGCAGGGCTGACGGTGCCAGCTCGGTCATCAACCAGGCCGCGCCGACATTCTGCATCCAGGTGCCGATGTTGGACACAATGGAGGCGATCCACAGCCAGCGGAACCAGGTGTAAAGCAGAGGCGTCCAGGTGCTGCTGCGCGGAGAAGATGCGGCCTGGGTGGACCGGGGTGTCAAGCTTCATTGTGCTTCGGCAGAAGGTGCTTTTGCACTTTGCCGAGCGCGTTGCGCGGGAGTTTGTCCACCAGGATGAAGGAACGCGGCACTTTGAACGAAGCCAGCTTCTGGCGGCAGATGGCTTCCAAATCGCCAGGATCGATACTGCGCGTTGCCACCACATAAGCCACGGGAACTTCACCACGGACTCGATCGGGCACGGCGGCCACCGCGGCTTCCGCTACGCCATCCTGCTCCTGAAGGAACTCCTCAATTTCGCGCGGATAGATGTTGAAGCCGCCGGAGATAATCAGGTCGCTCTTGCGGCCGCACAGGGTGTAATAGCCGTCGGGCGCGCGCGTGGCGATGTCGCCGGTTCGGAAATAGCCGTCGACGAACGCTGACCGCGTCGCTTCGTCACGCCGCCAATAGCCCGCGAAAATGTTGGGACCCTTCAGATGCACTTCACCAACTTCGCCGGCGCCTACTGCGCGGCCTTCCGGATCGAGCAACCGCACCGAGACGCCAGGCAAAGGCAGGCCGACGCTGCCGGGACGTCGCTCGCCGGCGTAGGGGTTGCTGATGTTCATCAACGTTTCGCTCATGCCGTAACGTTCCAGCGGGGAGTGGCCGAAGCGCTCGCGAAACTCTTCGAAGATCTGAGCCGGTAATGGGGCGCTGCCGGAGACGAAGAGGCGGACGAAGCTGCCGATTTCAGCAGCCTGTTCGGGCGGCAGATCGAGAAGGCGGACGTACATGGCGGGGACGCCGAAGAATAGCGTGGGACGAAAGTCGAGGAACTCGGCCGCGGCTTTTTGATGCTCGAAACGCTCCAGCAGGCGCGTGCGGCATCCGCCGATGAGCCAGCAGTGCAGGCCGTTGCCAAGACCGTGGACGTGGAAGAGCGGGAGAGTGAGCAGAAAACGATCGGCACTCGATATTTGCCAGCAGGTGAGCAGATTGAGCGCGTTCGCCGCCATGTTGTTGTGCGTGAGGATAGCGCCCTTGGAGACGCCGGTGGTGCCGGAAGTATAGATAATGCCGGCGGGCGCATCGCCATCGAGAGAAACCTGAGGCCGTTCGTTTGGCAGCGCCGTCGCCTCGCGCGTAAGATCCGAAGGATTCCACATGGGCGCGGGGCTCGTGAACTCCGTCGCGGACACCACGGCCACGGGCTCGGCGTCGGTAAGGATGTGGCTCAGCTCGCGCTCGCGATAGAGGATGTTGATGGGAACGAAGATCACGCCCAGCTTGACGCAGGCCAGGTACAGATCGATCATCTCGACGCAGTTGGCCAGGTAAACACAAAGCCGATCGCCTTGCTTCAGGCCGCGCTGCGCGAGCAACTGCGCCAGGCGATTGCTGCGCGCGTCGATGTCGCCGAAGGTGTAGCTGGCGCCCTCGAATTCGAGAGCGGTGTGGTCGCGTCGTCCAATGAAGGAGAGATCGAAGAGGTGAAGGAGATTCAAAAGCTGAAGATACCACGGCTGCTTCGCGATAATGAGGTTGAAGGGCGGCGACAGAATGGAATCACTCAGAACTACTTGCTGCGTTGCTGGCGGTGGACCGGCCGGCATCATGCTAGGGTATCTGCTGGCACGAGCTGGGGTGGACGTAGTGGTCCTCGAAAAGCACGCCGACTTCTTTCGCGATTTTCGGGGCGACACCGTGCATCCGTCTACGCTCGAGGTGATGTATGAGCTTGGGCTATTGGAGGACTTTCTCAAGCTGCCGCACCAGAAGGTCACTTCGGCCGGCGCGCGAGTGGGCGATTTCGCTTTGAAAGCGGCTGACTTTAGCCATCTGCCTACCCATTGCAAGTTCATCGCGCTGATGCCGCAATGGGACTTCCTGAATTTTCTTGCGGATCGCGCGAAGCGCTTCTCTGGGTTTCACCTGCGGATGCAGAACGAAGCGATCCACCTGCTGCGGGACGGCGCGAGGATTGTGGGAGTGGAGGGGCGATCGCCCGAGGGGCCAGTGCACATCCAGGCAGATCTCGTGGTTGGATGCGACGGACGGCATTCCACCATCCGGAAGGCCGCGGGTCTTGAAGTGCAGGAGTTCGGCGTGCCGATCGACGTGCTGTGGTTTCGTTTATCGCGACGAGCGGGCGATCCCGAGCAAGTGTTGGGAAATGTCAACTACGGAAAGGTGCTGATCCTGATCAACCGGGGCGATTATTTCCAAGCCGGGCTGATTATTCGGAAAGGCTCCTTTGAGGAGACTAAGCGCGAGGGGCTGGACATGCTGCGAGACGCCATCGCGCGGATTGCGCCGTATCTGGGCGATCGAGCGCGAGAACTCGAAAGCTGGGATCAGATCAAGCTGCTCACGGTGCAGATCAACCGGCTGCGGCAGTGGCATCTTCCGGGCCTGCTGTGCATCGGCGACGCTGCGCATGCTATGTCCCCGGCGGGTGGAGTGGGAATCAATCTGGCGATTCAGGACGCGGTAGCGACGGCAAATTTGTTGGCGGGCGCTCTCCAGGCGAGAGCTGTCACCGAGGCGCTGCTGGCGCAGGTACAACGACGCCGCGAGTTTCCGACGCGCGTGACGCAAATGCTGCAGGTGAATGCCCATAAGGCTTTCGCGAACGTGTTTGAAACCAGCGGCGCTTTCCGAGTTCCGTGGCAGTTGAAAGCCGTGGCGCGCGTCCCAGGAATCCAGCGCGTGATGGGGCATGTGGTGGGTATGGGGGTGCGGCCGGAACATGTGACAGGAGCCGCGCGAACCGAGCGAAGCCAGCCATGGTCGTTGAAGAAGGCTGCGGTAAGCGCCGGAGCGTTCCTAGGGGCCATGGTCGCCACGGTGCGCGCGTTACGCGCCGCCTAAATTTTCGCTTTCGGGTTCTTCTTCCGCATCCACTCCACGAATTTCTCTGGAGCGGCCATCGTCGACAGGCGGCCTTGGCGCACCAGCGCCCAATCGTCGAATAGCTTGGATTGTTTGATCTCGGCCAGTGTTACGGGCGGATCGATCCGGCCAAGATATTCGAAGTCGGCCACGGCGGATTTCGGATTCTTGGGGTCGTCCTTAGGCTCCGATGCCACCTTCGCCAGCCCCACTACGGCCGAAAGACCGCCGCTGTGATAAATGAACACCTTGTCGCCGGACTTCATGTCGCGGATGGCGCGGGCCGCCTGCGGATTGTTCACTCCGTCCCAGGATGTTCGCTTTTCTTTCTCCAATTGATCGATGGAGTAGGTTTCGGGGTCAGTTTTAGCGAGAAAGTATCTCATCTGAATCAACCTTACTTACTGTAAGAGACCCTAGCGAAAGGAGCAAGCGCCCGGTGAGGCACGCAATGTTGTTGTTGGCGATGTTGCAGTTGGCGGTGATGCTACGCGCGGCTGCGCCGGATGCGGCTACGCCTGTTGCTCCGGTAGATCCGGGCAAGTACCAGATTGGCCCGGAGGATCTGCTGTTCATCCGCGTCTGGCGGGAGCCCGATTTTACGCTGCCGGTGGCGGTGCGCCCGGACGGCAAGATCACCATGCCGCTGATTGGCGAAGTGACGGCGTCGGGGCGAAGCCCTTTGCAGTTGACGGCGGCGTTGAAAGAATCGCTGACTCAATATCTGAACAACCCGGACGTGAACGTGTTCGTGACGGAGGTCCGCAGCAAGAAATTCTACATCGACGGTGAAATGAACCGTCCGGGATCGTTCCCCTTGGTGACCCCCACGTCGGTACTGGAAGCACTGAGCCGGGGCGGCGGTTTTCGCGAGTTCGCCAACACCAAAAGAATTCGAGTGTTGCGGGGGGGCGTGGTGCGCCACTTTAACTACAAAGACGTCACCAAAGGGAAGCACCTGGAGCAGAACATCGCGGTAGAGAATGGCGACCACATCATCGTTCCCTGATATGACTCGCCGCTCGCTCGATCCCCAGGACTACGGCAACATTCTGCGGAGGAGCAAAGGCTGGATCGCCGGTCCCTTGTTCGCCGCGCTGGTGGTTTCGGTGGTGGTGGCTTTTCTGTGGCCGGACACATACATTTCGACCGCCACCATCCGTGTGGCGCCGCCGCAGGTGCCCGAGAGTTTCGTACCCGCCAACACCAGCCAGGATGTGCAAGGGCGGGTGAACGCTCTGGTGCAGCTGATCCTGAATCGCGCCACGCTTACCAACATCATCAACACGCACGGCTTGTATAAGCGTAAGCTGGCGCGGATGCCGCTGGACGACGTCATCGAAGAGATGAAGCAGAACGATATCCAGGTGCTGCCGGTGCGGCAGAGCTTGAACGCCGGGCAGAGGGAAACCCAGCAATACCCGGCGTTCGAGATCCGGTTCGCCTATAGCGAGCGCTTCACCGCGCAAAAGGTGGCGACGGACCTGGTGGCGCGGTTCCTGGAGGAAAATGTCCGCGAAGTGTCGCAGCAGACGGTTTCCACCACGCAGTTTCTGCAGGATCGCTGGGAGGAATCGAAGAAGAAGCTGGATGATGTAGAGCAGCGCTTGAGCGTGTTCCGGGCGCAGAACATCGGCCGGATGCCGGAAGAGCAGCAGAACAACTATCAGCAGCTCACCGCGCTGCAGGCGCAGAAGCTGAATCTGAACATGGCGCTGAATCGCGTGAATCAGGAGCGGCTGCTATATGAGAATCAGCTCCGGATCTACAGCGATCAGCTGGCGTCGTTGAAGGACCCGAACGCGCCCGAGCGGGCCGCGCAACCAAGCGACGACAAACCATCGGAGCAGGACCGGGAAATCGCACAGTATGAAGATTCGCTGGCGACTGCCAGGGAACGCTACAAGGAGAACCATCCGGACGTGCAGCGGCTGCTGAATCTGCTCTCGGCGGCGAGGGCACAGCGTAAGGCGACTGTTAAACCAGAGCCGGGTAAACCCGATAATCCGCCGCCCCGTCAACCCAGCCCGCAGTTTTTGCGCGAACAGCGCGAATTGGAGGCGGACGTGGAGAGGACCAAGGGGCTGCTGCTGGCGAAAGGCGTGGAGATGGAAGATTACCGGAAACAAAGCTCCCAACTGGATGGCATCGTCCGCAACTACGAATCGCGAATTGAGAGCACGCCGGTTGGGATCCGGGAATATGACGAGTTGATTCGCGACCGGGATCTCGCGAAGAAAGACTACGAAGATCTGGACCGGCGCGTGAACAGTTCCGCGATGTCCACCGCGCTGCAGAATCGCCAGCAGGGTGAACGGTTGGAACAACTGGATCCGCCGTCGCTGCCGCAAACGCCGGCGCGTCCGAAGCGGCTGCCGATGGTGGTGGTTGGGACCAGCCTGGGTGCTCTGCTCGGCCTGTGCCTGGCGGGTTTGCGTGAATTGCGCACGGGCGCGCTCCACAGCGTGAAGGATGTCGGCGCATACTCCGAGCTTCCGGTGCTCGGAAGCATCCCGCTATTTGAAGGCCGGGTTGTGGCACGGCGCCGCAGGCGAGTGGTCTGGCTCAAGTGGGCGGCCACCAGCCTGGCGGGTGTCGCGATCATGTCCGCTTCGGTGGCGCACTATTACCTCAGCAGATTATAGGGGGGCGATATGAGTAGAGGAGGGCGACATGAGTAGAGAGCAACATGAGTAGAAATGCCGCTGTGGGAGCCGCGCTCGAACACGGCGCTGCGCTGGCCGAGGCCATCATTGAGTTGGATTTGCAACTGGTGCCGGCGGTCCCCATTCAGCCCGAAATCCCGAGTGAGGAGTTTCGCACTCTGCGGACCAGGCTGGAACAGCTGCAGGCCACACGCGCCATCCAGGCTGTGCTGGTAGCCAGCCCGTCACCCGGGGATGGCAAGTCGTTCACCGCAGCGAATCTCGCGCTGGCGGAGGCGCAGCTCGCCGATAATCCCACGCTGCTGTGTGATTTCGACCTGCGCCACCCTGTCCAGCAGCGCGTTTTTCGGATCAACCGCAGCCCCGGAATCAGCGACTACCTGGCCGGGAAGGCCGAGCTTCACGAGGCTATGCGAAGAATCGGAAATAGCAATCTGTTTGTGATGCCGGCGGGCGAGCCGGTGATCAATCCGTTGGAACTGCTGCATGTGAAGCGGGTCCGCCGGCTCATGAACAGTCTGCGAAACGTGTTTCGCTGCATTCTTCTGGACAGCCCCTGCTTGCTCGCAGCCTCCGACGCTAATCTGCTGGCAGGGCTGGCGGATGGAACGCTGCTGGTTACCAGGATGGGTGCCACGACGCCCGATTCGATGACCCGCGCGATCGGATCTTTGGGCCGGGACAACATTCTGGGAATCATAGCCAACGGCGCCAATGCCGGCTAAAGAGCCTGTGCGGGAGACGCCCGCTGTATTCCACCCGGCACACTGGTTCACCCACCTAAACATCAGCTAAAATAGGACGGTTGTTTTGAGGCGCGGCTTAAGCTGCCAATTTCAGGCGGCAAACAGGGTTCGAATGAAACCGACCCGAAGACTGCGCCCGAACCGGCCATGAAGTTGCTCTCAGGCTAAGAACCAGCATTTTGGGACTACAAGCGCAGAGTGGAAAGGACCCCGTCTAGATGATGTTTCTCAGGCTTCGCCGCCTGCCCGCCCCTGTGCTTCGTTCCGTTGTTGTGCTGATTGGGATAGGCGTTGGGCACGCCTCAGCTCAGAATCAGCAACAACCACAGCAACAACAACCACCGAAACCGCCCAACCCTTTTGAGACGGTACCGCAGAGTCCGCAGGAAGCCCCCAAGCCGGTGCAACCGGTACAACCGGCGCCTCCACCACCACCAGCAGCGGCCCAGCAACCGATCCGCGCCACACGGCCCGGACAGCCGCCCGAGAACATCGTCGAGGCCATCGAGTTTCGAGGCGCAAGGCGCGTTCGCCAGGATACGTTACAGGCCCTGATCTTTACCAAGAAGGGCGACCGTTTTGAGGAAGATAGCCTGCACCGCGATTTTATGGCGCTGTGGAACAGCGGACGTTTCGACGACATCCGCATTGAGCGCGAGCCGGGTAAGGACGGCTGGATCGTCCGTTTCGTGGTAGTGGAGCGGCCGGTGGTGCGCACCATCAAATACGAAGGCAACAAATCGGTGAGCGTGTCCGACATTTTGGACCGTTACAAGGAACGCAAGGTCGGCCTGGTTGTCGAGTCGCAATACGATCCAAACAAAGTGCAGCGCGCCAAGAACGTACTGATCGAGTTATTGGCGGAACACGGGCATCTGGGCGCGACGGTGGATCCGCAGATCCGGCGCGTTCCTCCATCGTCTCTTGAGATCACTTTCAAGATCAACGAGGGTCCCAAGGTGAAGGTGGGCAACATCGATATCACGGGGAATACGGTGTTTTCGGATAAGGAGGTGATCCGGGCGATGAAAAACCTGCATCCCTTCGGCCTGCCGCATTCCATACTGTTCGAAAGTCTATTCGCAAAAACCTACGACCCGAGCAAGCTCGAAGAAGACAAGAGCCGGGTGCAGGTGTTCTATCAGGAACACGGTTATTTCACCGCGCACGTCACCGAATCAATGGTCACCATGCGCAAGACCGGCGGCGAGGGGATGCACATCCCTCTGATTCACCCCAATAAGCCCGGCACAGTGGCGGATGTCAACGTAACGGTAGAAGAAGGCAAGCTGTATCACCTGAACAACATCACCTTCTCGGGCGTCAAGTTCTTCCGCACTCCGGAAGCTTTGATGACGCCGTTGTTCGGAATGTCCAAGGGCGATGTGTTTTCCACCGCCAAGCTGCGCAAGGGCCTGGAGAACATGCGCAAGCTGTATGGCGACTTTGGCTTCATCGATTTCGTGGCTGAGCCGTCCTTTGATCCAATGCCGGACAGCGGGAACATGGATATGTCGTTGTCGGTGGACGAAGGCCATCAATTCTTCGTCCGGCGCATCGATTTTTCCGGCAACCTCACCACGCGCGACAAGATCATCCGGCGCCAGTTGCTGATCGACGAAGGGCAAATCTTCAACAACCGGCTGTGGGAGCTGAGCATTCTGCGTTTGAACCAGCTGGGGTATTTTGAGCCGCTGAAGGCTGAAGATGCCGCCGATATCAAACGCGACACCAAGACCAACACCGTGGATATCACGCTCAAAGTGAAGGAACGCGGCAAGAACTCGATTCAGCTGAACGGCGGCGTTTCGGGAATCGCCGGCAGTTTCATCGGTGCTTCCTATTCCACCAACAACTTTCTCGGGTTGGGCGAAACCTTGGGACTGAGTTCGCAAATCGGCACGCGTCTGGATTCGGTGCAGTTCTCGTTCACCGAGCCCTATTTCCTGGACCATGCCCTGCAGACCGGATTCACGCTGTATGTGCAGCGTTACAACTACAACCAGGCGCAACAGGCTTCCATTCTGGCCGGAACCAACCTGATTTCCTATTACAATGCGCTCGGCACGCAGAACCTGTTGAACTACGTCCAGAACGGTTATGGCGGCACCATCTTCGCGTCCTATCCTCTGAAGCGCAGCTTCGCGCGCGTGGGGCTCACCTACGGCTATAACATTTCCAATGTGCGGCCGATAACCACCGCGGCGAACAATTACTTCACCTACATCGATTTCGAGGGTGTCGGCGGGCCGAATCAGCTGTCTGGCATCCGCACCAGCACCATCACACCGTCCTACACTTACAACAGCATCAACAATCCCATTAATCCGACGGCTGGGCGAGAGCTCTTCTTTTCAGCGGGGTATTCGGGTACCGAACTGGGCGGCAACGTCAACACCATTCAGCCCACCTTCGACGCGAAGTATTTCCATCCGGGATTGAAGAAGGGTCATGTAATCGGGCTGCATCTTTCGGCGCGCATGATCATTGGATACGGTGGAAAAACCGCGCCTCCCTTCTCGCGCTTCTTCATGGGCGGCGAGAACGATGTGCGCGGCTTCTATAACTGGACCATCAGCCCCATTGTCTATCTGCCCAGCGATGTTGCCAGCATTCAGGTCTATAACACCGACGGGACGTTGCGCACACAGAAGGGCGTTCCGGTGACCATGACCGTTCCTTCTTACCAGGTGACCTTCCCGGGTGGCGATACCAGCGTGGTGGGCAACTTCGAATACCGGATACCAATCGTGGGGCCGGTGACGCTGGCGATTTTCGTCGATGCCGGCATGGACCGGCTGCTGTTCCCGCACCAGCTTCACCTGAATCCGACGCGAACCGACCAATTGAACGCGGAGTTCCCGCAAGCCGGCTTTACCGGTTTGGCCTATATTCAGCCCGGCTCCCAAGTGATACGTACTTCCACCGGGCTGGAGCTTCAGGTATTGATGCCAGTGGTGAACGCCCCGTTCCGCGTCTATTGGGCCTATAATCCCACGCGTTTCGAAGGCACTCTGACGGCGCCCATCGTCGCCGACAAATCGTACTTCCCGAACACGGCTACGTACACCAACGCCATCAGCTCCATTGGTGCGGTTTTACCGTACAGCGCCGAGCGCTCAGCCATGTTCCGCTTTACCGTGGGACGGACCTTCTAGCGCCGCGCGAATTGGATAGAATAAAATGATTTTCTTCGATTAGGAGTAACACTGTGAAAAGTAAAGTATGTTTGTGGCCGGTGCTCGCATTGGCTGTTACGTTGACGGCCCAGGCGCAACAGGGCAAATTCGCGGTCATCAACATTCAAGGCGCCATTATCAGCACCAAGGACGGCCAGAAGGCGGCCGCCGAGTTGCAGCAGAAGACCGCGCCCAAGAAGAAGGAACTGGAACAAAAGCAAAACGAAATTAACGGTTTGCAGGACCAGCTCAACAAAGGTTCGAATACATTGAGCGATTCGGCCAAGAACGATCTTTACAAGAACATCGAGTTCAAGAAGAAGGGCCTGCAGCGCGAAGTGGAAGACGCGCAGGCCGATCTGGAAGCCGACCAGCAGAAACTTCTGTCGCAATTGGGACAAAAGATTCTCGCCGTGATTGAAAAGTATTCTCGCGATAACGGCATTACCATGGTCTTGGACGTTAGCAATCCGCAGACCTCTGTGCTCTATGCTTCCCCGAGCGTCGACATCACCAAAGAGATCATCGACCTGTACGATAAGAGCACCGCATCAGGCGGCGCGCCGGCGCCCGCTCCAGCTCCGAAAACTCCTGCGACCACGTCCGCTCCCAAGCCGGCTGCTCCAGCCAAGCCCGCGGGGCAATAATCGCCTTCCGCGACTTTGTGAGTAGCGCTTGCGAGTAGAGCTGGCCGGCGACCGGAAACTGCGGGACCGCAATAAACCGGCGTACCGGCTGGCTCACTGGCCCATCTGGATTTTTGTCTTCTTCCTCGCTCCTGGGCCATCTACTTTTGAGCTGTTCGAGCGGGGGTTCGATCGGCGCAAGCTGATCTGGCTGGGCCTGGTGATTCTCGGAACCGGCATCGCCGCTCTGCGGGGCCGGTTGCCCGGCGTGGAGCCACGGCCCTACATTATCCGTTTCGTCGAGGACAAACCGAATCCGCTGTATCGGCGAATCTGTTACACCTTCGCCTGGAGCATCGTGATCGCGTTCGCGGTGCTGAATTTCACCGGACTGGCGGTGGCGGTTGCAACCGGCGCCTGGCGATTGAAGCAGATCTATGCTTATGGCTATTTCCCGTTGGCCATCCTGATCTGGGCGCTGGGGGCCATGGGTTTGCTGCCGCGCGTGAAGCCGTCCACCAAAGGGGAAGGCCACGAACGGCGCTATTTCTACGGCGCGGTGTGGGCGTCGTGCATCGCGCAGCCGGTGTTAGGGATGCTGTGGAAGCTGCTGCCGCATACGCGTGCGGCGGACGCGCTGAAGCTAGCGGTTTTCACCGGGCTGCTCGCGTTTTGCGGCCTTCTCGCCCGGCGCGGGCTGCTTCCCAGAACCCGGCCCATCGTTCCCGGTGAATTGGCCATATCGGACTAAGTGCTTTCCGTTGCACGCTCGGGACTCGAAATGCGTCAAAATGGTTTGGTGGGTTTCTGTCTGGACTTCTGCACCCAATGAAGCTGCTTCTGTGTTTTGTTACGGTTGCGCTGGCAGCGCAGGCCGGTGAATTCGTCGTCCTCTCGAACGGCTTTCGCATCCATGCCGATAGCCACGTCGCGGACGGGCCGATCATCCGGCTTCAGACCAGCCAGGGAATCATCGAAATTCAGGCCGCAAGCGTCGCGCAGTTTGAACAGGAAGATTACGTTGCGCCGGCTCCGCCCGCGATTCCACCCGCGGCTCCGAAAGCTGAGACCAGCGAGCAGCTCACCCCGCAGGAGTTGGTCACCCGTGCGGCGCTCCATGCCGGTCTGCCTCCGGCGATCGTCCAGAGCGTTGCGCGAGCTGAATCGGGCTACCGCCAGGACGCTGTGTCGCCAAAGGGCGCGATCGGGCTGATGCAGCTCATGCCCAAGACCGCGGCCGAACTGGATGCCGATCCGCGCGACCCGGAGCAGAACGCCGAAGCGGGCGCACGCTACCTGCGCGATCTGCTGCTCAAATACGAGAACGATCCGCACCAGGTCTCAAAGGCCGTGGCGGCTTACAACGCCGGGCCAGCGGCGGTGGACAAATATCACGGCGTCCCACCCTATCCCGAGACCATTCAGTACGTCAATCGCGTCTTAAAGCAATACGAAAAAGAGCAGGCTGCTACTCTGAGGTGATGCCCTTCGATGGTTTGCGCGTGGTCTCGTTCGAGAGCCGGCGCGCGACCGAAATGGGGGAGCTAGTCCGCAGGCAAGGCGGCGATCCGTTTGTTGCGCCTTCCATGCGCGAGGCGCCCATCGAAAACAACACCCAAGCGTTCGAGTTCGCCGAGCGTCTGTTCCGCGGCGAGTTCGATTTGATGATCTTTCTCACCGGTGTGGGCGCGCGGGCGCTGAACAAAGTCTTGTCGTCGCGTTATCCGGAGGAGCAGTTCGCCGAGGCACTGCGCAAGATCGCCGTAGCTGCGCGAGGTCCCAAACCACTGGCCGCGCTGCGCGAAATGAAGGTTCCCGTGACAGTCACCGCGCCCGAACCCAACACCTGGCGCGAGCTTCTCGTCGCGCTCGAAGGGCGGCCGGAGTGCGGCAATGCCCGGCGGATCGCGGTGCAAGAATACGGGAAACCGAACGTTGAGTTGATGGAGGCCTTACGCGCGCGGGGCGCTACAGTAACGCCGGTCCGCGTGTATCAATGGGAGCTGCCGGAAGATCTGACGCCGCTGCGGGAGGCGGTTCACCGGATTGCGGAGGGCCGGGCAGACGTGGCGATGTTCACCACATCCATTCAGATCCTGCATTTGTTCCGCATCGCCGCCGAAGAGGGGATCGTCGAGCCGATGCAGCAGGCCTTGCGCCGCATGCTCATCGCGTCTATCGGCCCCACCACAACCGAGACGCTGGAGGAGTTTGGCCTCACGGCCGACGTTACGCCCAGCCATCCGAAGATGGGTTTTCTGGTCAAGGAGACTTCTGAACAAGCGGCGGGCATCCTGCAGCGAAAACGTGGCGTGCATGCCTAAGAAACCGGGCAATGTGTACCAACAATTCGGCAAATACTACGGGATGGCATTCCTGTTGCCGGTATCGATGGCGGTAGGGTATGGGATCGGATACGGCCTCGACAAAGTGTTCCACACCGCTTTCCTTAAGGTTGTATTCTTGCTGCTGGGCATCGCCGCTGGCATCATTGAACTGGTTCGCGATCTGTCCCAAGACGATGCCGGAAAGTGACCCCCGGTTTTACGAGCGAGCCACCCGGCGAATTTCCTGGCTCATTGCCGCGCTAGGGCTGCTGGGAACCATCGTGGCCATATCCATGCGTGGATTTCGGGCTGGGATCGCATTCCTGCTCGGGACCGCGGTCTCCTACTTCAGTTTCGTCTCATGGCAACGCTTTACCGGCGCTCTGGGCCCGGACGGCAAGAGGCGCTTTGCCTGGCTATTCGTGGTTCGCATCGCCGTTCTCTTGGCCGCGGCGTGGGTTATAATCAAATTTCTTGGACCAAATGTGGCGGCTGGGGCGACGGGTCTGTTTGTCGGCACAGGCGCAGTGATCCTGGAAATCATATACGAACTGATCCTTATTAGCTAAACTCATCTATATTAGTCAAACTCACCTATGCAAGCTGAACTGGAACTCTGGCCCACCGCCCTTTTTAACCGCTTCCTGGCGGGTCCGCTCGATTCTTTCCTGAATGCCATTGGACGGCCCGCCGCCGATCCAGCGCATCCCTGGGAAAACTGGCTGACCATGGAGCTTTTAGTGGTGGCCGTGATTTTCGTCCTGTTCGCGGTCTTGCGCTCCAGGCTCTCGGTGGAATCTCCTGGCAAGCTGCAATTGACTTTCGAAGCGCTCTACAACTTCCTGTCGGGCCAGGCGCACGATGCGCTGGAGCATGGTTCCAGCAAATATCTCCCATTCATCGGGACGCTGTTCATCTTCATACTTTTGATGAATCTGATCGGGATCATCCCAGGCTTCGAATCGCCGACCATGACCCCAGCGGTCCCTTGTGGCATCGCCGTTTCAGTCTTTCTGTATTACAACTACATGGGGGTCCGGGAACAGGGCATCGGGAAATACCTGGCGCACTTCGCGGGTCCGGTGTGGTACCTGGCGTGGCTCATGATCCCGATCGAAATTATCAGCCATCTCTCAAGACCGCTTTCCCTGACAGTCCGTTTGTTCGGGAACATGTTCGCCGGCGAGAAGGTGACTCTGACGTTTCTGGCCCTCACATATTTTGTGGTGCCGGTCATCTTCATGGGCCTGCACGTGTTCGTTGCATTCTTACAAGCATTCATATTCATGCTGCTCAGTACCATCTATATCGCTGGCGCAGTGGCACACGAAGAACACTAGGCATTATCCGTTCGCAAGCGTGAGCCCGTCGTCCCCCAGGATAGACAGGGAACCACCTCCTCGCGAACTATTTAGTAAAAGGAGAACACTTGAATGAAACGTAAACTGATCTATGCGGGAGCCGCGTTGATGACGCTGGCCAGCCCGATGTTCGCGCAGGCGCCCGGAGGAGGCGGTCTCACCGGCACTCTGAACTTACCCGCTGCTTACCTGGCGCTCGGAATCTCGGCCGGCCTTTGCGGCCTGGGACAAGGAAAAGCCACAGCCGCGGCCTGCGAGGCCATGGCACGCAACCCTGGCGCTGCCGCCGGTATCCGATTCTCACTCCTTCTGGGATTGGCCCTCATTGAATCTCTCACGCTGTACGCGTTGATCGTCACCTTCATCGCGAAGTAACTGCACGAATCCCGCGGGAGTGGTTTCCAACACCACTCCCGTTTCCATTTATGAAACGGCTGCTTATATGAAGCTCCAAGGCATCTTTTCCCCCATTACCACGCCCTTCAATCACGAAGGCGAGATGTGGAAAGCGAAAGTTCAGCATAACGTCGAGAAGTGGAACGCGACGGGTCTCGCGGGCTATGTGGTGGTGGCATCCACGGGTGAAAGCGTTATGCTGGGCACCGACGAAAAGATCCAGCTCTGGGAATGGGTGGCGCAGTGGGCTGCGCCGGAGAAACTGTTGATCGCCGGAACCGGCATGGACAGCGTGCATCAGACCGTGGCGCTGACCAATCGCGCGGCCGATATCGGATATAAAGCGGCGCTGGTAAAAACGCCGTCGTTCTTCAAGGGGCAGTTCAGCAAACCGGAAACGCAGATGCTGTTCTTCCGCGCTGTGGCCGATCAGGCCAAGATCCCCGTGCTGCTTTACAACTTCCCGCAGAACACCGGTATCGATCTTGCGCCCGAGGCTGTGGCCGAGCTATCGCATCATCCCAACATCGTCGGGATTAAGGAAAGCTCCGGCAACGTGGAGAAGCTGCTGCAGATGGTGCGCGAGACGAAGAAGGGCTTTCAGGTGCTGACCGGTTCCGCCACTACGCTCGCGCCGTCGCTCACCATTGGCTGTAGCGGAGGCATTCTGGCGTTTGCGAATCCCGCGCCTTACGCGACCATTTCTATTTGGGAAGCGCACCGCACGCGTGAGCCGGAAGCCGCGCTCGATTGGCAGAACCGCATCGGCCGCGCAGCCAAGCTGGTGACCACGAAGTATGGCATCGGCGGACTAAAGTACGCGATGGATCTGACCGGCTATTACGGCGGTCCACCGCGCCTGCCGCTAACCATCCCTACGCCCGCGGCAAGGCAGGAGATCGAAGAAGCATTCGCGGAGCTGCGAGGCTAACCGCCCTGTTGATGTCTTCGATCATGCGCAAAGTTTTCTCGCGGACCGAGCGCACGAAGGCATCGCGCGAAATGTCTGGATCTGTGAATGCGTAAGTGATTCCGCGCGACGAGTTCACGATTGCGCCCAGGCCATCGTCATTGAAGCACTCCGCCGCAGCCTTCGCGCTTCCGCCTTGCGTTCCGTAGCCCGGAACCAGGATCAACGCCTTCGGCATCAGCTCGCGCAGCCGGCGACCTTCTTCGGGAAACGTCGCACCGATGACCGCGCCTACCGAACTATATCCCGACGCGCCAACCAAGCCTTCACCTAGTTCATTCAACGCACCCGCGATTTTTTCATACAGCGGCCGGCCAGTGGCTTCCAGCGGCTGGTCTTCAAAATCCCTAGAGCCTGGGTTGGATGTTTTCAAAATTGCGAACAACCCTTTGCCGTGCTTCTTGCACGCTTCCACGAAAGGCAGCAAGCTGTCGCGGCCCATATAGGGAGTCACCGTGAGAGCGTCGCAATCGAAGACGTCCGGGCCGAGGTAGGCATTCGCGTAGGCTTCGGCAGTGGAAGAAATATCGTTGCGCTTGCCGTCGGCGATTACCAGCAGTCCGCGCTGTTTGGCTGCGCGAACAGTATTTTCGAAAGCCTGTATTCCTGCCACGCCGTATTGCTCGAAGAACGCCAACTGCGGCTTCACGGCGGGGACCAGATCAGCGACGGCGTCCAGCACCAGTTCATGGAAGTTGGTGATTGCGGAGCAAGCGCTACGGCCGACGAACGCCGGCATCTGATCGACGCGTGGATCCAGGCCCACAACGCATCGGCTGTCTTTGGCTCGGATCTTCTCGAGTAAGCGGTCGGCGAACGACGCCATTACTAAAAATTATAGAGTACCTGGCGGAGCGCGTCCTGATACTCCGCTCGAGCGGCCTTAGCGATGTTGCGCGCATCTTCCTCGGCGAAGTTGGCTTGGTCCCAGTTCTCCAGCGCGACCATGGAATGATCCGGCGTGGCGAGGTTCTCCTCGAAGCGAATGGCGGCGATCCAGCGTTCCACTGCCGCCTTGTAGTTGAATCTCAGTTTGTCGAGTTCGGTATTTTCCATGAGTTTTAGAATACGTTCTTCAGAGCCCAGAACAGGAAGCCCGACAAGAGCATGGCGATGGGCAGCGTCAGCACCCAAGCAAGCGCCAGGTTGCGAACGGTGGACATCTGCAGCCCCGTATGATTCGCGGCCATGGTGCCGGCGATCCCAGAGGAAAGTACGTGAGTGGTACTAACAGGCAGACCCATGTAGTCTGCCAAGCCGATGGTGGTCATCGCGGTTATTTCAGCGGCCGCGCCTTGCCCGTACGTGAGGTGGTCCTTGCCGATCTTCTCGCCCACCGTTACCACGATGC
The DNA here is from genome assembly GCA_050010415.1 of Bryobacteraceae bacterium. Lineage (GTDB taxonomy): Bacteria > Acidobacteriota > Terriglobia > Bryobacterales > Bryobacteraceae > Palsa-89. Next base: position 6,737 of record JBEKLB010000032.1, on the reverse strand, counting down.
GTTTCCAGCCGATCATGGTTCCCAGGCCGAGCGCCATCGCTACCGCCACCTTCACCCATAGTGGAATGAACTTGGTGGCCAGATCGATATGCTTCTTGTAATTCCCGAGGATCTTCAAGTCGTCTTCGCTGAACTGAGCCTTGCCGGATTTCTGAATCAAACGAATGGTCTCGCTGACGACATACATGTCGTTGCGGAAGTTGCGCGTCATATCGGGCGGAACGTTCTTGAGTTCTTTGTAAAGGGCTGTCTCGTTGCCGATATCGCTGACCAGTGAACGCAACGCCAGCATGGTGTTGGCGTTGAAGTCCCTGGTGCGGATGTACGCCGTTAAATCGTCGCGCGGGTCGGCCACCACTGCGGAGGCGTCGACGTAATGATTGAGCACCTGGACGGTTTGTTGCGATACTGCCAGGAAATCCGCGGTCTGATTCGCCGTAACGGCTCGATTCAAGGCGTAGGTTGTAGGAACCGTGCCGATCAGGATCAGCATGATTAGCCCCATGCCTTTTTGACCGTCATTCGAGCCGTGCGCGAAACTGACGCCGGTACAAGTGAAGATCAACAGAGCCCGAATCCAGAAAGGTGGCGGTTCGCCGTTCACTGGCGCTTCGTACAGCCGCCGGTCTTTGATGATCGCTTTGCAGAGCAGCAACAGCAACCACGCGATTCCGAACCCGACGATGGGTGAAATCAGCAGCGAGCGGCCAACCCCTGCCGCCTGTCCCCAATCCACTCCGCTGGTGCCTTGCCTGGGATTCATGAGTTGATTCGCGATGCCGACCCCGATGATGGAACCCACCATGGTATGCGAGCTGGAGGCCGGCAGCCCGAAATACCACGTGCCGAGATTCCAAAGGATGGCAGCGATCAAGAGCGCAAAAACCATCGCAAAACCCGAGCCGCTGCCCACCTGCAGGATCAACTCGACAGGCAGCAACGTGATGATGGTAAACGCCACGGCGCCCGACGAAAGCAGGACACCGACGAAGTTGCAAAAGCCGGACCAGGCTACCGCCAGGTGGGGCTCCATCGAATGGGTATAGATCACGGTTGCAACCGCGTTGGCCGTATCGTGAAAACCGTTCACGAACTCAAAACCGAGCGCGACTAGAAGCGCGACGCCCAGCAACAGGAACGGGAAGATAGACGTTCCCCGCTCTGCCTGCAAATCCGTTGCAAGGCTGATGACGGTGTAGATGAGTCCAACAATGAGAGCCACTCCGAAGACGGCAATGCCAATCTTGCCGGGGTTTCTCGACATTTTTTGTTCTAGTGCGGGTGCGGGCGCAGCAGCGGCCATAGTTCTCCTTCAGCCTGCCCAATATACCGTCGGAATGTTTCAATTTGCTTAAGGTTCGGTTACAACGATGTGCCGTGTGGAAAAACCTTTAGTCAATTTTCAGCTCACGTGTCAGACGAACGAAGCCGGGTACGCCTAGTATTCTCTGAACGTCGGGACAATGTTTTTCATCCCTGACCTCAAAGCCGCTTTTCTCATAGGCCGCGAGCGCTGGCTCATTTCCCAGGTAGGTGGTGATCTGAGCCAGCCGGCATCCGCGTCCAGTGGCATCCCGCAGCATTTCATCTATCAACGCGCTGATTAGGCCGCGCCGCCGAAACTGCGGCAGAGTTGCGACGCTCTCAATGGCAAAATCCGCTCCGATGTCGGGGAGCATGCAATTGGCCCAAATGGGCGCCACTCGCTCATGGGAAGCCGCCCGATCCTCCTCCGTCCAATTGAGATCGCGCTCTATTCCGGCCATGGCTTCACCAACCCGCTCCCAGGCTCCCGAAGTTTCAAAACCGCACAGAGCGGCGGCTCGGTCTCCATCTACTTCAGCGATTAGAAAACTCTCATGGTGGTAAAGCGATCGCGGCTGTGCGAGAGCCAGACGCCGAAGATAATCGAGGCATCCCGCTTCATCGGCGCCAATAATCAAATCCCACAAACCGCGCTCGATTTGGGCACGTGAAGCGGAAAGCATCACCCGAGCGAGAAACTCAACGTCATGGGCCACGCCACGGCGGATCTGAAGCGCCATTACGCGGTCATGATCGCGGTCACGGTAGTGCGATCCACCACTTGCTGGTACGCATCCAGCATGCCTTCCAGCGGCACAACGGTAGTGGCTAACGCCTTGGCGTCAAACTGACGCTTGTCGAGAAGTTCGACAAACCGAGGGATGTCGCGCATCGGGTTGGCGCCCCCGTATTGTCCCGCGTGATGGGTGCGGCCTCCGATGGTAAACACGACGGCCGGCAACGTGATGTTTCCGGTGGGCAGGCTGGTGGTGACGATGTGGCCGCCCGGGGCGCACATCATGTACGCCTGCTGGAGCGGAAGAATGCCGGTGGGATCGGGCCCGGCTTCGAGCTTAGGCTTTGCGCGGTCGGCGCCCACGGCTTCCACCACGAAGTCCGCACCTGCGCCGCCCAAGAGTCCGCCGGAATCGCGACCACCGGCCCACAGCCGGTTATTCGGACCATTGGAAAGTTCGCGAACCTTCTCTACCAGTTTGTCGCCTTCGACGTTGGGATCCAGCACGTGAGTGGCGCCGACCTTCAAGGCGACTTCGCGCCGGGCACGGATGGGCTCAATCCCGATGATGGTGGAAGCGCCGGCAATGCGCGCGCCCTGAATGGCGCTTAGTCCTAACGGACCGCATCCCACTACCGCAACGATGGATCCTATCCCAACATCCGCCAAAACCTGGGACGCCGTGCAGCCCAGGCCAGCGACGCTGACACAACTGCACAGCATGCCAAGGTCCGCAGCCGACGCCTTGGTGAAAACCGGCACCACCCATTCTTCGAAGGTGACCATCAATTCGGCCAGACCGCCGATGTGCGAGTTGGCGTATACGGGCGTGCCGTCGCGCATGTCGGCGATGGGCACCAGATCATTGGGACCCTGGCGGCCGAGAAACTGGCACATGTCCGCGCGCCCGCGCAGGCACTGATAGCATGAACCACATTGCGGGGTGCCTGAGACGCAGACGCGATCGCCCACTTGCACCCGGCGCACCTGGGGGCCGACCGCTTCGACAACCCCCACGCCGCCGTGGCCCTGAATCAGCGCCATCTTCGACATCGCCAGGAACGCGGGCGGAACCGGACGTGGCGGAGCATCTTTGGGCGCGGAAGCAACGCCCGGCATCGGAAGCCCAAGAACATCGGTGGTATTCGAGTAACAAAGGTTCGTGGCTTCGGTGCGGACCACGATTTGGCGTCCGCTGATGGGGCGCAGCGTTAATTCCTGAAGCGTCGTTCTGCCGGGGCCAGTTCCTCGCGAAATCCATCCACGAAATTTGCGTCCGGGCGCGGCGACTTTGGTTTGCGCCAGTAGTGCTCCGCTTTGCGCGGCTAGCGCGACGCCTCCCGTCAATACGCCGCGGCGAGACACGCCAGAGTCTTGGGGTTCCATCGGAACCAGTTTATCCCTTATATCGGGTATATCGGGCTAAACCATTTCCGGTGTCATCTCCACCACTTCGACAATCTGGGTGAACGGAATACGCGCTCGCTGATTGGCTTCTTCGACGGCTGCCCTGGAAGGCGCCTCAAAGTAGCAATGCGTCTGCGCGGTTTCCGGCAGGAAGAAACTCCGGACCCAGCGGACCGGCTTTCCTTCGGTGGTCATTTCGGTACAGCACGATTTTGCGGGGAGCCCGGCGCTCTGCAGAGCCTCAGGAGTAACTCCCGGCAAGTCGCGTTTCACAACAAAGAAAGGCATCGCCATTCCTCCTTACTTGTCCCCATTCTTGACCTCGTTGAGGGGCTCAAGAACTTTTTCCAAATCGGTGCGCAGGATGCGAATGGCCCGCTCGCCCGCCAGCCGAAACGCCGGCATCCGCCCGCTGCGAATGTATGCACGCATGGTTTGTACATGAACGCCGAGCTCTTCGGCTGCATCCTCCGGCGTCAGATAATCCCGTGCGCCTTTGGTTTCGATTGCGGGGTGGTTCGCCTGCGCGACAACCGGTGGCGTGAAACCAAGTTGAGCCACCGCCGCGCGCCACGAGGCGCTCGCCATCCCATGTGTCCGCTTCAGCTCGGCCATTAGCCCATGGTCGAAATTGGCGAAGGCGGCCAGCAGATGATTCACGCCTACTCTAGACTCGCCTAAGGATTTCGCGATTTGCGCCGCTCGATCCAGCAGCTCCACGACAGTTTGAGAGAAGGCCACTTTCGGACGCGGTCCATCGGGCTGGCGGGTCCAATCGATGCCGAGGCTCTCTAAATCCAGATCCCAAGGCCCGAGAGAGGCAATGCCGAAGCGTGAGATTGCCCGCAGGCAGCCAAGGAGTAAATGGTCCGGCTCTACCTCACTCGCGTCACGCTGTTTGGCGGCAAAGATGGCAAAGGAGATCGCCAATTCCGAATGGTTCATACAATCTAGAATTATCTTAGACAACGTTATACTACTTTATATCGGCCGTCAATCAGTTTTCTATGCCTTGGGGGTTGTACCGGAACCTACTGGTACTCTCAGGCGATTCGGGTGACCGGGCTACGGGATCATCATCGATCAGGGCAACATACAGGGTAAACATGGCTACAGGTACACAGCTTGGATTCGATCCCGGCAACTTCTATGTTTGGCGGGCATTGGACGGGTTTGCCATTCATCTGAGCCTCAAGGTGGTCAGGCAACTCACAGCGCAAATTTCGCGGGCGGGAAACGAGAGCCAGCCCTCGGCAATGCGCGGCATCCTGCTCGGCCGCACAATGGATACGCCGATTCGCGCCACCGTGATTGAGGATTTCAAACTGATCCCAGCGAGCACGGATCCCGCTGCCCAAGCGGCGAGCGACGATGCACTTTTTGAAACCGCCTGCCGGATGGTGGAGGGCGGGACGGAACAACGCGTCCTGGGTTTCTTTTGCGCGCAGCGAGACGGCACGCTGAACATGGGACCGCGCGACCTCGATGCGTTTAGCCGCCTGTTTTGCGAAACGGGAAATGTCGCGCTTTTGATTCAAACTCCCCGGCGAGGCGAGAGCGACGCAGCTCTCTTTTACTGGGAACAAGGCGGAGCGCACCCCCGCGACTTCGGTTTTGGCTTCCCGTTCGAAGCGGATCAACTGGCGAGCGGACATCCAGGCTGGAGATTTGCCAACCCTTTCGTTCAGACCGAGCCCGCTAGGAAGTCTGCTCCCGCACCGATGCCGGAAGTTACCCAAGCGACCGACGCGCCGGCCTCTTCCTCTGGCGAGCGAATCCGTTGGTCCCGTTTAGCGCCGACAGCTGTGCTGGTCTTGATTTGCATTGGAGCGCTCCAGCTAGCGACCAGTTCCAGGAACTCCACCTCCGCTTCCACGTCGTCGAGTGAAGCCCAAGCCGCGCAACCGGAGACGGCGTTGGGATTAAGGGTGACTTCGCGTCCGCACCAGTTGGAGATTCGCTGGAACCGGGAGTCGTCGACGATCGCGGCATCCGACCAGGGCGTGATGAGAATCACGGAAGCCGGAACTACGGAAGCCGTACCGTTCGATCAGGATCAGCTTCACGATGGGTATGTGGCTTATACGCCGAAGACGAACGACGTGAACATTCGCCTTGAGGTGACCGGCAAAGACGGCGGCACGACGTCGGAATCTGTGCGATCCGTCGCCATTCCGTAAGAGCGCGCCACCCTACTCGGGATGTGCGCGAGGATTGAGCCGGGCCTGTTCCATCAGAAACGAACGCGTACCCGCGGCGGTCAAATGGCTCCGTGGTTCAATGCCGAGCATGGCCGCGATATCGCGCGCCGCCAGCAGTGCCGCATCCGTTGAGACACCGGTCTTGACATCCATTTCATTAAGCAGATTCACAATATCTTCGGTGGCAAGATTGCCAATGGCGCCCAGGTTGGATGGGGTCATGATGCCTCCGCCGATCCCGCAGATGCTTCCTTCGACAAAAGTGGCGCCGCCATCGAGCGCCGCCACGACGTTCGCAGCGCCGTTTCCCGATCGATTGTGAACATGGAATCCAACCTCGATGTCGGGAAACTCCTCGCGCAATCGGCGGAATCGAACGTTGACCTTGCGTGGCGCCTCCATCCCGAGAGAATCGGCCAGATAAAAACGTTTGATACCGCCTTCGCGCAACTGGCGGACCAGCGAAAAAACCCGCGCTTCCGAGATATCACCTTCATAGGCGCACCACCACGCCATCCCAATGGCGATTAGAAACGGAATTTTCGCCTGGTCGGCAACATGAAATGTTTCAATCGCCGCCTTCACACCCTGTTCCAGGGTCATGTTCTGGTTCTTGAGATTGTACGTCTCGCTCGCGGTGATCAGTCCCAGAATTTCCTGCGCCATTGCGGCCACGGCTCGTTCGGCGCCACGCGCATTGGGGGCCAGAGCTCGATAGGTAACACCCGGTTTTCGGTGAATCCGCGCCATTACCTCCTCGGCGTCGCGCAGGTGCGGGACCACTTTCGGATGCGAGAAGCCCGTAACCTCGATCACCGGAAAGCCCGCCTCCGTGAGGCGATTCACCATCCGGACCTTGGTGTCGGTTTCCACCCAGCGGTGAAAACTCTGCAGTCCGTCGCGGGCGGAGACATCGACGACGGTAACTTGGTCGGGCAGGTTCAGCATCGATCCATCGTCTCACGCTGTCGAGCGTCCCACGGCTGTCGAGCGTCTCACCGCTGTCGAGCGAAGCAGTTCACGCGGAAACTTCCTGATGCTTCTTGAATTGCGCCGCCATGAATGCGCCAGCCTGGGCAATGGCATCG
>JBEKLB010000031.1:0-27695 GCA_050010415.1 Bryobacteraceae bacterium | reverse complement strand
CTGATCGGCATCTGGGGCCATGACCGGCGCATTTACTCCGCCGTCAAGTTCTTCCTCTACACCATGGCCGGATCGGCGCTGATGCTGATCGCCATGCTGTACGTGTATAACCAGGCCGGCACGTTCGACTACACCAAGATCCTGACCGGCTTGCAGAGCGGGGCCATCGCGCTGAATTCCAGCGAGCAATTATTCCTGTTCCTGGGCTTCTTCATTGCCTTCGCCATCAAGGTTCCCGTGTTCCCGCTGCACACCTGGCTGCCGGACGCGCACGTGGAAGCTCCCACGGCTGGTTCGGTGATGCTGGCCTCCGTCATGCTGAAAATGGGCACCTACGGTTTGCTGCGTTTCTGCGTTCCGCTGTTTCCGAACGCGGCTCGCGAGTGCGCGGGTTGGATTGTCACGCTGGCCATTATCGGCATCGTCTACGGCGCGCTGGTAGCGATGGTGCAGCCGAATATGAAGAAGCTGGTGGCTTACTCCTCGGTGAGCCACCTTGGATTCGTGGTGCTTGGCATCTTCAGCTTCACGCAGCAGGGACTCGACGGTGCGGTGTACCAGATGCTGGCTCATGGCATTTCCACCGGCGCACTGTTCCTGCTGGTCGGGTTCCTTTATGACCGGCGGCATTCGCTCGATATCTCCGCGTACGGCGGCGTGGCGACCCCCGCTCCTTGGCTTTCCACCGCCTTCATGATCACCATGCTCGCCAGCGTTGGTTTGCCCACGCTCAGCAATTTCGTCGGCGAGTACCTGGTTCTGCAGGGCTCGTCGCTGGTCTATTTCCGATGGACCGTTTTCGCGGCGCTAGGCTCCATACTGGCGGCCTGCTATTTGCTGTGGCTATACCAGCGCGTCTTCTTTGGCAAGGCTTCCGAGGATCTGACGCACCACATGCCCGATCTCGACGCGCGCGAATACGCCATCATCGTCCCGCTGATTCTGATCATGGTCTGGATGGGCACTTACACGCAGAGTTTCCTTACTCCGATTTCCGCGTCCAACGCCGTGCTGCTGGGTCCCATTGACGCGCGCCGTGAGATCCACGTGCAAGCGATCCCTCCAAAAATAGTGCGGCCGCCGAACATAAACGCACCGGGGGAGCTATCCAATGCCCGTTAACTTCATGCCGACGGGCGCGGATTACCTCCGCATCCTGCCCGAAATCATCATGACCGTCGCGGGAACCCTGATCATGCTGATTGAAGGCCTGCTGGGTGAGAACAAGAAGCGCAATCTCTCATTGCTGACCTTCCTGGCCTTCGCCGCGGCCCTGGTAGCCGCTGTCGTCGCTAATGGAAGCCCGGGAACCTCATTTTCGAACATGCTGATCGTGGACGGCTTCGCCACGTTCTTTCGCGTGCTGGTGATCGCAGTCGGCATCTTGAGCGTGCTTTCCGCCGTGCAGTATCTGAAACGCGAGCACGCCGAGTCATCCGAATACTACGCGTTGCTCCTTTTCTCTGTCACCGGCCAGTGCATCATGGCCACGGCCAACGAACTGATCATGATCTTCATCGGCCTGGAGATTTCCTCCATCGCCACCTACATCCTGGCCGGCTATCTGCGCGACGACAAGCGCAACAACGAAGCGGCGCTGAAATATTTCCTGCTGGGATCGTTCGCCACGGCCTTCCTGCTTTACGGTATCGCCTGGATCTATGGGACCACCGGCAGCACCAATCTCGCCGTCATCCGCACGACGCTGCTGGAGGGCGGGTCGGATCGGAGCATGATCCTGGCCGGAACCGCGGCGGCGCTGATGTTCGTCGGCTTCGCTTTCAAAGTCTCGGCCGCGCCGTTTCAGATTTGGGCGCCCGACGTTTATCAAGGCGCGCCGGCGCCCGTGACGCTGTTCATGTCCGTCGGTCCCAAAGCCGCCGCTTTCGCGGTGTTCCTCAGAGTCTTCATGACCGCCTTCGGGCCCATTACCAACCGCTGGGAACCGTTCGTCTGGTCGTCGGCTCTGCTCAGCATGATCATCGGGAACTTCGCCGCGATTATGCAAACCAACATCAAGCGAATGCTGGCCTACAGCTCCATCGCGCACGCCGGCTACATCATGGTGGCCATCGCCGCACACAATCAGATCGGGGTTGCGGCCGCCATGTTCTACCTGGCCGCGTATGCCCTGATGAACATTGGCGCGTTCGCAGTGATCACGCATTTCTCGCGGCAAGGTGAAAAGTTCGTGAACATCGAAGACCTGGCCGGGCTCGGCTGGAAGCAGCCGGTGACCGCTGGGCTATTCTCCATCTTCCTGCTCTCGCTGGTGGGCGTTCCCCTCACCGGGGGATTCTTCGGGAAATTCTACATCTTTCGCGCTGCCATCGATGCGAACCTGGTCTGGCTGGCCGTGCTGGGCATGCTGAACAGCGCAGTGGCAGCTTACTACTATCTGCGCGTCCTGGTTGTGATGTATATGAATGAGCCGGGCGAGGCGACGCTATCGGTTCAGCCAATCGGCGCCGGCATCAGCGCGACGCTGTGGGTGGCTGCGGTGGGGACGCTGGTGCTCGGGATTTTCCCGTCGGTGTTGCTCAACTTCGCGACCAACTCGAGCGCGTTGGTAAAGTAAGCCGGTTGAAATCGAAACTACTTTGTCTGATCGTGGCTATCGCAATCATCCTGGGCTACGTTCTCTATTTGTCCGAAGCGTCAAGGCAAGGCTTGGACATAGATCGTCACGCTTCACAGGAGATCGAGAAGGCGAAGCACCGATGAATCCTGCGCGTTTTTGAGGCGGCCTCCGCTCCGCCCCAATCCACGCGGCGCGGTTAACTCGCAGTCGCCTCACACACATTCGGGCTAACCGGTTCTGTGGACCCGATCGGAGTGGCTTTCGCCGGATGGCGCCAGGCTGAGGCCGCAAGCGCCCGCGATATTGCCATTGCTGCCCTGCTCAACCACGATGTCGAAGTTGAGGCCACCGGTTAACCCGCCAAATTCGACCCGGAGCCGGTCATAACCAGTAAGGTTGAGATTCAGCGCAGCGGTCTGGCTAGGGTCGGCGGTGCCGACTGTCGCGGCTGAAGCATTTGTTTCCGCCGCCATCTTCTAACGCGCAAGAATCCGGCCAAAACCCACACGCCCAAAAACATTTTTGGCGGAGTCCACCGGCCTGGCCGCCCTAATGTGCGGAAAACACCAATAAAATAAAGTGATACGCTTCCACAGACGATTTCCCTAGTGAGGTTAGAGGAATGGAATCGGTGCCACAGGTAACGCAATTGCTACGCGCCTGGTGCGAGGGTGACCAAGGCGCGCTGGAGCAGCTTATGCCCTTAGTCTACGATGAGTTGCACCGCCTAGCGAGGCGCTACATGGCTGAGGAACGCCCGGGGCACACGTTGCAAGCCACCGCGCTGGTCAACGAAGCTTACCTGCGGCTCGCGAATTCCGGGCAAGGCGACTGGCGGGACCGGGCTCACTTCTTTGCGGCGTCGGCGCGCGTGATGCGGCGCATTCTGGTGGATTGGGCCCGCTCCCGCCGGGCGCGGAAACGTGGCGGAGACGTTCCGGTACTAGAGCTTCAGGAGGATCTGGCCGTGGTGGCGGGAAAGTCCGGCAACGATCTGATCGCGATCGACGACGCCTTGCAGACCCTGGCGGCCTTCGATGCGCGCAAGAGCGAGATCGTGGAGTTACGTTTTTTTGGCGGCTTGAGCGTGAAGGAGACCGCGGCGGTGCTGACGGTTTCCGAGGAGACAGTCCGTCGGGACTGGAACATGGCCAAGAGCTGGCTGCGTCAGGAACTCACTTCGGGAGCGCCCCATGGAACCTGAGCGCTGGCGCGAGATGGAGCGCCTTTATCATGCGGCGCTGCAATTGGAAGAGAGCGCGAGGGCGTCGTTCCTCAAACGCGCCTGCGCCGCCGACGATGCTCTGGAACTGGCGGTACGAGCGCTGCTGGAACACGCCGAAGACGCCGAAACTTTTCTTGAGAAGCCGGCTCTGGAGGTCGCGGCGAAGGAGCTTGCAATGTCTGGCGGGACGCACGCCGACATAGGCGCGGCCGCACGTCCCCTTCCCACTGCGATCGGCCGGTATCGCATTATTCGGTTGCTGGGTGAAGGCGGCATGGGGACGGTGTATGAAGCCGAGCAGGATCAGCCCCGCCGGCTGGTGGCTCTCAAGGTCATCAAGCCCGGCTTGGCCGCGGGCGAACGGCTGTGGCGATTCGAGCACGAAGCGCAGGCCCTCGGACGGCTGCAGCATCCTGGAATCGCGCAGATTTACGAAGCCAGCACGGCCGACACCGGCTTTGGGCCGCAGCCTTATTTCGCGATGGAGCTCATTCGCGGCCTCTCCCTGCAAGAGTACGCAAAATCGAATTCGTTGGACACCCGGCAACGGCTGGCGCTCATGGTGAAAATCTGCGAAGCGGTGAATCACGCACACCAGCGCGGGCTGATTCACCGCGACCTGAAGCCCGGCAACATCCTGGTGGATGAGACCGGCCAGCCGAAGATTCTCGATTTTGGCGTGGCGCGCGTAACTGGAAGTGACGAGCAAGCCACGCGCCAGACAGACCTGGGACAACTGGTGGGAACGCTCGCATACATGAGCCCCGAGCAAGTGATGGCCGATCCGCTCGAAATGGACACCCGCAGCGACGTCTACTCGCTGGGAGTGATTCTGTACGAGCTCCTGTCCGGACGGTTACCTTACAACGTGAACCATCGGCCGTTGCAGGTTGCTTTGGAGACGATCCAGCGAGATGATCCCACCTCTCTCAGCTCTATTGACCGGCAATTCCGCGGCGATGTGGAAACCATCACCGGGAAGGCGCTGGAAAAGGATAAGGCGCGGCGCTACGCATCGGCTGCGGATCTGGGCGCCGATATCCGGCGCTACCTGGAGGACGAACCGATCACCGCCCGGCCGCCCAGTTCCAGCTATCAGCTCCGAAAATTCGCGCGGCGGCATCGCGGGCTGATGGTGGGCATGGCGGTGGTGTTTATGGTGCTGCTGATCGGCGCCGGCGTGAGCACATGGATGGCCGTGCGGGCGAGTCGGGCTGAGGCAGAAGCACGGGCCGTGAGCGAATTCTTGCAAAATGACCTGCTGGCGGAGGCCAGCGCCAGTACGCAGGCGGGGCCGAACGCCAAGCCCGATCCGCACCTGGAAGTTCGCACGGCGTTGGACCGGGCTGCCACACGCATACCCGGTAAGTTCGGAAAGCAACCTCTGGTCGAGGCCTCCATCCGGCACACCATCGGCATCACCTACGCGGACCTCGGGCTCCTGCCTGAGGCGGAGCAGCAGCTGGAACTGGCTCTTGCGATACGCCGGCGGATTTTGAAAAAGAACGATCCGGACACACTCACGAGCATGAATCGCCTTGCCGTTGTTTATCGGCTGGAAGGCAAATACGCCGAGGCGGAGCCGCTCCGCCGGGAGTTTCTCGAGTTTCGACGGCGCGAGTTGGGGGACCTTCATCCCGACACACTCAATGCGATGAACAATCTGGCAGTGCTGTATAGATACGAGGGAAAATTCGCGCTGGCCGAGCCGCTTTACATCCAAGCCGTGGACAGCTTCCGCCGCCTGAAAGTTACGAACACCCAGAGCTTGGGAGCAATATCCAATCTCGCGCAGCTTTACCGCGATGAAGGGAAATACGCTCAGGCCGAGCAACTCTATGGAGAAGCTTTGGCGGCCGCGCCCCATGTCTATGGCGAGGAGCATCCCAGCACGATGATCATCACGTCCAACCTGGCCGGGCTGTACCTGGAAGAAGGAAAAACCGCACTGGCGGAGTCGCTCAAGCGCAAGGTCCTGGACTTTGATGCCCGGGTGCTGGGCGCCGAACATCCCTACACGCTAATAGATATGACGGATATGGCCCGTGTTTACCTGAATCAGGGCAAGTATCCGGAGGCTGAGGCAACATTGAAGCGTGTGCTAGAAACGCAACGCCGCGTAGTTGGCCCCGACCGGCCTGAGACGCTGGCGACCGTGAACTTACTTGGTACCGTCAAATTCTATGAAGGCGACTATGCCGGCGCGGAACAATTATTCACTCAGGCACTGGAAGGCGACCGGCGGGTGCTCGGTAACGAGCATCCCGGGACACTGAGTTCTTTGGTATGGTTGGGGCGCGCCCGGCTCCAGCAACGCAGGTACGCTCTGGCGGAACCCAGCTTTCGCGAAGCTTGGAATATTTATCAAAGGACCAGGCCTGAGACGTGGCAGCGATTCAACACGCAGAGCTTCTTAGGGCAGAGTCTCGCCGGTGCACGACGGTACGAAGACGCCGAGCCACTTCTGATATCCGGATACCAGGGACTTATCGAGCGTTGGAATAAGATCCCCGCGATCAGTCGGCCGGACGTGGATTCCGCTGGTGACTCGATCGTGCGCTTGTATGAGGACTGGCACAAAGCCGACCAGGCGGCGGAATGGCAATCCAAACTGAAGGCTCGCGTAGTGACTGCAACGCGAGAATAGGGGTGCGCGGGCTCCACTTCAATCAGCGGCGGCTTAGCTGATCGAATTCAACAGCGTTTGCGTCATCTGATCGCCCACCTTCAGCGCCGCGGTATTGGTTTCGAAGCTGTTCTTGGCCTGGATCAAGGCGACGGCCTGCGCGCTCAGGTCCACCGTGTCGCCCTCGGGCGTCGGAGCTGAAGCCGACTGAGCGATGTTGTTGGCGGCCTGGTTAAATTGGTTCTCCGCCGTTTGCATCCCTTGTATCGAGGAGATCATTCCAATGGTCATGAAGAGCTTCTTTCAAACCTAATCTTGCTTAAGTTCCTCTTCGACAGTTTTTGAAAGAAATTGAGCCAAATGATACTTAAGGTCCTCAATCCCCTGCCCAGTCACGCTAGATATCTCATAAAAGGGCAGTTGCTTCTCCGCAGCCAAGGCCCTTAGGGCCTCAATCCGCGTCCTGTCCTGCGCCACGTCCACCTTAGACGCCACCACGAACATCGGTTTCCTAACCAGATCGGGGCTGAAACCCTCCAGTTCCTCCAGGACGATCCGGAAATCGTCCACTGGATCGCGTCCGCTGGTTTCAGACACATCCACCAGGTGAACCAGCAGCCGCGTGCGCTCCACGTGCCGCAGAAACTGGACGCCCAGGCCATGCCCCAGGTGCGCACCTTCAATCAAGCCGGGGATGTCGGCGACGACGAAGGTTTCGTCGCCCGCGCTGACCACGCCCAGGTTCGGCTCCAGCGTAGTAAATGGGTAATCCGCGATCTTAGGCCGGGCGGCCGAAATGCGCGAGATCAGCGTCGATTTGCCCGCGTTCGGGAAGCCCACCAGCCCCACGTCGGCCAGGAGTTTCAATTTCAGCTGCAAGCGCTTCTCTTCGCCGGGATGGCCTGGCTCATGCTCGGTGGGCGCTTGATGCGTGGGAGTGGCGAAGTGCTGGTTGCCGCGTCCGCCGCGGCCGCCTTTCGCAATGACGAACCGCTCGCCGGGCTCGGTGAAATCGTGCAGCGCCTCGCCCGTGGCTTCGTCGTAGACGATGGTCCCCACCGGCACCGGAACGTCGATGGACGCTCCTTCGCGGCCCGTGCGATTGCTGCCCTCGCCGTGCCGCCCGCGCTCGGCGGTGTGCTCGGGATTAAAGCGGAAATGCAGCAGCGTGTTGTGGTGCTGGCTGGCGACAAAAACCACGTCGCCGCCCCGTCCGCCATCGCCCCCGTTGGGCCCTCCGCGCGGGACAAACTTCTCACGCCGGAACGCGAGGCAACCATTGCCGCCGTCGCCCGCCTTCACGCGGATTCGTACTTCATCGATAAACATGGGGTTGGGCTGGGATGTTTTCAGCCCAGGCTGTCTATTTGCAGGAGAGCTATTCGCTCGCTTGGATGCTGATGAACTTGCCGAAGCGGCCGCGATCGCGAAACACGACGATGCCGGGAATCTTCGCAAACAGCGTATCGTCCTTGCCGCGTCCGACGTTCTCGCCGGGCTTGAATTGAGTGCCGCGCTGCCGCACCAGAATGGATCCGCCGGTCACGGTTTCGCCGCCGAAAGCCTTCACGCCCAGCCGCTGGGCATTGGAATCGCGCCCGTTCTTGGAACTGCCTAAACCTTTTTTATGTGCCATATGCGCCTACGCCAGAATCTCGCTCACCTTCACTTGCGTGTAATTTTGCCGGTGGCCGATGGTGCGCTTGTACTGCTTCTTGCGCTTGAACTTGAACACGATCACCTTGTCGCCACGTCCGTGCTCGGAGATGGTGCCCTTCACCCGGGCATCGGCCAGCGCCGCGCCGGCTGTCACTTCGTTCGAATCGTTCACCACCGCCAACACGCGGCCGAACTCCACTTCCGAGCCAACTTCGCCCGGTAGCGTTTCCACCCGAACCTCATCGCCCGGAGCCACGCGATATTGTTTCCCGCCGGTTTCAATCACTGCGTACATAACTATCCTTCGTATGTCTTAAGATTGTGGGTCAGTCAGGCAGACAAATCCAGTGGAAGACCACCTGGAGCCGCAAAGTTCTATGGTACAGCAGTTTGCGCCGCAGGCGCAAATGCTATCCGGCCTCGCTACCGGAGGAGGGTAAGGATCAAACAGGCCGTCAGTCTCAATAGATAGTTCCCGCTGACACACCCGGCATCGAGCCATACTGCCGAATGGCCCGTCTTTTTCGATGACACTGCGAACGGTTATATCCAGAATCCGTCCCTGGCAGGCGTGACCCTCTTCGTTTACATGTCTGCCGCCTTCTTCGTCGAATTCCACAACGTCGGGTATCATTTCAACTCCTGCTCAGCCAAGCGAGAGGCTCAGCCGTCCAGACGATGGAATGCAGGACAAAGTTACAGCGAGCCGACAATCCCCGGCGTGCATGTTGTAAAATCTGGTGTGGATCGGAGGGGTCCGAGCGTACCCTTCCGCCATCCTGTCGCAACGCAATGGGCGCCTGGCTATGAACCTGGACGGCATCCGTGTCCTGCTGGTCGAAGATAACCCCGGAGATGCCCGCCTGTTCACCGAGCTGGTTCGCGATACCGGCGCCGGCCAATGGAAGCTGGTGCAGGTGGACCGATTATCCGCCGCGCTGGACCGTCTGAGCCGCGAACCCTTCGACGTCATGCTGCTGGATCTGTCGCTTCCCGACGCCGACGGTCTGGACACCTTGATCCGCGCCCACGCCGAAGCACCGAAAATTCCGATCGTCGTTTTGACCGGTCACGACGATGAAGCTCTCGCGGTGCGGGCCGTTCGTGCCGGCGCGCAGGATTATCTGGTGAAGGGGCGCGTGGACGGCGACCTTCTCGTTCGCTCCATACGATACGCCTCTGAGCGCGGCCGGGCCATTGAAGCGCTGGAGCGGCGCGAAGAGCACTATCGGTCCCTGATTGAGAATTCGATGGACCTGATCAGCATCCTCAATCTGGACGGCACAATCCGCTACGTCAGTCCCTCCCACGAACGGATGCTCGGTTATCCGTTGGACGAATTGGTGGGCCGGAATGTTCTGTCGTTTGTGCACACCCAGGACCAGGCTCGCGTGCAAACGGCTTTGGTGAAAGGCAACAATGGACGGCCGGTGGAGTGCCGCATCCGTCACTCTGACGGAACGTGGCGCATGCTCGAATCGTTTTCCCGCGATCTCTCGCACGTCGCGGGGGTCAATGGAATGGTGGTCAACGCGCGCGACATCACCGAGCGAAAACGTCTGGAAGAACAACTGCATCATTCGCAGCGGCTGGAAGCGGTGGGCCGTCTGGCTGGGGGCGTAGCGCACGACTTCAACAATCTGCTCATGGTGATCACCGGGTATTCGCACATGCTGTTGGACGCCATGCATTCGAGCGATCCCGCGCGCCAGGATCTGGAGCAGGTGGTGAAGGCATCCGAGCGCGCCACCGATCTTACGCGCCAGTTGCTCGCCTTCAGCCGCCGCCAGGGTGTCCGGGCATCGCTGGTCAATCTCAACGCGCTGGTGAAGGAAATGGAACGGATGCTGCGGCGCGTGCTGGGTGAAGAGATCGAATTGACGGTCCGGCTGGCCCCTGAGCTGAAGACCGTGCGCGCGGACCCGGGACAAATCGAACAGGTGATCTTGAATATGGTGGTGAACGCCCGCGATGCCATGGCCTCCGGCGGCCGGCTGCTGATTGAAACCAAGAATGCTCGCGAGCTAAACCGGGACTGCGTGACCATTTCAATCAGCGACAACGGCATCGGCATGGATTCGCAAGTGCTTTCTCGCGTCTTCGAGCCATTCTTCACGACCAAGGAGCATGGCACCGGGCTCGGCCTGGCCACCAGTTACGGAATCATCAAGGAAAATGGCGGCGACTTGCGCGTGGACTCGACGCCCGGCAAGGGAACCACCTTTCATGTTGAGTTGCCGGTCACCGAGCAAGTGCCGGACGAGACGGACTTACCCGCCGAGAAGCGAGCGCCTCGCGGTACCGAGACTATTTTGCTGGTGGAGGACGAAGATCCGGTGCGGCGCGTGGTGGAAACCATGCTGAAGCGGCACGGCTACCAGGTTCTTGCATCGGCTTCTTCCAAGGACGCTATCGCGGCTGCGGATCGGCATCGCGGCGCCATTGACCTGTTGATCACCGACATCATGATGCCGGGAATCAGCGGGCGAAAGATGGCTGAATGCCTCATCGCACACCGGCCGGATATGAAAGTACTGTATGTTTCCGGCTACGGCGATGCCCAGGCCGAGAGCGACTCGCACTTCCTGCAGAAACCATTCTCCACCGAAGAGCTGGCCACCAAGATCCGCGAACTGCTCAAGTGACTTTCGATTTGGAAGCGTGCCGTTTTCAGCTTGCGGCGCGGCGTGTTATTCAATTTCCGCCTGGGATGGCGGGCAATGTATTGCGTG
This sequence comes from Bryobacteraceae bacterium, assembly GCA_050010415.1. Lineage (GTDB taxonomy): Bacteria > Acidobacteriota > Terriglobia > Bryobacterales > Bryobacteraceae > Palsa-89. The sequence continues at coordinate 16,872 of JBEKLB010000031.1, read as the reverse complement.
GCGCGTTGGGAAGGGCACTGCGTGAAGTGGCGTGCGAAGAAGACTACCAGCGTATTTTCGAGCCGGCGGCCTCGAGCGCGGGACCGAGCGGCTTATCGAATTGGCCGCGGCCCTTCGCGCTTCGTTGTGCGGCGCTGAATGATCGCGTCGTTCAGCCGGGCGAGCAATTCTCGTTCGACCTTCACTTGTTCGACAGGGGGTTGGATCTCTTCACCAAGGCGTTCGCGCATTGGGCTGATGTCGTATCCGTGGAGCGCCGCCCAGTGACAGTGGATCTGGATGCTCCACGTGCCCCGGTCTCGCATATTCGCGTCGAGTTTGAAACGCCCACCGAGCTCAAGGCCAATGGCCAAGTGGCTACAGGCCAGTTCTGCGTTTTGCTGGCTCGTGCGCGGGATCGCGTCAGCACCTTGCGCAGCCTGTATGGAGCGGGTCCGCTTGCAATCGATTTTCGCGGGCTGGCCGAACGCGCGCGATCCATCAAAACCGTGCGAAGCGAATTGCGGCAAGTGGAAGTGGAACGCCGCAGCGGCCGAACCGGACAGCGGCATGGGATCGGCGGCGTGGTTGGATTCGCGGAATTCGAAGGCGATCTGGCCGAATTCACGCCCTACCTCGAAGCTGCTCATTGGACCGGCGTCGGCCGCCACTGCACCTGGGGCAACGGGCAAATCCACACCACGATTCTGAATTCTGAATTCTGATTCCTCGTATTCCTCGTATTCCTCGTCTCCCTCGTATTCCCTTTATCCTGTAGCTATGCGCGCCGTCGCCGTCTTCCCCACTGCACGCCAGGTTCGCGTCATCGATCATCCCGAACCTGTGCTCACCTCGGCCACTCAAGCCAAAATGCGCGTTCTCGACGTCGGCGTTTGCGGAACCGATCGCGAGATCATTTCGTTCCAGTTCGGCACCCCGCCAGCGGGTTCCGATTACCTGATCATCGGCCATGAATCGCTGAGTGAGGTGGTTGAGATCGGCTCCGAAGTTACCAAGGTGAAGGCCGGCGATCTGGTGATCATGACGGTCCGGCGCCCCTGCCAACACGCCGACTGCGTAGCCTGCCGCCGCGGCCGCCAGGATTTCTGCTACACGGGAGATTACACCGAGCGCGGCATCAAACAAAACCATGGTTACATGACCGAACAAGTGGTGGAAGAAGAATGCTATTTGAATCCCGTACCGCGCGATTTGCGCGAGGTCGCGGTGCTAGTGGAGCCGTTGACCATCGCCGAAAAATCGTTGGAGCAACTTTGGACGGTGCAGCGCCGCCTCCCATGGGACCGGCTACATCGCGCGGTGGTGCTCGGCGCGGGGCCGGTGGGCATTCTGGGAGCGATGGCGCTCCAGGTGGAAGGCTTCGAGGTGAGCGTCTATTCGCGGTCCGCGAATCATGAGGAGAAGAATCAAATCCTGGATGCCATCGGCATCCCCTACATCGCGGCCGAAACGCATTCCAGCGAGGAAATGGCGAGAACGGTTGGGCCTATCGACGTGGTATATGAAGCCACCGGCGCGTCCAGCGTCGCGTTCGATGTGCTGAAATATCTGGGGCCCAATGCTGTTTTCGTATTGACGGGTGTGCCCGGCCATAAGGCGCCCATTCCCGTGGATACCGATGAAATCATGCGCAACATGGTGCTGAACAACCAACTGGTTCTGGGCAGCGTGAATGCGCCTCCGCAAGCGTTTCAATCCGCCATCCAGCACCTCGCCGTGTTCGCGCAACGCTGGCCCGGCGCGCTGCGCTCGATCATTACCGCGCGTTTCCCGCTGGAGCGCGCGCTCGATGCCCTTGAGGACCAGGCTGGCGGCGTCAAGAATGTGGTCACCGTTGCGTCGTGAGTACCGATAGCGGTTGGATCGATATTTCGGCGCCGCTTCGCAACGGCATGGTCGCTTGGCCCGGTGATGCTCCGTTCGAAAGGATCGACACGCTGCAGATCGCGAATGGCGACCCATGCAATCTTTCGGAGATTCGAAGTTCGGCGCATATCGGAACCCACATGGACGCTCCGCGGCACTATCTGCGGGACGCGGCGGGTATCGAAACCATGCCCATCGCCGCGGGCGTCGGAAGGGCGCGTGTCATTGAAATTCGCGATCCTGAAATGATCCGGACTTCCGAGCTCGCAGCGCATCCTCTCGGCCAAGGCGAGCGGATCCTGTTCAAGACCCGGAATTCCGAGTACTGCTGGAAAACCGATCGCTTCCAGGAGAAATACGTTTGCATTTCGCCCGAAGCCGCCCGGTACCTGGCGGAATGCGGTGTCCAGACCGTGGGCGTGGATTATCTCTCTGTGGGCGGATTCGAGAAAGGCGGCCCCGAAACGCACCGCATCCTGCTCGAAGCGGGCATCTGGATCATCGAAGGTCTGATGCTGGGGCACGTCGAATCGGGTGATTATGAATTGGTCTGTCTGCCGTTGAAGATTGTGGGCGGGGACGGCGCGCCGGCCCGGGCGGCGCTTCGCAAACTGGTTCTCTAGCTTGGCTGACGCGGCTCGGCGGTCATTCGCAGGCCGTTCTTGACGCGCAGCGTGATGATTGTCTCGCTTCAATGCGGCACAGCACATCCAGGCCTCACTTACTGTGGTTCTGGCAGCTCACGCAGCTCAGTGGTCTAGCTCTGATTTACTCGGTAAATCCAACAAGTCAAGCGCCTAATGATTGGTTTTCGTGTCAAATCTTCACCCTAATACCATCACTAAGCGGATGTGTTTCGAAAGATTTCCGTTGACCATTCACGTTTGACGGCGTATAGTCGCTCTGGGTTCAGTAGGGTTCGGCGGTAAAGAGAACTTGTGGACAGCAAACTGTGGATTGGCCCACAAAGGTGGCCTCATCGAGAGAGTGATCGAGCGTTCAGGAGGAAATGTAATGTCGCGAGCTTTTGCTTTGTCCCCCCCCTTTTTCTGCGTTTTGTGGTTGACGGAGGTTTGTTCAGTGGCGCAGACTGTTCCTCCGTGCGCAAACTGCAATGGACCTTGGCACGACAGCTACGGTTATACTTGGCAGATTGGCACAGGGCCGAACCTGACCGGATCGCAATCCGGCCCGCTTTGCGGCGTCACCTATACTTGGACAGCGAGCGGGACGTACAACAGCAGTACAGGCAACTTTACCGTCACGTCTTCTAACCCCCAACCACCGACACCGCCGCCGAATTGTGTACTGGCCCAGTCGTTCACCTATGAGGGCACACTTGTAAATCAAGGTTGCAACACCGGCAGTGGAACCTGGACGAACACACTTGGTCACAACGGAAGTTTTACTTGGAGCAAGTCATGCGAAATTCCCTCGACCGACGCTACTCTCGACAGTTTCATGTGGGGCACAGGCGATCTTGCGACCGTGCCTCTCTGGATTGGCCAACTGCCAAGTGAGCGGAACTATCAAGGACGAGTGGTGATCGAAGAAGGAGAGAACCCCCCTTCAGTCGACTTGTGCTTGTGGTCTGGCTCCAAGGTTCAGCAGGCGACGCTCAACGGCAATGGAAACTCGTGGCCTGTGGGCGAAGTCGGATTTCCCAACGAGTACGCCTACGACGGCGTTGGCTTTACAACGGGTGCCGTCACTTATTACCGGGGAGTGCACAGGGCGCCATGCGCGGCGCAGGTTTATCAAGACATGTATGTCTACTGCAATAGCGGCCCTAGTCAGCGCTATCACGTTAACGACCAGCAAGATATTATCGGTCTGACGACCGTGGGTTCTTCCAGAGCTGGTGGTGTAACGTCTACGGAGATTTGGCCGTAAGCTAGTCGAGGCATCAAACAACGAGGGGAGCTTCCATGGATATCCTGTACAAGCTGACTAGGCCAGCAGTCGTGTCTGCGATGCTTTGTCAAGCCCTGCCATTTATTGTGTGGGCTCAGGGCTCGGCTGAGAACGTTTCCGTTAATGGGCCCAGACCGTTGGCCGATGTGGCTGATATGCTCGAACATAGATTCGGTGCGACGGTTAACTACGAAGATGCTGCCGTTAGCTGCGCGAATGACCTCCAGGATGTGACGGGCTTAATTCCTGATCCTAAGGGCCCTAGGATGGGAGTCAGATGGTCGTCGGTGGAGCTTACACTTTTGCCTTCTTCTCCGGCTGATGGGGCGCAGAGTCCCGCGATCTCTTCCGCGCTGGCGCAACCCGCCGTCGATTTCAATAACACACAGCATAATCCTGGTGTCTACCGGCTCCTGACCGACGCCTCAGGGATCACCATTGCCCCCAGCCAAGTTAAGAACCTGAACTGCGACCTCGTTTCCGCGAGTTCCCCGCTTGACACTTTAATAACCTTTCCCGAAAGTCTCCGCTCTGGATGGGAGGGTGTAGAGATGATAGTCAGCCAACTTCTGTCGTCCCTGACCTGGACAAGTGATGCCGTCAGGAAGGTAGTACCCCAGCGCAATATTGCCTTGAGATTGTTTTACGATGCTGACATCACTGATCGGGGCTACGCCCTCAATCTACACATCGTCGAGATCGAGAGGCCTGACCCCGCTGGCGGAGACCCGAAGCACTTAAGAAGGATTCCCGTACAATAGCCAATTTCGCCGAACGCGGTATCAAGCGGAATCATGGCTACACGACCGAATTGGTGGTGGAACAGGAGAGGTGGTCTGCCTGCCGCTGAAGATTATGGGCGGGGACGGCGCGCCGGCCCGGGCGGCGCTTCGCAAACTGGTTCTCTAGCTTCGCTGACGCGGCTCGGCGGTCATTCGCAGGCCGTTCTTGACGCGTAGCGTAATCAGCGGCAGTGGCTCCACGCGCTGGCCCGGCTCCAGCCGAAAGCGCCACTTTTGCGCAATGGCGGCCATCAGGATCACGCCTTCCATCCACGCGAAACGTTCGCCAATGCAAACGCGCGTGCCGCCGCCAAACGGATAATAAGAGAATTTGGGCCGTGCCTCGCGAGCTTCCGGCGTCCAGCGCTCGGGATCGAACTTCTCAGGCTCGGGAAACCACCGGCCGTCGTGATGCATCAGGTACGGGCTCAGCAGGCAAATCGATTTCGCGGGAATCTCCACGCCGCCCAATTCAAATGAATTCTTCACCATGCGCCCGACAGCCCAAGCGGGCGGATATAATCGCAGCGCCTCCGCCAGCACCATTTCCGAGTAGCGCAATTGGGGCACATCGGCCAGTTCGGGCGCGCGGCCGCCCAGCACAGCATCGATCTCTCGATGCAAGCGGCTCTCGATCTCCGGATGTTGCGATAACAGATACCAGGTCCAGGTGAGCGCGTTCGCCGTGGTCTCATGGCCGGCCAGGAACAGCGTGAGCGCTTCATCGCGCACCTGCTTGTCGCTCATGCGGCCACCGGATTTGGCTCCGTTGGCTTCCTCGTCTTGCGCGAACAAGAGCATGGAGAGCAGATCCCCGGTGTCCTGCCCGTTTGCGCGGCGTTCGCGAATCAGCCCGTAGATGGTGGAGTTCAGCAGCGCTTTGGCTTTATCGAAACGGCGTACGGAGGGCAATGGCAGCTTCACCAGATACTCGGAGAAGGGCATCACGAGCAACCGGAACATCTCGATGGTCGACGTCATGGCCTTACCAATCTCAGACGCCTCCGATTCCACGTCGGCACTGAATAACGTTTTGGCTACCACCGCCAGCGTCAATTGCGCCATCTCTTGGGCCACGTCCATCGTGCTTCCCGCCTGCCAGCGCTCGCGTGCGCGCACCGCGCATTCGCTCATGGCGTCCGCATAACCCGCCAGCCTCTCGCGATGAAACGCGGGCTGCACCAAGCGACGCTGCCGCAGGTGATACTGCCCTTCGCTGGTAAGTAATCCCTCGCCTAAAAGCACTTTGGCCCGCTGCAGGCCCCGGCTCTTGACGAAGTTGTTCTGCTGAGTCACCAGAATTTCGCGCACGTAATCGGGATGGTTCACGCAAAACATGTGCTGGCGCGCGACTTTGAAATAGATCAGATCGCCGTGCTCGCGCGCGATCTTGATCAGGAAGTTCAGCGGATTGGAGCGAAAGGCGGCTAAATGCCCGACGATCGGGGGATTCTTCGGGCCTTGCGCTTTGGTAGCAGCGGGGATCAAATATCAGTCTACCGTGAGAGCAGAACCACGGCCTGCGCTTCCGCCGAGAGCCCTTCACCCACCGGTCCCAAACGCTCCGCGGTTTTGAATTTCACCGAGACGCGGTCCAGATGCAGCCCGAGCGTCTCCGCCAGCTTCTCGCGGATGGCTGCTCGAAAATCTTTTAGCTTGGGCCGTTCCAGAATCACCGTCGAATCCACGTTCGCGATTTGATAACCCTGGCCCGCCACCAGTGTTCGCGCATGCCGCAAAAACATCAAGCTGTCGCCATCCTTCCAGCGAGGGTCCGTATCCGGGAAGTGCATACCGATATCACCCAGCGCGAGAGCGCCGAGCAATGCGTCGGTGATGGCGTGCGAGAGAATGTCGGCGTCGGAGTGGCCTTCCAAGCCGAATTCAGAGGGAATGATCACTCCGCCCAGGATCATCGGCCGGCCGGCCACGATGCGATGCACGTCCCAACCCTGGCCGATTCGAAATTCGCTCAAGACCCCGTCACTCAGCTTCCGACCTTGGCCGTCATTTCTTCCGCCAGGAAAAGCCGGGCCAGATCCATGTCAGAGGGCTTGGTGATTTTCAAATTGCGATCGCTGCCCGGGACCACGCTGACTTCCACTTGATCCAGGCGCTCCACCAAGCTGGATTCATCGGTGCCGGCGAAATTATCTTCGCGCGCCTTGGCGAACGCGCTCTTTAGCAGATCGAAGCGAAACACTTGCGGCGTCTGTGCCAGAATCAAACGGTCCCGCGGAATGGTCTGGCGGATCTTGTTGCGATGCACCTGCTTCACGGTATCGACCGGCACGATGCCGACAATCGCGGCGCCCGATTCTTCAGCTTCGGCGAATACTTTCTCCAGTACGCTCGGCTCGATGAATGGCCGCACCGCGTCGTGTACCGCCACCAGTTCGGTAGCCGGGTCCAGCGTCGCCAAGGCATGCTCCACGGATTCCTGACGGCTGTCGCCGCCTTCCACCAGGCGCACCGTTTTGTCGAACTTTTCGACGCTCAACAATTCACGCACCCACTCCATGTCGTCGCCTCTGAGCGCGACCACTATTTCCGACACCGCGGGCGTCGCAGCGAACTTGCGGATGGTGTGCAGCAGGATCGGCGACCCATCCAGCAGCATGAACTGTTTGCGGCTGGTGCCTGCCTTTTCGGGGACAGATCGCCCCATGCGTGTTCCCAGCCCGGCGGCTGGGAGAATTACGGTGACTTTCATAGAGAATCCCGAGCCGCAGGCGCTCATGCGAAAATCCTAGCTGGACGCCGCCACACCAGAACCACGGGCCTCGGCAGCTTGAGGCGCAACGGTACCCGGCGAGGGATGCTCGCGCGAACCGCCTTGCGATCGCTCGCTATGGCTCTGACTCCGGTCGTGAACGGCATGCACCCGGTCGTCAAAGCGGCCAAAGATCATTTTACCGGCGGTGGTCTGCAATACGCTGGTCACGGAAATATCGATGGTTCGCGAGATCATCTTCTTGGCGTTGTCCACCACCACCATGGTGCCGTCGTCCAGATACGCGACGCCCTGGTTATACTCCTTACCTTCTTTCAGAATAAAGACGCGCATCGTCTCGCCAGGGAGTACGACGGGCTTCAGCGCGTTGGCCAGTTCATTGATGTTCAGAACCTGCACGCCGTGAAGTTGCGCCACTTTATTGAGGTTGAAATCGTTGGTGACGATTTTGCAGTTATAGACCTTGGCCAGTTCGATCAGCTTCATGTCCACTTCAGGCACGTTGGGGAAATCGTCTTCCAGGATCTGCACGTTCAACTGGGTCATCTTCTGAACCCGTTGCAGAACGTCGAGACCGCGCCGGCCGCGATTGCGCTTGAGGGAATCGGCCGAGTCGGCCACCAACTGCAGCTCGCGCAGAACAAATTGCGGAATCACCAGCGTGCCATCCAGGAATCCGGTTTCGACGATGTCGGCAATGCGTCCGTCAATGATGACGCTGGTGTCCAGGATCTTGAAAGACTGGCTCGAGACCTGCTCGCCGCCGAACAATCCGCCCAGGGCACCCAGATTGAGCATGTCGCCCTTATTGGCGCCGACCATCAGGCCAACGTAGCCCATCCAGCACAGCAGCACGATCTCGAGGAAAGAGATGGTGGATGAGCCGGAGGGGAACGCGTGTCCCAGAATCAGCGCGATGATGTACGCGCCCAGGATTCCCAACAGCGATCCGAAAGCCGCGCCAAACAGGCGTTTTAGCGTTGTTTTGCGAACCTGGATTTCGAACAGAACGATGGCTGTCCCAATCAGGAAGCCTGCCGCCACGTTATAAGGAGCGGCGAAATCGAAAGGACGCAGGTACCACGCGGCCGCGGAAAGCAACACCACGAATAGGAAACGGATGATGAGCAGATAACTCACAAACCCCTCCAGCGCGCGCCGATTACAGATCAAAGCGGCACCCCTGCGTTACACAGGTGCCATTGAGTATAGCACTGAAAATAGAGATGATGTTGTGGCTTTACTTTGGGCGTTACAGGCAGGGCCGGAAAGAAAAGAGCGAAGGCCCGCGCGAGATTCCGCTCGCGAGAGCCTTAAAGGGCTTTGGCTAGTTCTTCCGCGAACGCACTGGGCGGACCTTGCGGACCACTCTGCTGCGGCGGACGTTTGTGCTTTTTCCCGCCTCGTTCGCGGCGCGGGGGACCCGCGGTAGTGCGATTTACGGGACCGGCCGGACCAGCCGTGGGTCCAGGCCCCTTCGATCTTGGCGGCTGGGCTTGATTGGCCCGCAGCAATCGATCTTCGAGCGGCGCGCGGTCAAAGCGCCGGATGATCGAATTCATTTCTTCTGAGTTGGGGGTGTCGATGAAGGCGAATCCCTTGGACTCTTGAGTCTCTGGGTTGCGGATCACCTTGACATCGTCATAGACGAGGTTTTCTGCGTTAAGCCAGGACTTGATATCGTCCTTAGTAACCCAGACAGGCAAGTTTCCGAGGAATACTGTAAAGCTCATTCGAGGTCTGTCGTTAACTCCGTTTTTGGGGATTTGGCGGAACTACTTCGCGGATGCGATCCATGCAAGCTAACCTATCGTATCACAGCGCGGAGTGCCCAGCAAACCGATGATTTTTCCTAACACGCTCGTCTGGAAGGAGAAGGAGCCCGATCATTTCTGTGAAGGCTTGCCGGCGGTGGTAACGGCCGGCGCGGTATCTTCCATTTTGGGCTCGATCGCGACCAAAATTTCGCTCCTCATCGTCAGGTACACGATGTAAATAGATCCCGCTTCGAGCGCCCGGTAGGCCGCCAGATTTACCGGCATGTTCAAGTATCGCAAGGAGAAATAATATTTCTCGATAGGGTCGCGTCCGTTCGGCCGGTTGATCTGCTCCTCGCGAGCCACCACCCGGCCCTCCCTGGCTTCCACCTTACGGTCTAGCAGATCGAGGTACAGCCCGAGCGGCACTCGGGAGGCCATGAACACGGCCATTGCCAGCGAAATCAGGATGGAACCAAGCATCAGCACCCCGCCGACTTTTCCATGGGCCTCGAAAAGATCCTTCACGTGAGTCAACTCGGTGAGCAATGCGGGAAAGGCGTTTCCAAAGGGAAGCTGCTGGCGGCCGGCGGTAATCCAGGTCCAAATCACGAACGGCGCCACAGCGAAAATGAGGGTGAGCAGCGCGGGTTGAATGCACTTCGGAGCGAGCAGCTTCACCTGGTCTTTGGAAAGCCGCCCCTTGCGATTCGCCACTAGCGAATCAGGCGAAAACTGCAGCGCCTTCGACAGGTCATACAACACCTGTTCTTTGTTGCGGAATATTGTCGCGTCTTCAACCACGCCGGCGAGTCACTCCAGTACTACCTGAGAAATATCGACGGTTGGCGCAGGATACTTTAACCGCATATTATCCAACGCGCGCACCACCAGTTCGGCCACCAGGTAGTTTCGGACCCACTTTCTGTTGGCGGGAATTACATACCAGGGCGCTTCCTTGGTGCTGCACCGGTGCAAGGCTTCCTCATATGCTTCCGTGTAGTTGTCCCAATGCTGGCGCTCTTCGAAATCGGGCAACGAGAGTTTCCAATTGCGCGAGGAATCGTGAATGCGCGACTCGAAGCGTTTCTTTTGCTCTTCCCGGCTGATATGCAGAAAAAACTTCAGAATGGTCACGCCGTTCTCCGTCAGCATCCGTTCAAAGTCGTTGATCTGGCGATAGCGCGTGCGCCAGACGCTTTTGGGGACCAGGTTGTGGACCCTCACGATCAGAACGTCCTCATAATGCGAGCGGTTGAAAATGCCAATGTTGCCGCGAGGCGGAACGGCTTTGTGGATGCGCCATAAGTAATCGCGCGCCAGCTCTTCGGTGGAAGGCGCTTTGAACGAGGACACATCGCAGCCCTGCGGATTCACTCCGGACATAACGTGCCGAATGGTCCCGTCCTTTCCCGCCGCGTCCAGGCCCTGCAGGACGATCAGCAAGGAATATCGTTTGTCGGCGTACAGCAGATGCTGCAGCTCGCGCAGGCGGGCGAGCGTTTTCTCATGCGCCTTGTCGTCGCGCCCTAGTCCGAATGTATCGCCGGGATCCCGGTGCTTGAGACGAAGCTTGCTGCCAGGCTCGACAATGCAGTGTTTCGCATGGTCCATACTCCTAACATCGGCTTTTGGGAGCGTTTCACGCAGTCCTTACTCGCCGCTGGGTAGATTCACTTTTTCACCCAGGACGGCTTTGATCTGGTTCGCCCGATCCATCGGAGCGCCCGGTTCAACCAAGACCAGCTGAAAGCCAAAGTCCCGATAAACCTGCTCGTGCACGCGTTCGAAACGGATGGCATCTTCGAAACTGATGCGCCGCGCCGCGGTGGGCTCAATAAATCCAAGGCCGCGGATAAAAAACGCTTCTGGTTGATAAAACTGCTGCGCTACCACGCGCTCCAATTCCCGTGAGAGAACCAGGGATCTTGGACGGCCGAGATAGTCCGACAAGGCCGCCGTGCAGAAAATGGATCGATCGTGAAACTGAACCTCACCCGGCGCGCATGAACTCTGCAACAGGCGTATTCGTTGCAGATGGGTAATCTCGTCAATGAACGACTGCGTGGTCCACGGTTCATCCAGGCCCTGGGCGTGCATCAGGGCGATCATGTCTGTCGCAGCCTCTTCCACCACACTGAAACCGTCCACTTCGAGCTGACGAAGGATGACCGTCTTGCCCGAGCCGGGCGCGCCAGTGAGTATGTACCTTTTCAAATCGGACGTTTTCAAATTGGACGTTGCCTGCATCGGGAAATTCCATTTTATGAGCTTGTCGCGCAATCGCTTGTACGGCATGCGAAAATTGGCATTTGGCAAGGGCATTTGGCAGGTTGGCGGTTGGCTTATGTGGCACGCTCGTGCTGTGCGTCGCCACGTCGGCGGTCCTTCAGGCTAAGGTTCCCTCGGACGAGTTTCGAGCGCGCCGCGCCGCCTTGCGTAAATCGCTGAGCGAAGCGGGAGCCGACGGAGTGCTTCTGCTCAAGGGGCAGACGGAGGGCATCGATCGAATCTTCCGTTTCGCGCAGGAGGCGAACTTCTATTACCTGACCGGTTGGACAGAGCCGGGCGCGGTACTGCTGCTCACTCCTTCGAGCGAGACGCTCTTCCTGCCGTCTCACAACGAACACGCCGAGCGATTTTCGGGCAAGCGCAGCTCCGCCACGGATAGCGACGCGCGCGCGCTCACGGGCTTCGAAAACGTCCTGCCCATCGAAAAGCTGGAAACGGAGCTGGATCTGGCGTTGAGCTCCCATACGCGCATCTACGCGCCCTGGACCGAATCCTACGCCGGCCAGTTGCGTGCGCGCTATCCGTTCCGCGACGTCGCTGACGCCACGCCGGTGATCGCCAAGCTACGCGTCAAGAAATCGCAGGCTGAGATCGCGGCCATTCAACACGCCACGGACGTCAGCATTGAAGCGCACCGCGTGGCTTGGAAGCGGTTGGCAGCCGGCCAGTACGAATACAACGTCGCCGCGGCCTTCCTCGAAACCTTCCTCAACGACGGTTGCGAAGGGCCTTCCTATTCGCCGATCGTTGGATCGGGTCCGAACGGCGCCATCCTGCATTACATGTCGAATCAGCGGCGCATGGATCGCGGCGAGTTGGTGGTCATCGATGCGGCCGCCGAATGTGATTCCTATGCCAGCGACATCACCCGCACGCTTCCGGTGGGTGGCAAGTTCACCGCACGCCAGCGCGAGCTTTATCAGATTGTGCTGGGCGCGCAGAAAGCAGCCATCGCAGCCGTGAAGCCCGGGGCCTTCCTTTCGGGCTCTGGCGATTCGCTGACGAAAATCGCGCGCGATTATATCGATGGGCACGGCAAGGACTCGCACCACGAGCCGCTCGGCAAATATTTTACTCACGACATCGGGCACCAGGTGGGTCTGGAGGTCCATGACGCGCGCTCCGACTCGCCGCTCGAAGCCGGCATGGTGATCACCATTGAGCCGGGCGTCTACATTCCCGAAGAACAGCTCGGCATTCGCATCGAAGACGTGGTCTTAGTGACGCCCGACGGTGCGAGGGTTTTGAGCGCGGCGCTGCCCAAGGAGCCGGACGACATTGAAAAAGCCGTCGTCTCTCAATAGACGCACACTCGGTTACGTCGCGATTCTGGCCGTGACGCTGGCGGTTGCGATCGCACTGGGATGGACGGCGCTCGCGGCCCAAATCGACGATGACGCCTATGACTGGATGTTCCGCCTCAGCCCGCCCGTAGCCCTGCCGGCGCATTCCCTGATCCTGGCTATCGACGACGCCACCTATGGCGCCATGGGCGGCGTGCGTGCCTATCGCAGCATGCTGGCCGAGGCGCTGGAACGGCTGGCTCCGGTGCAACCCAAAGTGGTGGCCATCGACATGGTGCTCGCCGACCGGGAAGACCGGCAGGAAGACGATCGCCTGCTCCATGCCATGCAAGCCACAAAAAATCTGGTGCTGGTGGCGCATCTCGAGAATGGCCAGCACTGGGAAGACCCACTGGAGGGATTTCGACGGGCCGCCACCGCGCTCGGCCACGACCGCTCCGACGAAAACTCCCGCGATGGCGTCACGCGGCAGATTCCGCTTGAAGAACGAACCGAGCGGGAGCGTCATTGGGCTTTGGGCCTGGAGACGTTCCGCCTGGCTCACGGGGGCGAGATCCTCGAATCGCCGGACGACATTCAGATCGGAGGCGAAGTGATTCCCGCGCCGCGAACATCCGAAAGCGACCGCGCGTTACGGGTGCTCTACTCGCGCGAGCCGCTCCCGCAAGTCTCGCTGTTGGACCTGGTGAAGAAACCCGAACTAGCCGAGCGCTTTCGCGGGCAAGCCGTCTTCGTCGGCGTGACGTCCATATCTGCGACCTATGACCGCGTAGCCACGCCCTACGGCCAGGGCCGCATCCCGGGCGTTGAGGTGCACGCGCAGCTCTTCGAGACTCTGGAGCGCGGCAAATTCTTTGCCGGTGCGTCGAATCTCTCGGTGCTGGGATTCTCGATCGCCGTCGGCGTAATCGCCGGACTGATCTTCGGGTTTCTCTCGGGTTTGCCGGCTTACGCCATGGCCGGAGTGTTACTGGCCGCCGTTACCGCCACGCCATTCCTCCTGTTCCGGCAAAGCATCGTCGTTCCGTTCTTTGCCCCACTCGCTTCGGCTTGGCTAACGGCCATCGCCGCCGCCAGCTATCAGCACTTTGTCGTAAGGCGCGCGCTGCGAAAAGCCGAGACCGAGCGGCGCCAGTATCAGCAGGCGATTCATTTCGTCACGCATGAGATGCGCACGCCCCTCACCGCCATTCAGGGATCCAGCGAACTGATGGGCCGCTACAACCTGAGTGAAGAGAAGCGCAAGCAGATGAGCGACATGATCAACCACGAATCCAAGCGCCTGGCGCGCATGATCCAAACCTTCCTGGATGTGGAGCGGCTCTCGGACGGCCAAATGGAATTGAAGCAAGAGGCGTTCGAGGTTCGCGAGATTGTCGAGACCTGCGTGGCTCGCGCCCGTCCGCTCGCCGAACGCAAGAACATTCGCATCGTTAGCGAAGCGCTGGATGGAGGCATGGAAGGCGATCGCGAGCTGATGGAATATGCGGTTTACAATCTCCTCACCAACGCCATCAAATACTCGCCCCCCGACACTCAAGTCACGGTGGACTGCCGGATCGACGGCACGCGTCTGCGTCTCTCGGTCGAAGACCAGGGCATCGGCATGGATGCCAAGGAGATCCGTCAGATCTTCCAGAAGTTCTACCGCACCAAGCGGGCCGAAGCCTCCGGCGAAGCGGGCACCGGCATCGGCCTTTCTATCGTCGAGCAGATTGTCCAGCACCACGGCGGTAAGATGGAAGTGACCAGCCAGCCAGGGCAGGGCTCCTGCTTCGCCGTGGTATTCGCCGCCCGCTCCCGCGCGTCGCGGCCTCCGGCTGTGTCAGTCTAGTCTAATAGAATAAAGGCGGCAGTGTGCAGAGACTCCTGGTAGTCGAAGACGATAATTCCGTTCGAAATACCATCCAGACTTTTCTGGAATTGGAAGGTTATACGGTAGATGCCGTGTCTTCCACGCGCGAAGCCCTGGAGCGTTTGCGCGACGATGCCTATCCGATCGTCATCTCGGACATCTATGTGGACGAACACACCGGCCTCGACGTGCTCGAAACCGCCCGTAAAAAGAATCCTCAATGCGCCGTAATTCTGATGACCGCGCGCGGGACCATCGAGACCGTGATGAAAGCCACGCAGGGCGGCGCGTTCGACTATATCGCCAAGCCTTTCGAGCTGGACCGCATGTTGGACACCGTGAAACGCGCCGAGGCCTCCGTCTCGGAGCATCCCAACGACAAGGACTCCGACATCGAAGACCTGCCGGAAAGCGAAATGATCGGCAGCTCGCCAAAGATGATCGACATTTACAAGACCATCTCGCTGGTCGCGCCCACCAACGTTACGGCGCTGCTGGAAGGCGAAACCGGTACCGGCAAGGAAATGTTCGCGCGCATGATCCACAACAACAGCCCGCGCGTGAATCAACCGTTTGTGCCGGTGGATTGCGGATCCATCACGAAGTCGCTGCTGGAGAGCGAGCTGTTCGGCGCGGTGAAAGGCGCTTATACCGGCGCGGATCGCGATCGCATAGGCGTGTTCGAAGCCGCCAATAACGGAACTGTTTTTCTGGATGAGATCGGCGATCTGGAACTCGGTTTTCAGCTCAACTTCCTGCGATTCCTGCAGGAAAAAGAGATCCGGCCGCTCGGTTCGCCCCGCGGGAAAAAAGTGGACGTGCGCGTGGTGGCGGCCACCAATCGCGATTTGCAGAAGATGGTGGAGAAAGGCACATTTCGCGAAGACCTGTGGTACCGGCTGAACGTGGTTCGCATTATTCTTCCGCCGCTCGTGGAGCGCCGCGGGGATGTTCCTCTGCTGGCCCACTACTTTTTAAGGAAATACAACGAGCGCTACCGCCAGCAGGCGCGGCTCACCGAATCCGCGCTGCGGGTTCTCGAAGACTATAGCTGGCCCGGCAATGTGCGCCAACTGCAGCACATGATCGAACGTCTGGTGATTGTGACTCCGCAAGGGCGAATCGACGATCCGGCGGTTCGTGAAGCAATCGACCTTACCGAGCCTCGCGACACCGCGAGCGATACGCTGGCCGATACCGAGGCCGATCAGATCCGCCGGGTGCTGGCCGCCACGGGTGGGAACAAAAGCCGCGCGGCTAAAATCCTGGGCATCGAGCGTAAGACACTTTACCGCAAGCTCGAACGCATGAGCTTGTAACATCTTCTATCTTCAGAAAAACGCTGAAAACAGGCTTACGATGACCCTGTCATTTCCCTGAGTTCAGGCATATAATTGCAGTGGCTCGATACCGGACTCATGTAAATACCGGCCGGACTCATATAAGAACCGGACTCCCAGGGAGGTTGTCTATGTTTGAAAGCCTCGACGAGCAACTGAAATTGGACGCTCACAAAAGCATGTCCAATACTGAGCGGGTAATGCGCTGGGTATTAGGGATTGGAATTGCCGTGATCGTCTTCGGCGCCCTGTACTGGGGCGTCCATATGATGCAGGGCAGTTAGGTGATGCAGGGCAGTTAGGCCCCGAAGTAACTGAATCGCGACCGTCGGAGGGTGGAGGTGTGTCAATCGGCAGCCATCCATCCTTAATCGGCAGCCATCAAGCGCGGAGCGCTGGAACCAATGGCCCGCATGACAGCCTTTACACGCGCGGGGTATTCTGGCAGGGGATTATAGGTCTGCAGCTTGGCATCGATGTTCTTGCCCTTGTATCTTCTTGATTTTCCTAGCTGAGCAGCGACATAGTGAATTCCCGCGCGAACTGAAGTGAACTTTTCCTTCGCCGAACCCCAGCCAAAAACATTATTGTTGGTATAGTCTTTGCCTCCGCTGGACTCGATGATCGAAATGCTGGGAAGCAGGCGCCAGTCGAGCTGATTCTGGTCCGCCGCAATCAGAAAGTCCTTGGCCGAATCCCGCAGCGGGCAGTCGCGATCGCCGAAGTACTTCTGCAGCCTGGATAATCTCGGGTCGTTCTGCTTCACTTCCGGCGCTGCGTGGTACTGCTGAACGCTTACCGTAGCGGGAGCTGCCAACAGTCCTGCGACCAATAGAAAATCCTTCATGGGTGAATCCTCCCTGTGGGTTTTCTGTTGAAAACCGCCTGTCTTGGAAGTCGCTGAAAACTAAGAGAATCTGACGTTTCTATGAGGTTAGTACTTTAAAATCAATAAGTTAGCAGGATCATACATTCCAAATGAGTTCCCAGTATAGCATGTCGGGCGCATGTCAAGTTGGCCTCCAGAA
>JBEKLB010000030.1:0-27797 GCA_050010415.1 Bryobacteraceae bacterium | reverse complement strand
GATGGCCGCTAATCGTGCGGCCGGTTCGCGTGATACCTGTGAAGCGTGCAGGTGGTAATAGTGCTCGGAAGCAGCTTCGGCTCCGTAGATGCCCGGGCCCCACTCTATGACATTCAGATACAGCTCAAGGATTCTGTCCTTGGTCAGAAACGCCTCCACCAGCGGCACCAGGGAAGACTCTACGCCTTTACGAACAAAAGAACGCTCGGTTGTTAAAAACAGATTCTTCACCAATTGTTGAGTGATGGTGGAACCGCCGCGCCCCACGCGCTGACGCTTCATGTCGTCTTCCAGGACTTTTTGCATCTCGATCCAATCGAAGCCATGATGCTGCCGGAAACGGCCATCCTCCGCCGCAACCACCGCGTGTTGCAAGTTGAGCGAAATGTCCGGGAGCCGAACGAACTCATAGCGCTTCTGGTAAGCATGATGCGCGCGCAGGGCCTGTACGCGGCGCTCCATCTGAACTGTGGTGGTCCAAGGATTGACCCAGCGCAGCAGTATGATGCCGACACCGCACAAGACGTACAGCCCTACGATCAGCGACACAACACCGACGACGACGGTCCGCAGCAGCTTTGACTTCCTTTTCATTTGTCTCTCTTTTTCACTTCTCTGTTGCTATCATCGAACTTTCGTCATGACAACGTCCCATTTAGAGTGCAGTGTTTGCGGCAAGCGGCGTGACGCTTCACTAGTCCACACACTTTGCGAATGCGGTGGTCCGCTTCTGGTCCGCTACGATCTCGACCAAGCCCGCGCAACCTGGAAGCGTGATTCGCTGGCGTATGGTCCAGCGTCCATGTGGCGCTACGCTCCCCTGCTTCCCGTCAGGGATTCCAAACACATCGTGTCGCTGGGCGAAGGAATGACGCCGGTATTGAAGGCCGGACGGTTGGGGGAAAGAATCGGATCGAACGATCTCTGGGTGAAGGACGAAGGCATCAACCCTACCGGATCGTTTAAGGCACGCGGCCTGTCGTGCGCTATCTCGATGTGCGTGGAGCTGGGGATTCGCAAAGTGGCCATCGCGTCCGCGGGCAATGCCGGAAGCGCGCTGGCAGCCTACGCAGCCGCGGCGGGAATGGAAGCGCACGTCTTCATGCCGCGCGATGTTCCGCAATCGAATTACACCGAATGTCGCGCCTATGGGGCCCACGTCACATTGATCGACGGGTTGATTAGCGATTGCGCGCGGTTGATCACCGAGCGCAAGGATGCCGAAGGCTGGTTCGATATCAGCACGCTCAAGGAGCCCTATCGCATCGAAGGTAAGAAGACCATGGGTTACGAAGTTGCCGAGCAGTTTGGCTGGACATTGCCCGGCGCGATCTTCTATCCCACCGGCGGCGGCGTCGGGTTGATCGGAATGTGGAAAGCTTTCGATGAAATGGAAGCGTTAGGATGGATCTCAAGTCAGCGCCCAAAAATGATCGCCGTGCAAGCGGCCGGCTGCCAGCCCGTGGTGCGAGCTTTCCAGGGCGGCGCATCCATGAGTACATTCTGGGAAAACGCTCACACCGTCGCCGCCGGCTTGCGCGTTCCGAAACCACTCGGCGATGCACTCTCGCTAGCCGCCATTCGGGCCAGCGAAGGGACTGCTGTCGCGGTGAGCGATGAAGAACTTCTCGAGGCGAGCATCGAACTCGCCAGCGCTACCGGCATTTTCCCCGCGCCCGAAGGAGGCGCCTGCGTAGCCGCGTTGAAGGCGCTGCTTTCCAACGGTTTTCTTAAGCCGGACGAACGTATTGTGCTTTACAACACCGGAACAGGATTGAAATACCTGGAAGCATTTTCAACGCGATTTCCACGAACTTCGCGCTCCGAACAAGACAAACTCGGGGGCTTGATTACTCCCCGATAGGCCTGGAAATAACGGCCATTTTGCGTTTTGACACTGGCGCTTGACTTTTGGGACACTATAAGGGTGTTTTGGGAGTCAGCCCTTCCTCCCGGCTTCGGTCCTGCTGGTCTTTTCGAGTCCGCAGTCGCGAACCTGCCTCTTCACATGCTTCTCAAGAAATGACGTCAAGGAGCCTTGTCAATGAAACTATTTGTGGGGAACCTCCCCTATGCGGCTACTGAAGCCGACTTAACGGATTTCTTTTCGCAAGCGGGTGTCGCCGTGGATAGCGTGAACGTGATGCGTGATCGTTTCACCGGCGAGGCGCGAGGATTCGGGTTCGTTGAAATCAACGACGACACAGCCGCCAACCGTGCCATCGAAGCCTGCAATGGGCGGGACTTGATGGGCCGCGCGCTGGTTGTCAACGAAGCCCGTCCCATGGTTCCGCGCGAAGGCGGCGGTGGGCGCGGTCCTGGAGGCGGCGGTGGGCGTGAGCGCCGCGGTGGCCGGCCTGGCCGCTAAAACCAAGCTTAGCCTTCTAGCATTCTGGCTATAGCGCTTCCAGCATTTTCGCAATAGCGTTTGCATCGTTGGGAACCACGATCGGGCGATTGCCTCGTGTTGCGTCGATCTTCCGGCCATCGGGATCTTCGAGTTCACCGGTGTGATAGCGATAAATGTAGTCCGGATCCTTCAGAACATTCCCCGTAAGAACTGCCACCACATCTTCGTCCGCGCGAATGGTTCCCGCCCCGGTAAGCTTTCGAATTCCCGCTAAAGTTGCAGCCGAAGCCGGCTCGCAGCCGATGCCACATTGCCCAATTACAGCCTTGGCGTCGGCGATTTCCCGCTCGCTCACTTTCTCCACTGTTCCGTTGGTGACGGTCACTTCATGCAGCGCTTTGGGCCAGGAAACCGGATCGCCGATTTTGATGGCCGTCGCCAAAGTGTGCGGGTCGGCGACGGGGTGAAACTCGGTCTTGGTCTGCATGAATTCGTAAAACGGGGCCGCGCCTTCGGCCTGGATCACAGCCAGCCTCGGGATCTTATGAATGAAGCCGAACTGGCACAATTCACGCAACGCTTTTCCGAATGCCGACGTGTTGCCGAGATTTCCGCCGGGCAGCACAATCCAGTCGGGAGGGTTCCAATCGCGCTGGTCCAGCATTTCAAAGACGATGGTCTTCTGGCCTTCGATGCGAAATGGATTAATGGAATTGAGAAGATAAATGCCGAGCCGGTCGGCAAGCACGCGCACCAGCGCGAGAATTTGATCGAAGTTAGCTTCTACCTGAAACGTGCGCGCGCCATATTCCAAAGCTTGCGCCAGTTTGCCGTAGGAGATGTTGCCGTGCGGGATGAAGACAATTGGATTCAGGCCCGCGGCGCTGGCGTAGGCGGCCATGGACGCGGAAGTGTTGCCAGTGGAGACGCACGCCACGCGCTGGCGATCTAGCCGGATGGCCTGCGTAACGCCGCATGTCATGCCGTTGTCTTTGAATGATCCGGTCGGATTGAAACCTTGATGCTTGAACGTCAGGCGATCCAATCCGCCGTAGCGGGCGGCGCGCGGTGCATCCAGCATGGGCGTGTTGCCCTCGCGCAAGGAAACCACTTGATGATGATGGCCATCGAACGGCAGCAACTCGCGATAGCGCCACACGCCGCTCTGCTCCAGTGAATCGTTAGAGGTGCGCCGGGTGCGCCAAACCTTTTTCCATAGCTCCGTTTCCACGCGGGCGTCTTTTGAGACAACTTCGAAAACCACTTCGAGCAAGCCGCCACAAACGGTGCAGTTGTAGATGGCTTCGTCAATCGGAAAGCGCGCGCGGCAATGCTGCTCGAAACACGCCAACTCAGCTAGCATGATTAAAGTATCCCCAATATGGTCTCGGTTTGTCTTGAGAACGGCAAGGTTTTGGTGCGCAAGCAAGCACGGCCGCGGCGTCCGGAAGGTTTCGCTTTGATCCGCCTGCTCTACGGCGGAATTTGCAACACCGACATTGAGCTGCAGCGTGGTTATTACGGCTTTCGCGGGACGCCGGGACATGAGTTTGTGGGCGAAGTGGTGGAAGCAGACGATAGGCGCTGGATCGGCGAGCGCGTAGTTGGCGAAATCAATCTGGCTTGCGGAAAATGCGCCTGGTGCGCTCGCGGATTGGGACGCCATTGTCCTACGCGAACGGTGCTTGGAATCCTGAAACAACCGGGCGCGTTTCGCGAATTCCTGACGCTGCCGGAGCGAAATCTGCGGCGAGTGCCGCGCGAGATTCCATCTGAAGAAGCCGTTTTTGTCGAACCGCTGGCAGCGGCCTGCGAAATATTGGACCAAGTGAAGATTCCACGCGGCGCGGCAGTGGCGGTGCTGGGAGACGGAAAGCTGGGGCTGCTCGCCAGTCAGGTTCTCGAGGCGCACGGTGCACAAGTTCATCTGTACGGCCGTCACAAGGAGAAGCTGCGGATCGCCGGGCAAGCGGGCGTGAGTACTGAGATCGCGAAGAAGCTGCCGGTTGCCAAGTACGCATTCGTGGTGGAAGCAACGGGATCGAGCGAAGGACTGCGGCAAGCCGTGCAGATGACAGAACCGCGCGGAACAGTGATTATGAAATCGACGGTTCATGGGTTGGTGGGAATCGATTCCGCGCCGGTGATCGTGAATGAAATCACGCTAGTGGGCTCGCGCTGCGGCCGCTTCGAACCCGCGCTCCAGCTGCTCAAAAGCCGCAAGGTACGCGTGGATGCGATGATATCGGAAGTGCTGCCATTGAAGCGTGCGCCAGAGGCATTTCGGATTGCCGCGAAGCCGGGAGTTCTGAAGGTGTTGCTGCATGATTAGATTTCGATTCGTAATGGTCTTCTTGACCTGGCTGCTTGCGGCCTGTGGCCAGACGCCCCAATACACCTATCAGGTGGTCCACGTGTATCCGCACGATCCCAATGCTTTCACGGAAGGTCTGGAGTATCGAGCGGGATTTTTGTATGAGAGCACGGGGCTAAAAGGCCGTTCGTGGTTGCGCAAGGAGAAGCTCGAAACCGGGCAAGTTTTGCAGCAGTTGGATCTGGATGCGCAGTATTTCGGTGAAGGCATCACCGTACTGAACCAGCAGATTATTCAACTCACCTGGCAGTCCGAAATCGGATTCGTTCACGATCAGGCCAGCTTTCAAGTGAAGCGCTCATTTAATTATCCCGGTGAGGGTTGGGCGCTCACCAACGATGGCCAGAACATCTACATGGACGACGGCAGCCCGCAGATCCGCGTTTGGGATCCGCTCACGCTGCAAGAGAAGCGGCGCATTACGGTTCACGACGGCGCCCAAACCATCGCGAATGTGAACGAACTGGAATGGGTACGCGGCGAGATTTACGCCAATATCTGGCAAAAGGACGTCATCGCGCGCATTTCTCCGGCGGATGGGCGGGTGCTGGGATGGATCGATATGGCCGGCATCCTGCCTGCCGCCGATCGCAGCGGTCAAGAGGATGTCTTAAACGGAATCGCCTATGATGTTCTGGGCGACCGGCTCTTCGTGACGGGAAAGCAATGGCCCAAGCTGTTCGAGATCAAAGTGGTGCCCGCTCATCGAAAGAACCGGTGAACCCCATCCTTCAGGCGCGCATACCAGGAGCGCTTGGCATCGGACTGATCGGCTTGCTC
Source organism: Bryobacteraceae bacterium (assembly GCA_050010415.1). Taxonomy (GTDB): domain Bacteria; phylum Acidobacteriota; class Terriglobia; order Bryobacterales; family Bryobacteraceae; genus Palsa-89. The sequence continues at coordinate 22,293 of JBEKLB010000030.1, read as the reverse complement.
CCCCGGCCGCGCGTTGGACGCTAACTTCGGGGCATCGGCCTTGGTTCCCTGGTCGTCCAGCTCCCGATTGACCATGCGAATCCGATAACTGTCGAACGAATAGGTCTTACGGTATAGATGTCCGTCCACGCCTTCGATCAGCACGGAAAAGCTCGGCTCCGAGCCGGCATTCGTCACTCGAACCGGGTAATGTCCGACCACGTTTCGCTCGATGTAAGCCGTCTCGTAGCGATGATGCCGCAGGCTCCATACAAACACGCGGAAGCTGTCGAACTCGTACGGCTGGCCACCTTTGTTGATGGTGGTCCAAAGCCAGTTGTTCTTCACTGAGTCGCCGTCGCGCACTTGCCCCAAAGGGAAATACGAAGTAATGCGATGGCCTTCGGCATATTGCGCTACTTCGTCCGGTATCGCCATGCTCAGAGGACGTGTCAGCACCCATCCCACTTTTCCGTCGAGAGTGCGGACCAAGTTCCAGTCGTCCATAGGGACTTCAACCGGGGGCGGCGCGGGGGCTGCAACAGGCGGCGGGGCATCTTCCGGCCCTCCTGGCGATTCGGGTCTCGGAGTGGAAAGCGCGAGCCAATTTTCTGGTGGTTTCGGCGCGGGCGGACGAGGAGGAGGCTTGATCCTGGTTGCAGTAGAGCTCGGCTTGGGCTTCTTGCGCGTAGGGGCCGGCTTCACCGGCATGGTCATCGAGACTTCGTCGTGCTGCACTCGCGGCGTCAGCCTGTGCCCGATCACGTCGACCTTGCCGTTTTCTGGAACCTGTCCGAAGCTGGGAGAAGTTCGGCTAGGCTCGGTGTGCAGGTTGAGCGATTCGAATACCGTGGCCTGCCCTTGCGACTGCGCGCGGGAAGCGTTCTGCGCCATGTCGCGCAGCGCGGCCATTTGTTCCGGGCTGAGAAGCTGCCGCAAATCCGTCCAGCCCTCGGCGCCTTGCGCGGTACGAACCTTCACCAGCCGGTGCCGCGACTCGACGATCGAGAGTTTTTCGCCGTGCTTCACGGTGGCGGAAACGGGCGACTTCAGCGCGAGTTCCGACCGCAGGTTCAGCGTGCTGGGACCGACGTAAGCCTCGCCGAGCGAGGCAGCCGGGCGCGGTTTATCTGAACAGGAGACGAGGAAGGATGCGAGGCAGAAACAAACAACACCGCGAGTGAATGTCACGTGCGCTTCTAGCTTCTGTTGCTAGTGTATCAGTAATGGCCGACGAAATAACTCAAGCACAAGCCGAGTATTATTGCCCGCGATGTCACACCGCCGTAACCGATCCGTTGCTATGCGGCGACTGCTCAGCCGTGATTTGCCGGAACTGCGGCACGCCGCTGGAGCGGATAGACGAATTGGGAATCGGCTAAGGCAGCTCTTAGGGAACCCACGAACGTAAGAACTTCACGGGAGTGGCAGGTTCGATCTCGAATGGCTGGCTGCCGCTCGGAACGAGCCAGGCTTCTCCTTCTTGAAACGGGCGGCCGTCGATATGGCCCATGCCGCTTACGAAAATGACGATGTGAAAGCGTTCGGGCTCCGGCTTGTACAGCAGTTTCGATGAGGTACGCGCCAGCTCGGTGTGGAAATACCGGCAATCGATGGGAAGCATCACGGACCTGGGTGACGCGGCGTCCGTGAACGCAACCTGGATGGCTTTATCCAAATGGAGTTCGCGCGGGCGGCCGTAATCGTACAGCCGATACGTGACGTCGGAATGCTGTTGCACCTCGCACAGGGCGAGACCGCCGCCGATGGCGTGGACCGTGCCGGCGGGAATGAAGAACGCATCGCCCGCTTGAACTTCCACCCAATTCAGCAGTCCCTCTATCTCGCCGTTTAACGCGGATTCGCGCAATCGCTCGCGGCTGATGGATTCACGAAAGCCAATGGCGATGCGCGCACCGGGGTCCGCGCGCATGATGTACCACATTTCGGTTTTGCCGCGAGAGTTTTCATGCTCCCGGGCGAAATCATCGTTGGGATGCACCTGCACCGACAGGCGATCGGAGGTGAAGACGAACTTCACCAGAAGCGGAAGATCCGCTTCAAACCACACTTCACCGATTTTGGTCTGGCCGGGGTTCGGATACCACGGCAAGAGGTTCGTGGAGCCCCACACTTTCTCCAGAAACAGCGTGGGCAGCCGGAGTGGTGCGTTATCGGCCACTGATAAAACTGTCGATCCGATCGAGCCCGCGTTCCAGTTCTTTCATTGAAGTGGCATAGGATATGCGGACGTGTTCCGTGGTTCCGAACGCCTCACCAGGCACGACGGCCACGTGCGCCTCCGACAGAAGCTTCTCTGAGAATTGGAGCGCCGAAGTAATGCCGTTGCGGAAGCCGACCGAGATATTCGGATAGGCGTAGAACGCTCCACGCGGCTCGGCGATCTTCACTCCGGGAATGGCACGCAGACGCTGCACCACAAAGTCGCGCCGCCTGCGATACTCGGCGAGCATGATTGGGATGGAATCCTGCGGTCCGCGCAAGGCTTCGATGGCCGCCTTTTGCGCGATGGACGTAGGGTTGGAGGTGGTATGGCTTTGCAGCTTCAGCATGGCGTCGATCAACGGCTTGGGCGCCAGCGCGAAGCCAACGCGCCAACCGGTCATCGAATAAGTCTTCGAAAGCGAGCCGGCAATAACGACATTTTCCTTCGCGCCTGGCATGGCTGCGATGGAGAACGGCTCGTCGTCGTACAGAAAGCGGCAGTAGCATTCGTCGGTCATCAACTGGATGCCGCGCTTGACCGCGAGATGATAGATCTTCTCGAATTCTTCGCGGGTCAATACGCCGCCGCTCGGATTTCCGGGCGAGTTGATGATCAGCAGCTTGGTCTTGTCGGTGATCTTGCGCGCGATGTCGTCGGCGGTGTAAGTGAACCCGTTGGCTTCGTCGCTTTCGACAAAAACGCACTTGCCGCCGGCGTAGTTCACGACGTCTTTGTACGTCACCCAGTACGGCACGGGAATGATGACCTCGTCACCGTCCTCAATTAGCGCCTGCATCAAGTTGAAAATCGCGTGCTTGCCGCCGACCGTTACCAGGCACTCCGCGGGCGTGTAATTGGTGCCGTAGTCGTCATGATGACGCGCGCAAACGGCTTGCTTGATCTCAACGGTTCCACCAGTGGGCGTGTACTTGGTGAAGTTGGCTTCAATGGCTGCGATGGCTGCCTTCTTGATGTTGTCGGGCGTCGGGAAATCGGGCTCTCCCGCGCCAAAGTCCACGATATCGACGCCTTCGCGGCGAAGCTTGTCGGCATCCGCGGCAACTTTCATGGTCGAGGACTCGCTGATGAGCGAGATGCGATGGGCAAGGGTCAAGGTTGCTGTCATGAAATTACTTATTCTTCTCCGGTTTCTTCGAGGAGTCTTCTCTTTAGTCTAACCTCGATTGAGGGCGGCACGAGGCCCCCGATGTTTCCTCCCAACCGGATCACTTCCTTCACCAGCCGTGAGCTGATAAAGGAGTGAGCTTCGCCGGCCATCAAGAACACAGTTTCGATTTCGGGGCGCAGCCTGCGATTCATCAATGCCATCTGCAATTCGTATTCGTAGTCCGAGACGGCGCGAATTCCGCGCAGAATGACGCTGGCGCCACATTCAGCCGCATAATCCACCAACAAGCCTCCGAAGGAGCCGACTTCCACGTTCGGCAGACCGCCGGCCACCTCGCGCAACATTTCGATTCGTTCCTCCAGACCAAATAGCGGGCGCTTTTCATCGTTGCGAAGAATGGCGACGATGAGGCGATCGAACAAGGCCGACCCGCGCTGGATCAAATCCAGGTGGCCGTTGGTGATGGGATCGAAGGAGCCGGGGTAGAGTGCCACAACCGTGGCGGGTTTCGGTCTCAAGGGGGCAGTGTATCAGATTGGCGGAATGGGCCCGCCGGTTCCGCGACGCCTACTTTGCGGCGGCCAATTGTTTGAGCTTAGCGCGGAGTTGATCGAGGGCTGGTTGCGAGAGGTAACGCCCATCGGCGATGACGCCGCTGATCTTGCGGGTGTTACCGATGTCCTCGATCGGGTTCGCCTTGAGGAGCACGAGATCGGCGATCCTGCCCTTCTGAATCGGGCCGTAATCCGCGAGTTTGTTGTAGAACTTCGCTGGATTTAGCGTGGCGGTCTGCAAAGCTTCCAGCGGCGTTAAGCCGGCTGCCACAAAACGCTGAAGTTCCAGATGAAGGCTAATCCCGGGAATGACGTCCACTCCCGCCGGAGTGTCGGTGCCGGCCAGGAAAGGGACGTGCGCAGCGTTCAGCTTGCGGATCATGTCGAGCTCGTGATTGACGAATTTTTCGCGAACGGGAAGCGGGTCTGTATCGAGCGATTTGAGAATCGACTTCTGCGATGCCGGCCATAGCTTGGTCACCCAGGTATGGGCCGCGAAAGCCAGGTCCGGATCCTTGGAATAGTCGATCGCATCCACCAGCCACTGGCCGCGCTCCCAGAAGAGCGTGGGACATTGCCAAATGTGATTCTTGGATAAGAGCTGAATGATCGCGGATTCGCGCTTGGAATCAAATGTGGCGAGGAAGGCGCCCGGACTCTTTTGACCTGTGAGGTATTTGTCTTCATCCGGAGAGCTGGCTTCGAAGATTCCAATCAAGTGCTCGAAGGTACGCTGGCCAGCGGCCACGGCTTCGGCTGCGCGAATGGAGTCCGGAACATGGCCTTCGAACTCGATGCCTTTCTTTTTCGACTCATCGGCAATCGCGAAGTAAGCCTCGCGCGGAATGCCGGACTGGGTCTTGATAATGTCCACTCCACGGCTCTTGAGCATGTCGACGGCCTTGCGCCCGTCCTCGGGAGTTGCGATAGGGATGCTGGCCTTGTACTCGGAGTTGGGGCCATCCAGCATGGGGCCAGAGACAATCATGCGCGGGCCGAGGAGCCGGTGCGCTGCGATCTCGCCGCGGGCGTGCAGCACTGGATCGAGTACGCTGCCCATATCCCGGACGCCCGTGATGCCATTGGCAATTAAAAGCGGAAGGATGAGGTCGGTGCCATCGGCGGCCGTGTTGTCGAAATATACATGGGTGTGCATGTCCCAAAGGCCCGGAATGAGAAACTGGCCGCTGGCATCGACCATCTGTCCCGCTATTGGCTTGGCTTGGGTGGAAGGAGCGATGTTGGTTAGGCGATTTCCGTCGATGGTCACTGTGGTGTCGGGCTGCGTCCTGCCGTTAGTGACGTCGATGAGCGTGGCGTGAGTGATGGTGAGAGTTTGCGCGCGAGCGAGCGGCGTCAGGACACAGATAGCGACCAGGAGACCTGGAGAGATTCGCACAGATCATGGTACCCGGTTCGATGCTCGAAGCGCTGCGCCATGAGATAACTCCACGAGATAACCCCGTGCGATAATCTCGACGAATGCGGGGCGTGCTCCTGACCATCGCGGCTGTGACGTGTGCGCACGCCCAATGGGTGATCCAGCAGTCCCATACCACTGCGAGTCTGCGGGGCATTCATAACGCCGGCGGCGGCGTGGTTTGGGCCAGCGGCACCGAAGGCACGGTCCTTCGTACGGTCGACGACGGCCAAACCTGGCAAACCTGCGCAGTCCCGCAGGGTGCTGAAAAGCTGGATTTTCGGGGCATTCAGGCCTTCGACGCCAACACGGCCATTGTCATGTCGTCGGCCACCGGCGCTCTCTCGCGTCTCTATAAAACCGTGGATGCTTGCCGGACGTGGAGACTTGTTCTTACGAACCCGGATGAGAGCGGCTTTTGGGATGCCCTCCAGTTCAACGGCCGGTTCGGCGCGTTGATTGGGGATCAGGTCGGCGGCCACTTGCCCGTCTTCTTCAGTACCGATGGCGGGGAGACGTGGGGCAAGTTGGATCCGATGGCAATCCCTGCGGAGGGCAAGAATCAATCGTTCTTCGCCGCGAGCAATACGTCGCTGCTGTTGGACCCCAGGAGCAAGAATTTCTACATGCTTACGGGCGGAGGAAACACTTCGTTCATTGCAGTAACGCTGCAGTTGACCGCCGGGGCAATCTGCAAGGAATGCCTGCATGTTTCCGTCGCGCATCCTGAATTAGCGGTCGGTGAAACGGCTGGAGGATTCTCTTTGGCCTCACGGCTCAATGGACAAAATCTGGTGGTGGTAGCCGTCGGCGGAGACTACAAGGCGCCGGACCGGACGGATGGAACCGCGGCTTTTTGGATCGACGATCACGGACACAAAGGGCGCTGGAAAGCTCCTGATACGCCGCCCTCTGGTTACCGCAGCGCGGTGGCTTATTATGCGCCGGGGAAAACGTGGATCGCAGTAGGCCCGAATGGTACCGACGTTTCCATGGATGACGGCCGCAATTGGCGCGCGCTGAAGCCGGCCGCCGGTCAGGCGCCAGACGCCAATCGGAACTGGAATGCGCTTTCGCTGCCGTTCGCGGCGGGGCCCGGCGGGCGCATCGGGAAGCTCGATCCGGCTGCGGCAAATGCTACAAAAGGTGAGTGACTCAGAGCATTGCCATACCCGATCTAGTTCGTCTTTTCTCTCCGCTTCCCATTCGTGAAGTGAGCTTTCGCAATCGCATTGGCGTTTCGCCGATGTGCGAGTATTCGAGCGTCGACGGCTTTGCGAATGACTGGCACTTCGTTCACCTGGGCAGCCGCGCGGTGGGAGGGGCGGCGATGGTGATGACCGAGGCGTCCGCCGTGCTCGCCGAAGGCCGCATCAGCCCTCAGGATCTCGGCATCTACCTGGACGATCATATCCCGATGCTCTCGCGCATTTTTCGCTTCATCGAAGAGCATGGGGCCGTGCCCGCGATGCAACTGGCGCATGCGGGACGCAAAGCCAGCACCGCGCAACCCTGGAAGGGCGGCGGAGCGGTGGAGGAATCGGATGGAGGGTGGCGGCCCATCTGGGCGCCGAGTGCGCTGCCTTTTTCGCCTGCGTCGATAACACCCCAGGCGCTGGATGAATCGGAAATCGCCCGCGTGGTGCGGGCCTTTGGAGCAGCCGCTAAGCGGGCGCGCGAGGCAGGCGCGAAGCTGATTGAGATCCACGCGGCGCACGGGTATTTGCTGCATGAGTTCTTATCGCCCTTGACGAATCGGCGCGAGGATCGCTACGGAGGGTCGTTTGAAAACCGAACGCGCTTCGTTTGCGAAGTGGTCGACGCCATCCGGCAGACGTGGCCGGCGGGGCTCCCGTTGTTCGTTCGAATCTCGGCCAGCGATTGGGTGGAAGGCGGATGGACGATTGAGGATTCGGTTGGCCTGGCGAAACAATTGGGGCCGCTCGGAGTGGACCTGATCGATTGTTCATCCGGCGGAGCGGTGCCGCACGTTTCCATTCCACTCGGACCCGGGTATCAGGCGCCGTTCGCCCAAAAAGTCCGAGCGGAGGCCGGCATCCGAACGGCGGCCGTGGGGATGATCACCCAGCCGGAGCAGGCGGATCAAATTGTACGATCTGGCCAGGCCGACATGGTGTTTCTCGCGAGAGAGCTTTTGCGCGATCCTTATTGGCCGCTGCGGGCGGCGGATGAGTTGCGGCAAAATGGACCGTGGCCCGTACAGTATTTACGGGCCAAGCGCGGATGAGCTATGAAAGGCTGAGCTAAGATTCGATGCCCATCTGCGATAAGCGATAGCGCAGGGCGTTGCGCGTAAGCCCGAGCATGCGAGCGGCCTGGCTCTTGTTGTTGTTCGCACGATGCAACGCCTCGCGGATAATGGACTGCTCGTAGGCGTCGAGGGTCATGCCTTCGGGAAGGAAACCGTCGGAGGTGCCGAGCCGGGGCTTGGGCGCCGAGTCGATCCGGATATCGGCCGCATCGAGAACATCGCCATTCGCCAGCACCAGGCTGCGCTCGATGGTGTTCTCCAGTTCGCGCACGTTGCCCGGCCAGTGATATTCCATGAGCCTTTCAACGGCCCCGTCGGAAATGGATTCCACGCGGCTGCCCAGATCGTTGGCCAGTTTGCGGACAAAAAACCGCGCCAGATAGGGGATGTCTTCCTTGCGATCGCGCAGCGGAGGGATATTCATCGGCAGAACATTGAGCCGGTAGTACAGATCCTCGCGAAACGCGCCTTGCTCCAGCGCCGCGCGCAGATCGACGTTGGTGGCGGCGATCACGCGCACATCCACGTGCCGGACTTTATTGCTGCCCAGCCGCTCAAACTCGCGATCCTGCAGGATGCGCAGCAGCTTGACCTGAATGTCGGAAGGCACTTCGCCAATCTCGTCCATGAAAACCGTGCCGGTGTCAGCCTCTTCGAACTTGCCGGGCTTACTGATATTGGCGCCGGTAAATGCCCCTTTCTCATAGCCAAACAATTCGCTCTCAATCAGATTTTCCGGCAGCGCCGAGCAATTGATTTTGACGAACGGTTTATTGGATCGGGGCGAATGGTGATGGATAGCGCGCGCGATCATGTCTTTGCCGACGCCGTTCTCGCCGCAGAGCAACACCGTAGCGCGCGTGGGTGCGACTCGCTCGATGGTGGCGAAGATCTCGCGCATGGGCGCGCTACGTCCGATAATGTTGTCGAACTGATAGCGCTGGCTCAACTCGGCGCGCAGCTCGCGATTTTCATCGCGCAAGGTGCGCACTTCGAGCGCCTTATCCACCACGGTCATCAAGTGATCCATGGAGAACGGCTTGGGCAGAAAATCTACCGCGCCGGATTTCATGGCTTCCACGGCGGTTTCGATGCTGCCGAAAGCAGTCATCACGATCACCGGGGTGCGCAAGTCCTGGCCGCGGAGTTGCTGTAATAACTCCAACCCGCTGATGCCGGGCAAACGCAGATCGGTGATGATCACGTCGGCGCGATCGGCCAGTTTCAACGCGCCTTCAGCCGTACCGGACTGCTCCACTTCGTAGCCCGCGGTCTTCAACTGCAGCTCGATCACCCTGCGCAGCTTCTCTTCGTCTTCGACAACCAGGACCGTGGCTTTCATGAGTTATTGTTATTCTCCCGAATCGGCAGGAACACGCGAAACACGCTGCCCGCGCCCGGTTCGCTTTCCACTGTGATTTCTCCCCCGTGCTCGTCGACGATCTTCGAGACGATCGCCAGTCCCAGCCCGACACCACTGGACTTGGTGGTGAAGAACGGATTGAAGATGCTTTCCCGATCCTTGGGAGCGATGCCGGTGCCGCGATCGATCACGTCGATTTCCACAGTATCGCCCGATTGCCGCGTCTTCACGGTAACGCTCGCTTGCGGAGGACTGGCTTGCGCGGCGTTCAGGAGCAAATTGTACAGAACGCGCTCCATGAGCTGGCGATCGAGCGGAAACGGCGGAATGTCTGGCGAGTAGTTCTTGTAAATGCTCACCTCGAGCGGCGGAGTATGCTTTTCGACTTGGGCCACGGCTTCGTCAATCACCTCTGTGATCTCCGCTTTTTCGAGGCGCAAGGCCAGCGGGCGCGCAAAATCCAGGAAGCGGGTTACCAGCGCATTGGTGCGGTCCACTTCGGTGGAAATGAATCCGGCTAGTTCGTGCGCTACCTCGCCATGGGCGTCCACATTCTTGAGCAACATCTCGGCGGAGCCTTTAATGGTGCTCAGAGGGTTCCGAATTTCGTGGGCGAGTCCGGCTGAGAGCTGTCCCAGAGCGGCCAGGCGCTCGGTGCGTCTCACTTGGGCTTCCGCCTCACGCAACTGCTTATTGGCATTGGCCAATTCTTCGGCCGCGCGCTGCGCCCGGCGCGTGGCCGCCCGATTGGCTTCCAGTAGCTCGTAGGTGAGGAATCCGGCAATGGGAAACGTCGCCTCGGCGAGAATCAGATAGGGCCAGTCGGGAGACTGGTTCGGCTTCAGGAACCAGATCATGGTGAGGTACGAACCGCACGCGAGCACCACCGACACCACCAGCCCGGCCAGTCCCAACGAAGTAGCCGCCGACATCACCGGAAGCAGCATCAGCCAAAAATAAGGGCTGGCGATACCATCGGTCCATCCCATCAGCAGATACCAAAGCACCAGTTTGATCAGAAAGGAAATGATGCTGCCTTGCCGGGAACCGAAGAACGGGATCTTGGGCTCAGCCACTTGCATGAGGCCGAGACCCAGCAGAAACGAGGTGGATTCCGGCGTGCGATCGGGCGCATAGATCGCGAGCACTACAAACAGTGCGATCCAGACGATGTCCTGCGGCCGAACAATTTGCCAGAAACGCGCGCGCTGCTCCACGCTGCCATCTTATCGCTGTCATGTTTATGCCGGGACTGTGACACAATAGTTTTCGAGCAACGCTGTTGCACCTGGTTTCATGGAAAATACAACACCCCCCGCAATTCCCGAGTCGCTAGCTGCGTCTCTAGACGCCCCACCCGTGGACAATTCATTCGGCGATATTCTTTCGGAATTCGAACAATCTCACCGCGGTGGACGGAACAATGAGGGCCTGGAAGGTACGGTGGTTTCCATCTCGCCCGAATCCGTATTTGTCGATATTGGGCGCAAAGTGGATGGCGTGGTCCCGGTGGAACAGTTTCGCGACTCCGCGGGAACCCTCACGGTCCGGGTAGGGGACAAGATGCGCGTGAGCATCACGGGGCGCGATGAAGAAGGCTGCTACACGCTTTCCACCATCAAGGTGGAGCGTCCCAAGGATTGGAGTGCGCTCGAAAAAGCGTTCGTCGAGAAGCGCACCATCGGCGGCGTAGTCACGGAGTTCGTCAAGGGCGGACTGCGCGTGGATGTCGGAATGCCGGCGTTTCTGCCCGCTTCGCGCAGCGGGACGAAGGATCAAGCGGAGCTGGAGAAGCTGGTGGGCCAGGAGATCCAGTGCCGGATCATCAAACTGGATACGGCGAGCGAAGACGTGGTTGTGGATCGGCGCGTGGTGCTGGAAGAGGAAGAAGCCCGCGCGCGCGAGGAAAAATTTCAACAACTCCAGGAGGGTGCGGTGCTGCGTGGCACGGTTCGCAGCATCACTGACTTCGGCGCGTTTGTGGATTTGGGCGGCGTAGACGGGCTGCTGCATGTGGGCGATATGGCCTGGCATCGCGTCAGCAAACCGTCCGATGTGGTGACAGCCGGCGAATCCATCGAAGTGAAGGTTCTCAAAATCAACCCGGAGGGAAAGCGCATTTCGCTCGGGTTGAAGCAACTGACGCCCGATCCGTGGACCACGGCGGCCGAACGATTTCACACTGGCGATCGAGTGCAAGGCAAGGTCTCGCGCCTGGCCGATTTTGGGGCGTTCGTGGAGTTGCTGCCGGGCGTGGACGGGCTGATCCACGTTTCCGAGATGTCATGGGCTAAGAAGGTGAAGAAGCCGAGCGATCTGTTGAAGACCGGCGAGATGGTGGAAGCCGTGGTCTTGGGAGTAAATGCGGGCGAGCGGCGCATTGCATTGGGGCTGAAGCAGGCGCTGGGCGATCCCTGGGAAGACGCGGTCAAGAAATACGCAGTGGGTGCGATCGCTGAAGGTGCAGTAACCAGCCTGACCAACTTCGGCTGCTTCATGGACCTGGGCGGCGGCGTGGACGGGATGATCCACATCTCCGACATCACTCGCGAGAAGCGTTTGAATCACCCTCGGGAGGCGCTATCGGCGGGACAAACGGTGCGCGCGGTGGTGCTCGAAGTGGACCACGAGCGGCGGCGGATCAAGCTCGGCATCAAGCAATTGGAGCCGACTTCGGCGGACGAATATATTGCCGAGCACCAGGTGGGTGAGTCCGTTACCGGCAGGATCGTGGAGGCTGCCAAAGGACGCGGCAAAGTGGAACTGGGCGAGGGCGTTTTCGCTGAGTGGCGGATGCCTGAAGACGCGGGCAATGGATCTAAAGCCGGTCCGAGAGCGCCGGAACCGGCCGCTGCGAAAGCTGACCTCGGTTCTCTAACTGCAATGTTATCAGCCAAATGGAAGCAGGGACCCACGGCGGCCGCAGCCCAGGCGGAAGCTCCGCGTGCGGGACAAGTCCGGACGTTTCGGATCTTGAAGTTAGACCGCGAGAACAAGAAAATCGAAGTAGAACTGGCGGGGTAAACCCGCTCGCTCACGGTCACGGCTTCCATCTGGGTAGTGCGGCGGCACGCTTCGTGACGTTTTCCACTTCCCCTCGTCTATCAGAGTGTTGCAAGAGGCTACCTTGGTGCAGGCGGCCGTAAAAATGGACGAACCCGAGCTGATTCGGGCGGCTCAACAGGGCGATCAACGCGCCTTTGAGCAGTTGGTGCGCCTGTACGACCAGAGCGTGCTGCGGCTGGCGACGAATCTGCTGCGGTCGCCCGAAGATGCCAACGATATCTATCAGGAAGCGTTCCTGCGAGTTTACAAAAACCTGCACACGTTTCGTTTCGACTGCAGCTTCCACACCTGGCTGTACAGGATTGTAAGCAATCTATGTTTGGATGCGCTGCGCAAACGGAAAGTGCGGCGCGAGGAAAGTTCGTTGGTGGAGACCAGCGAAGGGTACCTGGACCGGATGGATACGGTGGAGGAACCGCGGGCCGATAGCGATCCTGAGCGCCGGCTCGAGAGCAAGCAGGTACGCGAGAAGATTCACGAAGTGTTGGGAGGCTTGACGCCGCGAGAGCGGGCCGTTTTTGAAATGCGTCATTACCAGGGCATGCGGCTGAGGACCATCGGAGAGGTGATGGGTACGTCGGAAGAAGCCGCCAAGAACTGCCTGTTTCGAGCGACGCAGAAAATGCGCGCGGCTTTGGGAGATTTTGTATGACTTGTGAGGAAGCGAGAAAGAATCTGCCGCTTTTCCTGTACGGCGAATTGTCGTTCGATGAAGAGGAATTGGTGGAGGTTCACGTCGACGAATGCGCCGCGTGCCGCGAGGAATTGGCTCGCGAGAAAGCGATGTTTGCCGCGCTGGATGGCGTTGAGCTGGTTCCAACTCCGGCGGCGCTAGAGGCATCCCGTACCGAATTGCGGCGCCGATTGGCTTTGGCCGGCCAGCCGATGAAGGCGTCCCCTGACCCTTCCAGCTTCTGGGACAAGATACGCGAGGGATTTACGATTCACTTTCACTTCGCGCCCGGGCTCGCGCAACTTGCCGGCGCGGCCGCTATGCTGGCGCTGGGCTTCCTGACGGCGCGCATGGCGCCCAGCTCATTCGGAAAGTTCGGGTCGGCCGGAATGCTGGATCCACAAATGACTTCGCGAGTCCGCTATGTGGAACCGGTGTCGCCCGGGCGCGTGCAAATTGTTCTGGATGAAACGCGGCAACGCGTGTTGTCGGGCAGCGTGGACGACGAAGCGATTCAGCGGCTACTGATGACGGCCGCGAAGGATCCGTCCGATGCCGGGCTGCGCGTGGAATCGGTCGATTTGCTGAAGGGGAACTCGCAATCGGCGGAAATCCGCAGGGCGCTGGTGTATGCGCTGGAGCACGATTCCAACGCCGGCGTACGGTTGAAAGCGTTGGACGGGCTGAAGCAGTTTGCCGACGATCCCGATACGCGGCAGGCATTGACGCAGGTGCTGTTGAAGGATAACAACCCGGGAGTGCGCACGCAGGTGATCGATCTGTTGGTCCAAAAGAGTAGCGATCAGCGGCATAGCGACGCCATGGTGAGCGTTCTCCAGGAGCTGATGGAAAAGGAAGACAACAATTACATCCGGATGCGGTGCCAGAAGGTTTTGCAAGAGATGAACGCGTCGTCCGAGATGTATTGATGGCGGAGATGTACTGAGAAGTCGGCATTGCGGATATGAAGCATTTTCTGTTTACAACCGTTTTGGGATTGGCTGGTTGGGGATTGGCAACCGCCCAGACCCAATCTGCCATCACGCGCGATGGCTCGTATTGGGCTCGCACCATCCAGGGCTCGATCGATGCGTCCGCAAGCGCCCGGCTGCGGGTGGAGACCACGGGCAACGTAACGTTGCGCGGCGCTGCGGGCGAACAGGGCGCCTACACTCTGACAATTCGAGTGAGAGCCGGCGATGCGCGCGAAGCCGAAGCTCTGCTGGGTCAAGTTAACGTGAAGACCGGAACCGAGGGCGGCTGGGCGTATCTAAAGGTGACACCGCCCCGGACTGGTTCATCGGGTTTGGAATTGACAGTCACGGGTCCGCGAGCGTTGCGGCAAGTGTGGGCGGAAACGCAGGGCGGAAATGTACACGCGTCAGACTGGGACGGCGATTTGGATGCTCGATCGGCCGGCGGCCAGATCGCAGTGGATCGCATTCGGGGCCGCAGCGAACTGCGGACGGCCGGGGGCGATATCCAAGTGGGCAGCGTAGGTGGGCCGGTGCGATGCTCTTCGGGCGGAGGCGCGATTCGAGTGGACAACGCGGGGGATGCAGCGTGGCTTGAGACCGCCGGCGGCGAGATTTTCGTTCACCAGGCGGGTGGGCCGGTGCAAGCCGCTACGGGAGGCGGAAACATTCGCGTCGAGCAGGCCGCGAGCACTGTGGTGGCACGCACCGCCGGCGGCCTGATCCAAGTGCAACAGGCAGATGGGCCGGTGACAGCGGAAAGCTCCGGCGGAGCCATTCAAGTGAGTTCCGCCAAGGGCGTGCGGTGCGAATCGGCGGGCGGCGCCATCCGCTTGCGGAACGTCGCGGGCGCCGTGCATGCGTTTGCGAATTCGGGGAGCATTATGGCGGAGTTGGTTTCCGGGCGCGGCATGCAGGATTCCGTATTGAGCACTAACGCGGGTGACATAACGGTTCTGATTCCGTCCAACCTTGCGTTGACCGTGCGGGCCACCAACGAGTCTGGCGGCGAGGGACGAATCAATTCCGATTTCCCGGAGTTTCGTTCGCGGGCGGGCCGGTTTCCGAACGTCGGGCCGCTGGAGGCTGACGGCGCGCTGAATGGCGGCGGTCCGGTACTGCGCGTGAATGTGGTGGGCGGCACAATCTATTTGCGGCGCACGAAATAATTTTGAAGGATGATGTCATGAAGAAGCTTTTTGGTCTCTTGCTAGTTTTTTCGGTTGCGGCGCTCGCCCAGGGCCCCGATTTCTTCCAGCACCCCCCCAATTCCCCCGCACCGCCCCAGATGCCGGTGCACGAGTTCGCCATGGCGGGGGGCACGTATCTGGGAGTGAATCTGGCAGAGATCGACTCCAATCGTGCCAAGGAGTTGAAGCTCAAGGATGATTACGGCGTGGAGATCACGCGCGTGGAAGAGAACAGCCCGGCCGAAAAAGCGGGAGTGAAGGCGGGCGACGTGGTGCAGGAGTACAACGGGCAACGCGTGGAAGGCATGGAGCAATTCGGCAGGATGGTGAAGGAGACGCCGCCCGGCCGCGAAGTGAAGCTGGCCATCAGTCGCAATGGCTCCACGCAGACGCTCACGGCGGTTCTCGGCAGCCGCAAGTTCCGCTACGCGGGGAATTTTCCCAGTATCGAGCTGCCCGAGTTTCCCGTAATGCCCGACATTCCGCAAATCTACACTGCCACGCGCAGCGCGCGGTTGGGCGTGGAAGCCGAAACGCTCGGATCGCAACTGGCGGTGTATTTCGGGGTGAAGGAAGGGGTGCTGATTCGTTCCGTGCTGGATAACACCGCGGCGCAGAAGGCGGGCATCAAAGCTGGCGACGTGATCACGAAAGTGGATGGAATGGCGGTCACCACCCCCAGCGAATTATCGGGGGCGGTGAGGGAAGCGAGCGCCAAGAAGACTTACCCGGTTGAACTGGTGCGGGATCACAAGCCGGTGACGGTGAGCGTGAACGTGGAGGACCGCTCGGAACGGCGGGTTCCGCGCGGGCAAGTGGTTGATAACAGCGTTACGACTTGACGACTCTCGAATTCACTTCCTTCGAACTGTAGATCGAGCGGCTATAAACCTTCAGCAGTAACTCCACCTCTCGCTGCGGCAAATTCAATGAGGCCGCGATCTTTTCCGCCTGCTCTCCGCGCCTCGACATGCGGATCACCTGGCTGCGCTTGTTGAGGTTGAAGCCGGACTTGGGGGCAGTGGGCGGCACCAGAACCCCGGTGCGCTCCTCGGCATCCAGCACGCGAGCGCTCAGTTGCGCCATCTGGGCCTTCAGCTCTCCGGTAGCGGATTCCTGCGCGGTCTGGCGGCGCCTCCAGCGGAGATTCATGACGCGCATCTCATGATCCAGACAAAGAAAGAAGAACAAGCACAGCACGCTATTCATCCCGATCAACAGAAAGGGAGCGAGCGGAATGAGATAGCTTTCCAGCATGACCGGTCTCAATACAACGTACGCAGGCGCTCCTGCCGGCTGATCACCTGCTTGATGCGGATGCCGTAGTTGCCCTCCACTACAACCACTTCTCCGCGCGCGATGACGCAATTGTTTACGATCACTTCCACCGGTTCGCTCAATGCCCGGTTCAGTTCAACGATCGAGCCCGTTGTCAGCTTGATCACGTCCTTCAGCATCAGCTGGGCGCGACCGAAAGAGACGCTGACCGGAAGTTCGACATCCAGCAAGAGGTCCATGGAGCCGGAAGAACCCCTTGGAGTGGCCTTACCAGGGGCCGGTGCGCGCTCAGGGGAAACGGGTTTGGCATCAGGCTGAGCGCGAGCATCGGAAATATTGGCGATGGAAGCGGCAAAGACTGCCAGCAACGGGAGTGGTCGCTCCCCGAGCGTCATCTCAAAGGCGTAAGCGCCGGCGCCGGGCGCCGCGGAAGGAGGGGCGGCGCGGCCTTCCACGCAGGAGACCTCTTTGTGGGCCCGGGAGGAGACGGCGCTCGCGACACCGGAGAGGCTCTGATTGACGATCTCGAGATAAGTACTCCGTACGTCCTCAGGGGTGGCGTCGTCCACTCCGGCGCTGCGCAGTGCTCGATTGCCCACTTCCTCCCAACTGCTGCTGGCAGCGCCAACCCATATTATGGAGTCAGGCCCGAGGCTAAGAGGCTGTTCCCACCACAGCAGATCCTGCTGCGCCGGATCGATCTCGGCGGGCGCGAGTTGGTGCGGCGCAAAGGTGATCAGAACCGACTCACCCGTCATGGATTCCACGGCGCGAGAGATTTGCCGTCCCCACTCCTCGGCCAGCCAGAGGGCGCCGTGACTTTCCCCAGACGCGTCGGGAGGCGCGGTGTCTGGCGGCAGAGGCTCCTGCGACATGGACTATGCGCCCCGTTCCACCGGCCAGCGCTTTTCCAGGTAGGAGCGCAAGCGCAGAATGGCCTGCGACTTCAATTGCGAGATGCGCGACTCGTGCAGATTCACCACCTTGGCGATCTCGCGCAGCGTAAGCTCTTCGTGGTAGTAAAGGCTGATGACAATGCGCTCGGTGCGCGGCATTTTCTCGATCGCTTCGGCCAGCAGGCGTTGCAGCTCGGAGCGCTCGAGCAGGCGCGAAGGCCAGTTCTCCTCGTCGTCGGAAATGTATTTCAGTAGATTGCGGCTGTCGTCTTCGGGAGCCGAGGTTTCGAGACTCCCCAGGTTCACGCCCCGGATATCCACCAGCCACTCGTGATATTCCGCGAGTGAAAGCTTCAGCTCCTGCGCGATTTCGTCTTCGTTTGGCGAGCGATGCAAGCGTTGCTCCGCGGCGACGATTGCGGCTTCGATCTGTTTAGAGCGCCGGCGCTGCTGGCGAGGCGCCCAGTCCAGACCCCGCAAGCTGTCGAGGATCGCGCCCCGAATTTTGTACTCGGCGTAGGTCTTCAGCTTGACGTTGTGGCGCGGATCGAATCGGTCGATGGCGGCAATCAAGCCGATAGTTCCGGTGGAGATCAGGTCTTCCAGGTTGACGCTCTCGGGCAACCGCTCATGAATGCGCCGGGCGATGAGGCGGACTTGTGGCAGATGTTCGAGAATCAGGCGGTCCCGTTCTTCGGTGGCCTGCTCTTCGGCGGCGCCGGGCGCCTGATACTTCTTGATCGCGCGGAGGGGAGTCTTCACCGTACCCTGGGTTCTCATGCCGCGACCACCTCATACTTGAGCGCAGCGGACGGCGGACCCAGCACAAGATCGAGCAATCGATCCGTGGTGGCCGGCTCGAGGTCTTCGGGAATGCGCTGGCCGCGCGAAAAGAAGGAAACTGGTTTGGCCATCCGGACACTCAGGCTCAGAATGGGGCCGAAGGTTTCTGTTTCGTCCATACGAGTGAAGAACAACTTGCGAGGCCGAAAGATAGCGTATTGCTCCGAAACGCGGCGCAGGTCGGCCGCACGCATGGACGCTGGCAGCACCAGATGGGTATCGACATCGACGTGCCGCGTGGCCAGAAGTTTGGCCAGATCCTCGCAGGCTTCCATCTCGGAGCGGCACAAACCGGGCGTGTCGATGAGAATAAGATCTTTGGGGCGGCCTTCACCAGGCTGACGAAGGTCACCGTCTTGGCGAAATTCATCCCTTCGTAGAACATCATCTCTTCGTAGAACATCATTGAGGGCGTGCGCCAGCGCTGCGGGGGTTTCAAGCACCTTACAACCGATACCCAGAATAGCTGCGTAAGAACGCAGTTCCTCGGCAGCCGCAATACGGTAGGTGTCGGTGGTGAAAATTTGTACGGTCTTGTCGGCGGCCAGACCGTATTGCACGGCGAGCTTCACTAATGCCGAGGTCTTGCCCGCACCGGGTGGCCCAACCAACGCCACCACGCGCGAAGGGGCGCCGCGGAAACCGAGTTCGGCGTCGACACTCACCAGTTTGGCAAGTTCGGACCGCAGGTTGGTTTGGGAAATCGGGGAACTCAGCTTGCCCACCACGTCGTAAGCCAGTTCAGTGTCGAGTTCGGCGTCAGTCAGCCTGGTGAAAACACGAGAAAGCTCGGGATCAAAAGCAACGCCCGCCGCGCCACGTCCGGAGCGCGCCAGAGTCAGTGCGAGCTTTTCCATGCGCTGCTTGAGCTCGGAAAGGTCCTGCGATAGTTTGTCCACTTGTAAAGAGGCAACGGGTGATAAGGAGCCCACAGGGGACAGAGAGGACGAGGCGGCGGTCGACCCGGCGTCCCGGGTTTCGCCGCAGACCACGACTTCATAGAAGCCCAGGTGCCGGGCTTCCACTCCTGCTCGCTGGGAGTTTACGAGCATCGCGTCCGGCCCGAGCTCGCGGCGCGCCAGGCGAATGGCTTCCTCAATGGTGTCGGCGAAATAAGATTTCAGTTTCATGGCCCGTGACTAAGTCACTCTGCTTTTCCTAAGCTACCGTCCCAAGAGAAACGATCCTGTTCCCTGGAGGTATTTCGTTGTGGGATAGTACCGATAAATTTGGGGTGATACTTTCCATGATCTGGCGGACAAAAAAGCGTGCCGCGGAGCCAGTGATCAGCAGACCCGGGGCATCTTGTGGACTGCAGCACTTCTTCAGCCGTTCCTGGATGTCGCGCACGCGTTGCGGCGAAAGATTCACGTGACTGGAAGATTCGGTGTGCTCGACCGCGGACTCGATGGATTGCTCGAGAACCGGATCGAGGAAATATGCCGAGATATCGCCCGAGGGTTCGAGCAAAGGCTTTACTACTTGTCGGCGAATGGCCTGCCGCACGTACTCTGTGAGTAGTACGGGGTTCTTCGTAATTGGCGCAGCTTCACCCAGCGCCTCAAGAATACTCACCGCGTCGCGGATAGAAACACGTTCTCGCAACAGGTTCTGAAGAACTTTCTGCACAGCGGCTAGAGAAAGCAATTTTGGCACCAAATCTTCCACGGCTTTGGAATTATCCTCGTTCGCCCGGTCGAGTACCTTCTTGGTCTCCTGACGAGAGAACAATTCATGTGCATGACGGCGGACTATCTCGCCCAAGTGCGTCCCGATGATGCTGATGGTGTCTACCACGGTGTAGCCCGCCCGCCGTGCCTGCTCCACCCGATCCGGTGAAATCCACACGGCTGGGATTCCGAACGCCGGCTCGCGCGTCCGGATGCCATCGATCTTTTCGCCCTTTTCCTCCGATTCGGAAGCCGACTGTAGTGCCAACTCGCAACCATGGGCCAATTCGTAACGCGAGATCTCTACGCCCTTCAGCGAGAAGACGTACTCGCGCGCCTTGAGCGTCAGGTTGTCGGTGACGCGCACGGGGGGCAGAATGTACCCGAGCTCGGTGGCCAGCTGCCGCCGGATGCTGGCGATGCGCTTGAGGAGTGGTGAGTTCTGGCCGCCCTCCACCAGGTGCACCAGGCCTAATCCCACTTCCACCGCGAGCGGCTCGATGCGGAGCAGGGATTCCAGATTCTCGCGCGCCGGCGCGGCGAGCGGAGGCTTCACCTTTTCGGCAGTGGCAGCTTTTTGCCGCAGGCGCCACGCCATCGCTCCGACGCCGCTCCCCAGAACCAGAAATGGGACCTTGGGAAGCCCAGGAAATGCGGCCATGGCGACCAGAACTCCAGCGGCGAGAAACAAGGGCTGCGAATTTCCGAAAACCTGTTTCTGGAGATCCAATCCCAAATTGGTTTCCGAGCTGGCGCGCGTGACGATCAAACCTCCCGAAATGGAAATCATCAGCGCCGGAATGACGGTCACCAGACCATCTCCAATGGTCAGCACGGTGTAGGTTTCGAGCGCCCGTTGTAGATCCAGCCCGTGTTGCAGCACTCCGATCAGGAATCCCGCCAGGATGTTGATGACCGTGATGATGATGGACGCCACTGCGTCGCGCTGGGTGAAGCGGGAGGCGCCATCCATCGCCCCATAGAACTCGGCTTCACTCGCGAGCATCCGCCGGCGGGTACGTGCTTCCTGCTCATCGATGAGGCCGGAATTCAGGTCCGAATCGATGGACATCTGCTTGCCTGGCATGGCGTCCAGAGTGAAGCGCGCCGTAACCTCGGAGATGCGCACGGCGCCGTGATTGATCACCACGTACTGGATCGCGATCAGCACCAAAAAGATGACCACTCCAATGACATAGTTTCCGCCCACCACAAATGCTCCGAAGGCTTGTATGACTTCCCCGGCCGCCGCGGTTCCGGTATTACCGTTGAGCAGAATCAGGCGCGCCGACGAGATGTTCAGGGCCAGACGGAACAGTGTCATCAACAGAAGCGTGGTTGGAAACACGCTGAACTCGACCGGCTTGGTAATGTAAAGCGAAACGAGCAGGACGATGACCGAGAGGGTGATATTGGCGCTGATGAGAATGTCGAGCAGGAAGGGCGGCAGCGGCGCGATCATGGCGAGCACGATCCCCAAAACCGCGATCGGCACCGCGAACTCGCGCCAGTTCGCTCCCAAACGCGTGGACGCTGTCGAGGCGCCGGCAGCGGCTTTTGGAAGGGCTTTGGGAGCCGATTTCGCCGGGACGCGGAGCTTGGGCGTCATCTATTGAGAGCTCCCGTCATCCACTCTTCCCGGGATGCATCAGCTTGTAAATGTAAGCCAGTACTTCGGCGACGGCGCGGTAAAGATGAGGCGGAATCTCCTGACCGACATCGGCGGATTTGTACAGAGCCTGCGCCAGGGGCTGATTCTCGACTATCGGCACCTGATGATCGAGGGCCAGTTGGCGAATACGGAGGGCCAGGTAGTTCTTGCCCTTGGCTAGCACGCGCGGAGCGGACATGGCTTCCATGTCGTATCGAATGGCCACGGCGAAATGGGTGGGGTTGACGATAACGGCCGTGGCGTTGGGGATCTCCTTCAGCATGTTGCGGCGCGCCAGATCGCGCTGAATTCGCCGCACCCGCTGCTTGATTTGGGGATTGCCTTCGGTTTCCTTTACTTCGTCGCGAATCTCCAGCTTGGTCATGCGCAGCGACTTGTAGTGATGCCGGTACACGCGCACGAAGTCCAGGATGCCGATGGCGCAGAATAAGACGGCCGCCTTCCAAAGAAAATCGCGAAACGAGTCGCCGACGGTGCGCAGGGCGGGCTGAAGGTCCTCGCGCGCCAAGCCGGCGTAGGCGGCCAGATTTGCGCCGGCAATTTTGTATACAGCCAACGCCAGCAGCGGGAGAAAGAGCAAGGCTTGGAGAAAGGCAGCAGCGTTCTGCCGCGGAACATTGCGAAGTTTTGCGAGCGGATTGAGGCGGTTCGGATCTGGCGCCAGATTGTGAAGCGAAAGCCCCAACCGCGTGCTGCCTAGTTGCACCGTGAGCGCCACTGCCGTGAGCGAGGCGCCCATCCAGAGCAAGGGAGTGAATACCTGGCCGAGCAAGTCGCGATACATCCGCACCACCGCCCGGGGCGTCACCACAATATGAAAGGAGGCAACCAGAAGGTAGCGCAGCATGTCGCGGGTGCGCTCAAAGAAGGCACCGCCGCCGGTAATCAGCAAAATCACAAACGTGAAAAACTGCAGACCAGCCAACAGCTCTCGGCTGGCGGCAAACTGGCCCTCCCGTCGGCTCTTGTCGAGCCTTCGCTTGGTCGGTTTTTCGGTGCGCTGCCCCTGGTCCGCCATCTGGGTTCGTTACTTACGGATTCAGAACTCGATCCAACACCGCGAACGTAATCCTGCCCGAGCGTTCGA
>JBEKLB010000029.1:0-27803 GCA_050010415.1 Bryobacteraceae bacterium | reverse complement strand
ACCAGCACAAAGGCGTGGCAGGAGGCTTTTGGGAGACCCTCGGATGGGCATCCGGACACTGAGTATCACACAATGGTTCACGATACATAGCTGCTATGGAAGATTATGGATACCCGTTTGTCGCCATGGAAAGAGGAACGGTCCGAACCGCCCGAACTGCCCAAGATCGCAATCCTCAGCGAGTCGGAGACCAGATACGGTGGAGATCAGAATCCTTCCGAGAATGGAGATCAGCCGTCTCAGAATCCTTCCCAGCGCTTGCTGCTCCGCTATCCACGCGGCATCTCCCGGTTGCGTAATGCCTATAGCGATCAGGAACTGAAGGCAGCCACCGGCGGACAACAGCAGCCTTCGTTCCGCAACCTGCTCACGTTCCGAATCTTCGATGCTGGGCCTGCGACGGATTCAACACCAGTCTTCGCCAAAAACCAGACCCCGCTCTCCGAAGACGCAGTTGTGGAGGCCATTGCGCGCACGCTCCGGGACGAGCAAATCGACATGGCCGGAATTCTGGCCACCGATCCCTTCGATGCCCTGTTCATCGCTCGCTACTTGCGCGACGCATGCCCCAACGTGCGCTTGTTTACCTTGGATTCGGATCTGTTATGGGTGCGCGGTGCGCAGGATTTTCCGTTTACCGGTATCTTGGCCATCACTACCTACCCGCTGATGGAGTTGAATCAACGTTGGACCAACCTGCAGAGCCCCCAAGGCGGTCCAACCCGTAAGCTCTTCCCCAGTCGCGCGTCGGAGGGCATCTACAACGCCACGCGCAGCCTTCTGCTCGGCATGGGCGACGCTGACCATCCCCAAGATTCAGACCATGGGCAACTCGCGGAATATTTCAACCCCTTTGAGCGCTGCGCAGGCGGCGATTTCCAGGAACATTGCAAAACGCCGCCAGTTTGGGTGACGGTAGTGAGTCGCGATGGATATTGGCCTATAGCCGTAGCCGACCCGGACTCCAAAGCGGACTCACAACTGCTGTCCTGGAGATCCCACGACAACCAATCCCAATTATCGGTTGGACCCATTCCGCGTCTGTGGCGATTCCTGTTCGCGCTTCTTACCGGCTTTGTCGTCTTTTACTCCGCTTGCCTGATCGCGTCTCTGGGCCGTCTCGGCCAACAGAGGGCGCTGGCAGGATGGGGAATCTGGCCCAGGGAAGAGGGCTGGCTGGCTCGCTTGTGCTATCTCTCCATCTCGTCGCTCTCGCTCATGGCGCTGTACGCCGTCTACACGGCGCCGATGTTCGCCTTGAATCGCAATGAGCCGAGCGATTATCCCGCTGTGGCGGGAGCTTCCATGTTATTGCTCCTGGCCGCCAGTCTGGCTCCCGTGTTGAAAGCCTGCCTCGACCCGCAACATAAGCGCAATGGGAAACCGGACCCGTGGCATTACGGAATCCTGGCGATTGCCGGCGTATATGTCGCGATCTTGATCTGGGCTCTCCGGCAGATCTTCTTCCTGCCGGATGCTCAAAATCACGAGCGGTTCTTCTTCGCCTTCCGCTCCATGCATCTCAGCAGCGGCGTCGCACCGATCGCGCCTTTGCTGTTCTTGCTTACCGGGTTTTTCTGTTGGGGAAAGGTGCATCTCACCCGTCTGGCGCTGCTGCACGATCGCGTGCCCTGGCTTCCCCAGCTGGGGACGTGCACGGGCGCGGATGCGTTAGAGCGCGAGCGTAAGCAATTAGAAGGGCTGGTGCGCGACCCCTTGCCTTTTCATTGGCGAACGCTGGGCGCCTTTGCCATCATCGTCCTCATCTGGGATTACCTGGCGAGCTCGTTGCGCAGCTTCGAAGTCTGGCCCTATGAAAAGCTGGTTGTGCTGAGCCTGTCGGTGCTCTATGCGCTCCTGTTCTTGACCTGGGGCCGAATCATGGCTATCTGGGCTAAGCTTCACCTGTTCCTCGAAAGCCTGGAGCGCCATCCTATTCGATTCGCATTCAGCGCATTGCCCCGGGAAGAAACCTGGTCACCTATCTTCCATGCTTCGGCCGGAAAACGAAGTTACTCCGCCGAGGTTCACGTGCGCGACGGGCTGAAGGTTCTGAGGGAATACCTGCTGCCCGGTCTGGAGGAGGCCGCGCACAATTACAATCAACAACTGGAGATAGTGCTGAAGCGAGCTACCGCTGGCTTGCGCGTACCCAGGTGCGCACACCGGCACTTGGGCGAACGTTTGGGCGAAGTGGACAAACTGCTCATCGAAATCCTGCAGCCGCATTGGGACTCGGGTGGATGGGAGACCGCGCCTGCTGTAAAGCCGCAGAAACAGAGCGACAGTTCAGAAGACCAGGCGGACGCTCGCCCGGTGGAAGCGTCACTGTGGCCCGCGGACGACCCGGGACGGGCTGCGCAGGCCATGATCGCGTTTCAGATCATTGGCTATATACGATACACGCTGCATCAGGTGCGCAACCTGATCTATTTCGTCATGGTGGGATTTGTATTGTCGATGGTCGCGCTCTACTCCTATCCTTTTCAAGCGCCGAGGACCATCACCACTTTCATCACCGTTATGTTTCTGGTGTTCGGCGGCGGCATTGTGCTGGTGATGGCGCAGGCCGATCGGGACCGCTTCCTGAGCCGCATTACCAACACCAGGCCCGGAGCTTTGAACGCCGGCTTCTTTACTCGCCTGATCACCTACCTCGGCCTGCCCCTGGTGACGGTTGTAGCGTCGCAGGTTCCCTCCTGGGGACGCTTCCTGTTTTCCTGGGTACAACCGGCTCTCGAGGCTCTGAAGTAGGGAGAGGCTTTGAAATAAGGAGAGGCTCTGAAGTAGGGACTATACTGGTCTGCATGACCAGTTCCCGTCGGCAGTTCCTGCAGACTACGTCCATTGGCGCGGTAGCCGCGGCTTTTGGGGCCAGCCCCGGCCGCGCAGACGTTCCCACGCTCGGCATGATATTTCCGCCCGCCAATTATCCGGTTCCTCCAGAGGCCACTTTGCTCTATCCATCGGGCGTCCGGTTCCTGGCCGAAGGCGTCGGCCTGGAGAAGATGACGGCGGAAGAATATGATCGCGTCTTCGGCCGCATCCTGCCCGCGGCGGAGAAGCTGGCTAAGGCAGGCTCCAACGCCATCTCGGTGATGGGAACCTCGCTCACTTTTTACAAAGGCGCCGAATACGAGCATCAGTTGAAGATGAACGTCACCAAGGCCACCGCCCTGCCATGCACCACCATGAGCACCGGAATCGTCGAAGGATTGAAAGCGCTGAACGCGCGCAAAATCGCCGTAGCCACCGCGTATGACGAAGACGTGAGCCATCGGCTGAGAGTGTTTCTGGAGGAGTCGGGATTTGAAGTGGTGTCGGTGAAGGGGCTGGGCATCGTCAGTTTCAAAGATCGCGGACCGGTGACGCCGGACGAATTGCTCAACTTCAGCGCCGGCGTCTACGAGGGCGCACCCAAGGCCGAAGCGCTAGTGATTTCTTGCGGCGCTCTGAAAACTCTGGACCTCATCGTGCCCATCGAGAAGCGCTGCAAGCGGCCCGTGGTTTCGAGCACTCCGCACGCGCTGTGGGCCAGCGTCCGGTTGCTCGGCTTGAGCGGGCAGGCCAAGGGCTACGGAACAGTTCTGGCGAAAGGCTAATACTCGGGCAGGCATCAAGCCGTTGGCGTTGTCCGAGTCCAGATGTGGATTACCTTGCCAGGTACGATGTTCCCGACTGCTTCCAGCAATTCCTTCTGAAGGGCCCGATAGTAAGTCACTTGGTTCTTTGGCACGTGGGCGACGATGACGCCGATCTGAAGCTTGGAAAGATTCTGCTGGAACTCAAGACTCCCGTCAATCGTAAGAACAGCGTCGAATTCCTTTTCGGCGGCTTTGAGTAGGGGTCCGTCTTCCAATGTGTCCCAGCCTTGCTCATGAACTGTGGCGGCGCTGTGTCCGGCGAATAGGAGCTTGACGCGTGGGTCTACGCACTCGTCAATAAGGACGCGCATTCAAGAAGCTGGCTATTGGCGAAGTCAAGCACGGCAAGAACCTGCTCGCGGGTAATGGCGGGGTAAACTTTGATGAACTGGTCAATCGTTTCGCCCCCCTCCAGGAAGTCGATCAGGCTCTGAATGGGCACACGCGTACCCCGAAAGCAAGGAGCGCCGCTCATGCGCTGCGGACTTACCCAGATGGCCTCATCGAGCCGGGTCTTCTGATCGGCGGTCACAAACCTAAAGTAAGCCATACGGCGGATGCGCGCAAGCCCGTGAGGATAGGCGGATGTTCTTAGCTGGTAGGCGATCTTCCGGCTCCGCTAGCGTTCCGCAAAAACTCGCGGACGCTTTCGATGAGGCGCGGAACTTCGTCGCCTTTGGCCACCGGCCCATGCCCAGGAACCACTACGCTCGGGGCAAGGCCGGCTATGCGGTCGAGCGATTTGAGCCAAATCCTCCAATCGTCAACCGAACCAGCATCCAGATTCGGCAGATAGCCGTTCACCAGAGAATCCCCGCAGTACAAAATTCCCTCCGAAGGAACATACACCGAGATGTTGCTCGGCGTATGGCCGGGCGTGAGCAGGATCTCGATTGGGCAATTGCCGAGATCCAGCCTGGTATCTTCGCCGATCGGGCGGTTCGGATTCGCCAGGCGAGTCTGGTGATAGAAAACCTCCGATTCATGGCGCGCGCGTCTTGCCGGATTCGAAATCTCGCTGTTGAACTCCTGCATTTCTGAGCGAAACTCTTGGTCGGTTCGTTGAATGTTCGAGTGTCCGTAAATATCGACGCCACGCTCACGAAAGTATGCGTTGCCACCGATGTGGTCGAAATGCCGCTCCGTGTCGAGCACCAGCAGCCGGTTCGATGGCCGTGCAATGGAAGCGTACCCGTAAATGGTGGACGCAGCCGCGGCGTTCGCGCCCGTGTCGACGATCAGTGTGGTTTCGTGGCCCGTGATGAAGCCCGCGTTGACGGTCCAAGGCGGCAGATAGCCGAGGCCGGTGACAGCGAAGCATCGATCGGAAAGGCGCATGTTACGAAAGAATCCAGAAGTCAGAACTCAGAATGGGGATACCCGATGCATCTCCCGCCGGTTCCCGAACCCGCAGTATTCTGAATTCTGGCTTCTGAATTCTGACTTCTCTTTTCTCTTACTTCCCATCCACCGAGAACGCCAGCAACACATTCCCCGGCACCCCGCCTCCTGCTGCGTAGCCAGAATTCACAAACAGCATCCCGCCGGCGATCACAGGGCCAGGGCCATCCATGGATCCACCATGAGCCTCCACGCCATTCACGGTCTTATAGGGCTGCTCGGTGTCTACGTCCCAAAGCACCGAGCCGTCCTTGGTGGAGTAGCCGCGCAGATGCCCATCCACCGATCCCGAGAACGCCACGCCGGGAATGGCAGTCACTGCCGCCGACTGCGCGGGGCTGCAGCGCTTCTTGTCCGCCGGGCAGGGAACCGGCGGCGTGTACCACACGCGTTTGCCGTTCGCGAGACTCAGTGCAAACATGCCACCGCCGCGTTTCGGATCGACATCCGTGCTCAAGCTGTAAGGAACCACCACACGGCCGAGATCGGCCAGCGCCACATAAACGTTGGTCCCGTCCGTAGCCGAGCCCCACTGGACGCCGCCGTTAGTCCCGCCCTCGCCCACTCGCACGCTCCAGATCAGTTCGCCTTGATTGTCCGGATCGACAGCGTGAACCAGCCCGGACTTCTGCCCCGCCACCAGCGCGCGCTTGCCATTGGCGAGCGTTACAAGAATCGGCCCTGAGCTGAAGTCGAAATCGGGACCATTGGAATCCGGGCAATTGGTCTTATCGGGAACCCGGCAGGCAGACGTATAAGCATCCGACGCCGTCATCTGCCGGGACCAAAGAATCTTGCCGCTGTCCAGATCGAAGGCCATGAACGCGTCGCTCATGCGGCTGCTGGGATCGCTATAGTTGTCGCCAGTGGTGGCGTAAAGCGCATTGCGCTTGACGTCAATCGACGGGCTGCTCCAGATGGGTGCGCCGGAGGGTCCCCAGAGTTGCGTGCCGATCTTGTTCTTTTTCGTCTTGTGTGGTTCCTCAATGGTGTACGTTTTCCAAACCTGCTTGCCGTTGGACGCGTCGAGTGCGACTATGCTCCCGCGGAAACGGCAGCATTCGTAATCCGGCGACGCGCCTGCGCCCTCCTCGCCCGACGCCACCGGCACGTAGAGCCGGTTGTTATAGAAAATCGGTGAGCCGGTGATGTGCGCTGCGGGAAAAGTATCCACCTTGGTCTTCCAAAATAGCTGGCCGGTGTTCGCGTCCACCGCGTAGGCAAAAAAGCTGCCGCCGAAAAACGCCGCGTAGTGCGCTCCCGAATCGGTTTGGATGCGGCCGATGCTGATGGCCGTCCGCACGCCGCCATCGGCGTGGTAGTACCAGCGGATGCAGCCCGACGCCGCGTCGATCGAATAAACCATGCCGTTGGTGCTGCCAATGAAAATGCGTCCATCCGCGATGGAGGGATGCGCGTTGGCGTCGAGCGTTGCCGGGAATCCGAAAGCCCACTTGACCTTTAGCTTGGGGATATCGGTGGGGCTGAGCCCGGCTTGCGCGGCAGTTTGAAATCGAGTGTTGAGCAGATTCTGGCCCCAGCCGTTCCATACCGGGCCAGAGGACGGGTCCCCAAAATCAGGCGCGGGCGCCTTACACATGGCGGCCGCCGAGGGCGCCGTGTCCAACGGATGAGAGAACGACTTGCCGGTGATGAACTCGGCAATGGCGCGGCGAGCGGCTTCCGACTGGCGATTGGCCATCGAGATCATCGGCCCGGATTCCATGGCCGCCAGAACGCGCTCCGGCGTCATGGCATGCAGCGCTTCGTGCGTCGGGGCGCGGTCCGCTCCTCCGTCGTGGCAGGGAGCGCAGCTTTTCTGGTAGATGGCCCCACCATCTTGGGCCGAAGCTAAGTAAGCTGCCCCGAACAGGATCGCCGCGGCGCCAACCACCGAATATTTCATATCGGGAGGGATTTTATCACGTTGGGTGACCCTGCATGCCATTGTATGGACAGGGAAAGGCGGTCTAAAGTCCCGTACCCTGCTACCTAAAGGCTTCTCGTACTATTGCCGATGTAATTAACGGTGCTGTCTATGAATCGGCTATCTCTACTGTTCCTCCTTTCCCTGGGCGGGTTGTGCTTGCAGGGGCAAACCTCGAGCACGATCACCATCTCCACGAATCCATCCGGCGCTCGGTTTCAGGTGGATGGCACCACCTACAACGCACCGGTAACGTTTGCGTGGCCAACGGGCAGCGAACATTATGTGGTGTTTATCACCAACACGCCTCTGACGGGTCAGACTGGTAATCCGGTGCAAACATCCTTGGACGGCGGCACGGAATACCTGTTTAACGGATGGGAAGACAACAACACTCTGGTAGAGCCCACCGGAGCTACCACTCAGATCGTGACGGCGAATCCAGCCATCACTACCTTCACCGCGTCGGTCACCGTTGCTTATCGCGTCCAGCTTACTTACTTCACCCCTATCAACAACGCCACCCAATCGTACACCGGCTGCGCAGCCCCGGGAGCCATCCCACCAGGACAACCAAGCCCCGGCGTCGTCTACATTGGCTCACTATGCTTTTGGTCTTCGGGCGTGGAATATTTTCCTGCTGCAAGCACCCAGGTCCTCAATGCATATCCCTACCCGGGGCATGCGTTTACGGGATGGATCATTAATGGGAACTCTACCAGTTCCTATCTAGGCAGCCTGGTGGTTAACGGTCCACAAGCCCTTGCGCCAATGTTTGTGCCTGCCAAGCGCGTCTCATTCCTGACGCAGCCTCTCGGGCTGCAAGTGCTGGTGGATCACACTCCGGCGCCCACCCGAACTGTGGCCGATGTGCCCAGTTGTCCGAACAACGAGACGATTCCGGTGGCGGTGCAACTTGGCTTTCCGGCGCTCTGTTACGGAGATTTCGATTTCGCCCCTGGGTCCACGCACTTTATCAGTGGCGTAACTCCCCAGATGGACAGCGCTGGGCATTGGTGGATCTTTAGTGCCTGGAGCAATGGTCAAGCACAGAATTCGATTTACCAGGTGGACAACAACCCCAATTCGCCCGCTACATTAACCGCGGACTACGTTCAAGGAGCGGCAGTAACCTTCGTGACATCGCCGCCGGGGCTACAGCTCACAGTGGACGGCCTCTCCAATTACGACTCTTACGATTTCATATGGGGAGTGGGCACCACCCACCAAGTATCGGCGGCAACCACGCAGACCGGGCCGAACGGTCGAGCCTATACTTTCTTGAACTGGTCCAACCAATCCGGTGCATCTCAAACCATCTCTGTAGCTGCCAGCATGGTCCCGAGTGGATATCGCCTGACTGCTAACTATAGTGAATTAAGTCGAGTAGTTGTTCAAAGCTCGCCTCCTGGTATAACCCTGCAGGTGGACGGTACGAATTGTGTTACCCCCTGTAACGTAGATCGCCAAACAGGTGTGACATTTAATGTAAGCGCTCCGACGCAGATCGCAATGGGGCAGGGTGCTCAACTCGACTTCAGTTCGTGGTCAGACGGCGGAGCCTCCAGCCATGTGATCACCGTCAGTCAGAACTATGCCACGGCCACGGTGACTTACAACACGCTATACCAGCTAAGCGCTAGCTCCAACCCTGGCAACGGTTCCGCCTTTAAATTCTCGCCCTCGTCGAGCAATGGGTTCTACACGCAAGGTACGCAGGTCAGTGTGACGGCGGTGCCGAATCCCGGATTCAAGTTCGGCCATTGGAGCGGAGATCTTACCGGCAGTTACCAGTCTGGAGTGGTCACCATCTCGGCGCCAGAGACTGTTGTAGCGCAGATGATTACAGTTCCCTATATCGCTCCAGCCGGTATTTTGAACGGCGTAGGGCCCACACCCTCGACCGCGGTAGCTCCAGGATCGATCATTTCGATCTTTGGCCAGAGCCTCGCGTCCGTGGTACAACTTGGCCCCGTGAACCCGCTAGCGCAATCTCTCGCGGGCACCACCGTCACTATCAACAATTCAATACTTCCCCTCATCTTCATTTCACCGACGCAGATTAACGCTCAGCTCCCTTCGAGTCTTGCGGATGGCAATTATACGTTAGAGGTCCAAAACACAGGACAACCGGAAATCACCGGAACACTAACCGTCGCGCGCGACGCCCCTGGTTTGTTCGTTTCAACCATCGGGTCGACGGCCTACGCAATAGCGTTCCACGCGGACGGATCCCTGGTGACTACCAGCAGTCCCGCTGCGGCCGGAGAAACCATCTCGATGCTGGGCACTGGATTCGGACCCTACCAGAAGCCGATATTCGATGGGTTCTTCCCGCCCAATCCACCTCCAGCTGTCGCTGACTCGGTAGTGCTCTCGGTCGGAAGCGCAAAACCGACGGCCGCTTCGACGGCGGCACCCGGGTTTAGCGGCGTGGTCAGTACGAAATTCGAAGTGCCTAGCGGATTGCCGAGCGGTACTTCGGTGCCGATGTTCGTGAGCATCAACGGAGTGGACAGCAATACCGTGATGTTGCCGATTCAGTAGGGGCCGGGAGCGGTTGGTCCGAGCGGCAAGTCAGGTCCGGATGCTGCTCATGATCAGGGCCACCAGATTCCACGCCACCAGAACGGCAAACAGGACATTGATGCGCGCCAGCAGTTGTCGCTTGCCCACGCGCCAGCAGTAGAACCCGAGTAGCACCGCCAGGAACTTCACTATCAGTAGGCTCTCGATCGGGTTGGATCCCACGCTCAAGGCCAGCCTCACCAACGGGTTGCCCTCCCGGACGCCATTGACCAAAAATGCAATCGTGGTCAGAAAATCAAGTACTTGCAGGTATGAATATTGCCAGAGGAGCTGACTCAGCGGGCTACGTTCGCGAACGGCGGCGTCAGACTCAGGCATTCGCCTTAAAGTATAGTAGAAACCCCTAGAACAAAAGAGTACTGTCGATCCAGTACGTGGATCAGAGATCAAAACTCTGCCCGCGCCCGGGCGCTATTACTTCTATCCCGTAACGCTCCCGAATCGCCGTCACGAACGCCCCCTGCTGTTCAGGCTCACCATGGACCAGGAAAACCTTCTTGAGCCCGCCGGCGATCGGTTTCATCCAAGCGAGCATTTCTTCCCGGTCCGCATGACCGCTCAAGGCGTCCAGCCTTTCCACTTCCGCGCGCAAGGGCATCAGTTCGCCGAAAATCGGCACTTCGCTCCTCTGCTCTTCAATCTTGCGGCCCAGCGTGTACTCGGCCTGGTAGCCGGTGAGCATAATCGTGTTGCGCGGATCGCCGATATTGTTCTTCAGGTGATGCAGCACGCGGCCGCCTTCACACATCCCCGACGCGGAGATGACCATGAAAGGACCATGCAGATCGTTCAGAGCTTTCGATTGCTCCACGTCACGCACATACCTGAGCAACTGGAATCCAAATGGATCGCCGCCATTGGAAAGGAATTTTGCCGCCTCCTCGTCGTAAAGCTCGGGGTGTTTGCGAAAAACCTCGGTGACGTTCACCGCCAGGGGACTATCCACGAAAATCGGAAACTTCGGAATGGAATTGGCCAGGATCAGTTCGTGCAGTATCAGCAACAGTTGCTGGGTTCGCCCCACGGCGAAGGCCGGCACGATCATTTTCCCGCCTCGCCGATAAGTGCGGTTCACGATCTCCGCCACCTTCGCTGCCACCGACTGGATGGGCTCATGCACCCGGTTGCCGTAAGTGCTCTCCATGATCAGGTAGTCGGCCGGGGGCAGCGGCTCGGGATCGCGAATGATGGGCAATCCGGGCCGGCCCAAGTCGCCTGTGAAGCCCAGCCGGACCTTTTTCCCGCCCTCCCCCAGCTCCAGCAGCATGGTTGTGGACCCGAAAATGTGCCCCGCTTCGAACGATTGATAAACCAGACCGGGGCCGACCTCGGTCGGCGTATGCATCGCCACCGGGCGGAATAGCGGAAAGGTGGCTTCGGCGTCTTGAGTTGTATACGACGGCTGGATCAGCCCGTTAACCGCGGCGCCCGGAAGATTCAGCGATTTGCGTCGCAAGTTCCGTTTGTTCAGGAATATGGCGTCATGTTCCTTCAGCGACGCGGAATCCTCCAGCATAGGCTTACACAGATCGGCGGTAGCGGCACTGGTATAGATTGGCCCGTGAAATCCGTTCTTTACCAGCAGGGGAAGATTGCCGCTGTGGTCGATGTGCGCGTGCGAGAGCATCACCGCGGATACGTCTTTGCAAGGGAACGGAAAATCCCGGTTGCGTTCCTCGGCTTCCTTTCTGCGGCCTTGATATTCGCCGCAATCCAGCAGATAACACTTGTCGTCAACCACAAGTTGGTGCATGGAGCCGGTGACCACTTGGGCCGCGCCCCAGAATGTCAGTTTCATCCTCTCAAGAATACATCGCGGACTAAGGCGAATCCCCGATTGGTCGGCGATGCCCTTACTGATAAGTTCAGGTTGGGTACTCAGATTGGATGCTTAGGAAGCTGACCGTCCTCGGCGTGTTCCTGGCCGGGCTCGCCCCCTCCGCCTATCTGGCGTGGACGCTGCGGACCATGCCGCACCTGGGCTTCTATCACGACGACAGCATCTACTGGGTCTCGGGACGAAGCCTGGCCATGGGCGATGGATATCGCATTGAGAGCCTGCCGGGCCAACCGTACCAAACCAAGTATCCGCCGCTCTATCCCGCGCTGCTGGCCGCCATTTGGAAAATCGATCCGCAATTTCCCGCGAATCTTCCGCTCGCGACGCTCTTCTCCTGGATGTTATTGCCCTTATTTTTGGCCGCCCTCTGGTTCCTGCTGCGCGAATACGAATTCAGCCTGCGCGAACGATACGTCTTGCTGCTGATGGCCGCGTTGAGTCCAGTGACGGTGGTGTTCAGCTTTTCCTTGATGCCGGAGCTATTGTTCACTGCGCTGCTGCTGGCTAGTTTGATTCTGGCCGAGCAAGCAATGAAGCCGGACGCATCTCGCTGGCTGGCGCTGGCCGCCGGCCTTTGCGGGGCCCTGGCATACCTCGCGAAATCGATCGCCGCGCCACTGCTGCTCACGGTCCCTTTGTGCTTCGCGCTGCGCAGGCATTACCGGAAGGCCGGGCTGTTCTGCGCCGCGATGCTACCCGCCGTCGTCGGTTGGCAGTGGTGGACGGCGCGACACCTGGCGCATTCCTGGGACCTGGTCACGTTGTATTACACCAACTACGTCGGCTTCCAACTCTACAACGTTCCCCTGCGCGACCTCCCGCTAGTGATCTGGTACAACCTGGATGGTTTCCTCCAAGGGGCAGGGAAGCTGCTGATCTTCGACCTGCCGTATGGCTCAAAGCATCTGGAGCGCGTGGTCGCTATAGCGGCCATTGCCGGATGCGTTCGCCTGACCATGCGCAAGCGGGCGTTGCAATACCCGCTGGCCGCTCTGGGGATGTCGGCGATTCTGCTGGTCTGGCATTTCCCGCCGGATCAGCGCTTCGTTTTTCCCCTCTATCCACTTCTGCTGATGGGGCTGGCCACCGAGGTTCGCAACATCTGCGCGGCGTTGCGCCTGGCTTGGTCCAAACCAGCGTTGGCGGATCGCCTGGTGGTGGCCGGCTTCGGAAGCCTCCTGGCAGGCTTGGCCGCATTTGCGATTTTCTGCACCGTTTTCGGCGTGTCGCATGTAATCCCAGATCTATTCGCGACTTATAGAACCGATTTCGAAGCGCGCGAGCAAGCCTACCGGTGGATCGAGAGCAACATCCCGCGCGATGCAAATCTGTATGCCTACCAGGACCCGGTAATGTTCCTCTATACCGGACACAAGGCTTGCCGTCTGCCGATTCCTCCGAAATTCCTGTATCACGGCGACGACGGCGGCATCGACAAACTGATGGGCTCGATGGCCGACTTCGCGCGCGGCCACCGGCTCGACTATTTGCTGCTTACGCCCGACGACTATTACCGCGACCTGGACGCCAAAGGCACGCACGGTTTGACGGAAGCCATGCAATCGGACGCTTTCCAAAAACTATATGGGACCAGCCACGTGGCAGTCTACAAACTAAATCCCTCCATCGGCGCGACGGCCAGCCTGCGCCTGGGCCTATAGCGTACAATCACAGCAAGTGCCGGTTCGTTTTATTGTTCTTACTGCCGTCATCGCCATTTCGCTCTGCGCGCAGAAGAAGCCCATCACCATCGACGCGGTGATCCAGCAGAGCCATGAGAACGAAACGCCGCCCGTGGTGTGGGCGCCGGATGGAAAGCGCTTCGCCTTTTTTCAAGGCAGCGAGGTAAGGCTCTATGACATCGCCGCGAAAACGGAGAAGACGCTGCTCGCGCTCGACCCATTGGAAAAGGCCGCGGTCCCCGTTCCGGAACCGCCCCGGTTCGATTGGCAGAACCGCCGCGTCAGCGAAGACAGCCTGGAGTGGACTCGTTCGGGTAAGCAGTTGTTGCTCAGCCTGCGCGGCGACCTGTTTCTCGTCTCGCTCGATAGCGGAGGATGGCAACAGCTCACCTCCACGCCCGAAGCCGAACGCGATCCCAAGCTTTCTCCGGATGGCGCGCGAGTGGCTTTTCGACGCGGGCATGATCTCTACACGCTCGAGATTGCGACCCATGCACTTTCGCGCCTCACTGACGATGGCAGCGCGACCCTGCTGAACGGGGAACTCGATTGGGTCTATCCCGAAGAGCTCGATCTGAACACGGCTTACTGGTGGTCGCCCGATTCCAAGCGCATCGCCTATCTGCAATTCGATATTACGCATGAGTTCGTATATCCCCAAGTGGCGCTTACCGGATTGCGCGCGGTCGGCGAGCCGGAGCGTTATCCGCAGGCCGGAACGCCTAACGCGGACGTGCATGTGGGCGTCGTTCCGGCCACCGGAGGCGCCACCCGTTGGATGGACCTGGGCGAGGCCCGCGGTTTTCTGATTTCGCGTGTGTATTGGACTCCGGATGCCACGCGGCTGGCCATCGAACGGCTCAATCGAGTTCAGAACCATCTGGATCTGCTTTTGGCTGATGCGAGTTTCGGAACAGCTCGTCTGATTCTTTCGGAAGCGGATCCTTATTGGATCAATCAAAACGACTTGTTTCATTTCGTTGGCAAGGACGAATTCCTATGGGGCAGCGAGCGGGATGGTGACTGCCACCTCTATCTTTACTCGCTCGACGGGCAGCAACGTAAGCGCCTGACCGAGGGCGATTGGGAAGTCACCGAGGTGGCGGGTGTGGATGAAGTTCATCAAAAGGTTTACTTTGTCTCGACCGAAGCAAGTCCTCTGGATCGAGAGCTTTACTCTGTAAAACTAAATGGAAAAGATCGCACTCGGATCAGCCGTGAACAGGGCACCCACCAGATCTCCATGGGCCCCACCGCCGAATACTATCTGGATACTTTCTCGTCGTTGACGGAACAGCCTCGGAGCGATGTGCATTCCAGCGACGGTGAGAAATCGTCTGGCTTTCGCACTCCCAAGACCGCGTTTTCCGACGAGTACGCAATGCAACCGGCAGAGACCGTGCAGATCAAAGCGCAGGATGGGAAGTTGCTGTATGGGCGCCTGATCAAGCCGGTCAACTTCCACGCCGGGGAGAAATATCCAGCCGTCGTGATTGTGTACGGCGGCCCTGGCGTGCAAACCGTGACCAATGCGTGGGACGCCTTCGATCTGGAAATGGCCCAGCCGCTGGCAGCGCGCGGCTACGTCGTTTGGGTCTTGGACAATCGCGGCTCTTCCGGTCGCGGGCATGCCTTCGAGACCCCGCTCTATCGGCGATTTGGCAAAACGGAGCTGGCCGATCAGTTGGAAGGCGTCCGATATCTCATTGCGCAGGGCTTCGTGGATCCGGCGCGCGTTGGGATCTACGGATGGAGCTACGGTGGATTCATGACGCTGTATTCGCTGCTGAACGCGCCGGACGTGTTTCGCGCCGGTATCGCGGGAGCGCCGGTAACGAATTGGCGGAACTACGACACCATCTATACCGAGCGCTATTTAGGGCTTCCTTCTGAGAATCCGGAAGGCTACCGCGCCAGTTCACCCGTAGACTACGCAGCGAAACTCAAAGCCAAGCTCCTGATCGTCCACAATATCGAAGATGACAACGTGTTATTCCAGAACACGGTGCAAATGTCGGATGCGCTGGAACAAGCCGGCAAGCTATTCGATATGGTGATCTACACGGGAAAGAGCCACGGCGTGACTGGACCCGCGCGCAAGCAGTTGCTCGAAACGCTGGCCGATTTCTTCGACAAGAACTTAAAGTGAAGTGGGCAAGAACTTGAAGTGAAGTGGGGCAGACGCCGGCTTTTACCGGTGACCGCCGCCGCCCGCGTGTCCGCCACCACCACCGCCGAATGAGGCCGCATGGCCGCCGCTGAACCCGCCCGATCGCGCGCTGGCCGTCAATCCGCTGGAAGCTCCCCGGTGGGTGGCGACATTCGCCATACGCGTGCTGCCGGCTAAACCATTCCTGGCACCGCCGTAGGAATATCCGCTACCGCCATAAGAGGGCGCATAAACCACCGTTGTTGGGCTGTAGTAGGTGTATCCGAATGGGCTGTAGCCGAAGCCTGAATACGGCATATAGGTGTACATTCCGAACATCGGATTAAACGCCCAACCGCCCAGGTATCCTGGGTATCCAGAGCCAGGGTATCCAAACCCAGATCCCAGTCCATAACCCAGGCCGCCGAAGCCCAAGCCGTATCCGCCGCCATTGCCGTAACCGCCGTATCCGCTGCCTGACGCACCGCCTGCCACAGAAGAGGCCGCCGCAACGTTGGCCTGCGCGACGTAGCTGGCGCGCCGATCGCTCCAGCGATACAAGGCGTCCTGGTCCTCAGCTTTGCGGTCGAAATTCTCAGCCATCAAAACTCCGGCCAGATTGGTCTGCTTGCCGCCGTGCAGCGTCAGTTGACCGGACGGATCAGTCACCGCGGCTTCGCCTTCGAACACCTGGAAGCGCGCCGGTTCCGTATCTACCCGGTATAGACCTTGCTTCTGCAGCCGGATGGAGTCCTTCTTGTACACCAGTTCGATTGCATTGTCTTTGGGGATTTCGTTGCTCTCGACGATGGCCGATCCTGAAAGCACTTCAACGCGGGTGTCGACCAGGCGCGTGGACAGCATCCGAATGGCGCTGTTCTCGCCCAAGCGCAGAAAAACGCCGGGGGTCAGCAGGATTTCCGCGCGACCGTCTTCGGTACGAAATTCCTGGTTCTCTTTGATGTCCGGAAATTGTCCGAACTTCGGCTCAACCGGCTTGTCGGCGAGGAAGGCGCGACCTTCCACGTATTGAACGACACCGGAATGAGAGGAAATCACGTACTGGGCGCAGGCCGAGCCCGCAACCAGGACGCCCAGGGAACAAACGGCCACCAGGAAGCGCATTGCTAAAGCTCCTTAGATAAATCCTGCACTTGTTTGTAACGATTGTCAACCCCGGCCAGCGACGAAAACTTCCCGGTTTTGAAGGATGTAGCTCGCAATGGGATCGAATTTGCGCTTTCCGGCCAGGCGCACCATCAGGGACAAAAGGGCCGCCTTGCGAAGGTCGTCCAATTCCAGGCTCAGCAGGCTGCAAACGTGCTTGGCCGTCCGTGAAACGTCGCCTTCGTGCAAGGCCCGCAGAAATGCCTTAATCGAACGCTCCATGCGCGGCGCCAGGTCGGGTTTCTCGGACAGGCCGTCCAAAATTTCCTCAATCTGGCGATTCAGCACTGCGCGGTCCAGCACGCCGGACTCGGTCAGCTTCGAGCCGATTAATTGCCGGCTTCCTCGCTTGGAGCTCTCCACCACCCGTTGCCGCAAAGAATGAAGATTGCTGGTTCGGTTTGCCATGTAGCTCTAGCCGCCTGAAACAATTCTCGGGCCGGTCGAAACAATTCTCGCTCAAAATGATTTGAACTTCAAGATGTTAACATCGGGTTGGACCCGTCTTTATGCGCTATCGCCGCGTGTTGATTGTAGCCTTTCTTATTGGCATTTGCATTCCCGCTCAGAGCGGGGCGCCGAACGCCGCCCTTACGACAGAGGTGCAAGCTGCGCTCGATAACATCCGCGCCGCCGATCTCAGTGCCGATCTTTCCTATATTGCTTCCGATGAACTCGCCGGGCGCGACTCGCCATCGCATGGCTTGGATCTTGCGGCCGATTATATCGCGGCCCAGTTCAAGAGCGCGGGGTTGGAACCGGGCGTCGGCGATAGCTATTTTCAGAACTCGTCCATGCTCGTGGAGGAGCCCAACTTCAGCAATTTCGAGCTGAAACTTTCCGCTGCGCACAGCCAGTTCTCGGCCACCCAGAAGGACGCAACACTCAGTTTCACCGTAGCGCTGGATTTGAAGGAAGAGCCGGTCTTCAAGCTCGACTTGAGCGACGAGGGGTTGGTGCAACATCTCACGGCCAGCCAGGTGGAAGGCAAGGTGGTGATCACCGAGATCGAACCCAGAACGCGCGAGCGGTTGCGGTCGGCCAATCGCGTGCTTCGCGAAGGCAAGCCCGCATTGCTCATCTTGGTAAATAAAAGAAGTAGCGCGTCGCCCGGCCGGCCCAGGCGGCGGTTGGTGGATGCCGATGAATCGGGCACGGACGCGGCCACCCCGCGAGTGACCATCTCCGGCGAAGCGGCCGCGCGTTTTTATTCAGCCTTGAAGCCGGGCGCAATGGTGACCGCCTCGGTACACGTCGCCGCGCCGCATCGCACGCCCGCCTCGCTCCGCAATGTGATCGGAATCCTGCGCGGCTCAGACCCGGCATTGCGCGACACCTACGTCCTGCTGACCGCGCATTACGATCATCTGGGCGTCCGTGCCGACGGCAGAATCTATAACGGCGCGAACGATGATGGCAGCGGCACGGTCTCTGTCATCGCAGCAGCGCGCGCGCTGGCCAAGTTGCCGCAACACCCGCGCCGCAGCATCGTCTTCATGACCTTCTTTGGTGAAGAGGAAGGTTTGATCGGATCGGAGTATTACGCCCATCATCCGGTATTTCCGCTCGCGAAGACCGTGGCCGATCTGAATCTGGAACAAGTGGGGCGAACCGATTCCACGGTAGGTCCGCAAATATCCAACGCCTCGCTGACCGGGTTCGATTATTCCGATCTCACCGGCTATGTCGAGCGAGCGGGAGAGAACACGGGAATCAAGGTCTATAAGGACTCCGAGGGTAGTGACCCTTATTTTTCCGCCAGCGATAATTATTCACTCGCCGAAGCGGGCGTGCCCGCCGAGACGTTGTGCGTGGCCTTCGATTATGCCGACTATCACGCGGTGGGTGATTCGTGGCAGAAGATCGATTACAATAACATGGCCAAAGTGGATCGCGCGATTGCGTTGGCGATGTTTCTGATGGCAGATAGCGAGCAGCCCGTGCGCTGGAATGAAGCGAATCCGAAGACCGCGCCGTTCGTCAAGGCTCGGAAGCAACTGGGCCAGCCACAGCCAGCGCCGAAGGAATAGCTTCTTTCAGCGGTTCGGCTTGTATTGGTTCAATGGCGCGGATTCCCTGCTCGGGGATGGCGACGCTAATGCGGCACTGGGCGCCGGGACATCCGGGATTGGATACGTCGATAGCGGCCGGCGTCAGGCCGAAAAATGGGGTTTCGCCCTGCGCGGGGTCTGCGGCGCCAAACAAGACCACGCGACGAATGGCCGCAGCATCGTAACGGTTCAACGCGCCCCATCGCGCGGCGATGCGAGCGCGATCTGCCAGCGTCTGCCGGACAAAGAGCGATTGTCCGAGGCCCGCCATCCCGAGCAGCAATCCCATAAATGCGCCGAGGATCAACGCAGATTCCACCAGCGACTGGCCGGCTTGTTTACGCGCCAGGGTCACTCAACACTCCCGGTCACCGGAAACGTCACCGTCGGCCGCCCGTCCAGCTTTACTTTCATGAACAGTGCGTCCACTTCGAAACCGCGCAGCGAAACCGTGCTGGCGTCTGGACTGCTGATCACCTCCACATGGTCGGTCATGAGGCCGGGAACCAATGGTTTGCTGCCTTCGCTTGGAGCGGGGTCTCCGTAAACCACCAGATTGCGCACTGCTTTGGCAACGGATGCCGCGGTGGCAGCATCGACAGCCGTTCCGCGTGGTTGCA
Organism: Bryobacteraceae bacterium; assembly: GCA_050010415.1. Classification (GTDB taxonomy): domain Bacteria; phylum Acidobacteriota; class Terriglobia; order Bryobacterales; family Bryobacteraceae; genus Palsa-89. The sequence goes on along the minus strand of JBEKLB010000029.1, from coordinate 8,733 downwards.
ATGCGGCGTACCTTGCGCCGGCCCGCACCGCAGTCACCAGCGTGCCGTAGGCGTAGAACGAGTACCCAATCTCGAAGATGCCGGCGAACATCACCGCCAGCAGGATCATCGATCCCGCGAATTCGATGAGCGCGCTGCCCCTCTGTTTGCGTTGGCCGTTCATTGCACCAACCTCACCGAGCTGTCCGTCTTTGCCGCTACGCTGGCGGCAGCCACCGTGCTGGAGTTCCTTGGCTGAAAGATTCTGAGAAAGATGATGGGCGCAGGCTCGGCAGCCACCACGCGCACGAAGAGGACGCCCGGCTGCTCAGGCCGCTCCTGCCATATCTTGTTGTCGGACGAGAAGCTGGTGGTGATGTTGGTGATGGCCTCGGTACCCATGTCCCATCGCATGGCATGCGGCCCATCCGCCAGCCGGCCGGCCCCGCTGCGGGCGCGCGCAATGCCGGAGTCTGTTCCGTTCAATTCCATCGCGGCGCTCAAGGCCGCGGCATCAGTGAACGATTGCAATTCGGCGCGAATCATATACATGCGCCCAATATCGATGCCCAGGCCCGCCAACCCGAGCAGCAGGGTCATCGCAATGGAGGTGACGATGAGGACAAAGCCCTTTTCGGACTTTGGGGGTTGGCCGGTACGCGATCGACAGACTGCCACGATCTGATCATCGGCTGGAACAGCAAATTTCCTTAGGCACGCGCCGGATAAGGCCCGGAAGGATAAGGGAAGTAGAGCTGGTTGCCGTCCGGGTCCGCGACGATCATAATCCGATAGCCCCACTCCCCGTCCTTCACAGCCACGCCGCGCCCTTCCAGTTCCGCGCGCAAGGCATTTAGTACCGCGACATCGAGTGAGACGAATATCAGGCCCTTGCCGACCTTATCGGGCCATTGAGAAGTGAGGATGAGCTGGCAGCCCTGACGGTCGACCTGCGCCACCCGCGCTTTCCCTTCCTCCTCATATCGCCACGCTTGTGTGAACCCGAGCTGCTTCCCGTAAAACTCGACAGCCGTGTCGATGTCCGCTACGAACAACACCGGCCGCGCGAACCATTCGTTGCTCATGCGAGTACAAGAATAACTCCGCGCAGACGCATGGCGCTGATGCCAGGGCCCATAATCCGTCGGTAGGCCCGGCAATTCGGCTGGAGAGCCAATCGGAATGGATCCACTTTATCGGTGCAAGCATGGGGTGGCGCACGCACTCTTGCGTGGCGCGTTCACAATCGTGTGAACGATTCGGGATTCCCGCAAAAAGTGTTGGCACGATTGCCAACACGGCACGCAGGAGTGCGTGCGCCACAATACGGGCCTTACGGACGGATTACGGTTTCATTACGTGCCGCCGGATAGGAAACGCACCGGCAGCCTTAGTTGGTGGTGATTACCGGTTTCCGTCGATGATAGCCGGGCCGGTACTGATAATGGCACACCACGCAGGCGGCGTTGAGCGAGTCATTCAACGCTCGAATCCCGTCCACATCCTTAGCCTGCGCCGCCTTGTACGCTTTCGCGCCGATGTCGATCAGCATCTTCGACTCCAGGATCCAATTCTTCTGATCGCGCGCGCGTCCATCCATCATCAGCAGATTCCCGGATTCGGCCAGCGTGAGCGCCTGCGTACGCAGCGTGGTCCAATCCTGCGCAGTCTTCGGCGTGTCGCGGTCCACATAGAAAATCGCGTCGGAGGTCGGATAAATGACGTCGATCATCAACTGGCGCATGGTGCCCACCGGCTGAAACGTCGTGGGGGCTTGCGCCATGGCGGCCGCCCCGGCGACCAAGAATACGACGAAAACTCGCATTGCGACCTCCCGATCGAAGTGATTCTACCACCTCGCATGCTATAAAATGACGGCCAGCATGATTCGAGCTTGGATATTTGCGGCGCTGGCGCTGAGCGCGCCCGCGCAAGTGGTGAAAGACTTCGTTCCCGTAACGCAAGACATGCTCTTGCATCCCAGCCCGGACGATTGGTTGATGTACAGCCGCACCTACGATGCGCAGCGCTTCAGTCCATTGAAGCAAGTGGATCGATCCAACGTCGGCCAGCTTCGCATGGCCTGGACGCGCGGCCTGGGCCCGGGAACCAGCGAGACCATTCCGATCGTTCACAACGGCGTGATGTACCTCGTTGAGCCTGGCGCCATCGTGGAAGCGCTGGACGCCACCAATGGCGATCTCATCTGGGAGTACAAGCGCAAGGTTCCAGCGGCTGCCGCGAGCACCGCGCGCACCAAAGCGCTGGCCATCTATCAGGACGTGATTCTGTACACCGCGCCCGACGGCTTTGTGGTCGGCCTGGACGCGCGCACCGGCGAGCAACGCTGGCAAACCAGCACCGGCGAGGCTCAGAACACGTCCGGCCCCATCGTGGTCGACGGCAACGTCATCTCCGGCCGAGCCTGCGGAAAGACGCGCGACACATGTTTCATCGCCGCACAGGACGCGCTCACCGGAAAAGACATCTGGAAGTTCTACAACGTTCCCTCCCCCGGCGAGCCCGGCTCCGAGAGCTGGGGCAAGGACTTCAAGGACACCAACCGCGCCTCCACCTGGGGACTTCCCGGCACCTACGATCCGGTCCGCAAGACGCTCTACTGGGGCATCGCGAACCCCATGCCCGACCCGCGGCTGGAGCGCCACGGGGGAGACCCCGATGGGACGCCGCGCACCGCGCCGGCCGATCTTTATAGCAACTCCACCGTTGCTCTCGATCCAGCCACCGGCAAGCTCAAATGGTATTACCAGCACCTACCCGCCGACGATTGGGACATGGACTACACGCACGAGCGCACCCTGGTCCGCGAGAAATTCAACCCCGATCCCAAATACGTGAAGTGGTTCAATCCCGACATTCCGCGCGGCGAAGAGCACGACGTGGCGGTGATGGTGGGCGAAGGCGGAGGAGTCTTCGAGATCGACCGTGGCACGGGCCAGTTCCTATGGGCTACGCCATTTCCGTACGATGACCCCCTGTTTCTCATCTCCAACATCGACGGCAAAACCGGCAAGGTCACCATCAACTTCGATCTGGTAAACAAGAAGCCGGGCGAAGAGCACGTCATCTGCTCGTACAATACGCGCAGCTTTTGGCCGACCGCCTACGATCCCGATACGAATTCGCTGTATGTGCCCTACATCGACAATTGCCTCGACATGGTGTCGTCCACCACGGAGCCGAAACAGCCCGAGCGCCGCAAGCCTGTGCCGCGTCCGGGCTCCGATCCAAACGCGCTCACCGCCATCGGCAAGATTAACCTCGAGACCGGTGAGGTTCAGAGGATCAACGTGGGTCGCTCGCCTTCCGATGGAGCGGCCCTGGTTACTGCGGGCGGCCTGCTCTTTCAGGGCGATTTGAATCGCCGCTTCCGCGCCTTCGACGCCGCGACGGGGAAGAAGCTTTGGGAATCGATCCTGGGCGGATCCATTTCGGTAAGCACCATCACCTACGCGGTCAATGGAAAACAATACGTCGCGGTCATGACCGGCAATGGCCTGTTGGATGGAGTGCTGCTCGGAGAAACTCCGGAGCTGCATCCGCCGCGCGGGATCAACGGAATCTATGCCTTTGCGTTGCCTTAAAGAACTGCTGCTGGCCGCGATTGCCGCTGGCTTGGCGCTCGCTCAGAACACCGGCGCCATTAGCGGAACTGTCTCCGATCGCAGCAAGGCAGCCATCGGGAACGTGGCCATTCAAGCGAAGAATTCGGCCACGGGCGCCACGAGTTCGGTCGAAAGCGATTCCAAGGGGACCTACACGCTGTCCGGTCTACCGGCGGGCGCTTATCAGCTAATCGCCGCAGGGCCAGGGCTCGCGCCCTTCGTACAACCCAGCGTCACCGTCGAAGCAGGGAAGACCGTGCACCTCGACATTCGCCTGGACGATGTGCAATTGAACACATTGGGCGAGGATCGTGCATATTACGCCGCGCTGGCCGGCGCGCACGACGTGCCTCGTGGTCCCACGCCTCGCACGCCCGATGGCAAGCCGGACCTCTCTGGCGTCTGGCTCCCTTCGTTCCCCACCGATTTCGGAAATTCAGAGCCGCTGGCTTGGGCAGCCGCGCTCATGAAGGAACGCCAGGTGAATGGCGGCAAGGATATTCCATCGTCGCGCTGCTTGCCACTCGGCGTAGTCATGTCCACTTTTCTCTTCCCTTACGAATTCGTCCAGACTTCGAAGCTGCTGGTGATGATGTATGAGGGCGAATTTCCGCGGCAGATTTTTCTGGATGGCCGCGCGCATCCCAAGGATCTGAATCCGGAATGGCTCGGTCACTCGATCGGCCACTGGGAGCAGGACACGTTGGTGATCGATACAGTTGGATTCAACGGAAAGGCCTGGCTCAACTTCGACGGCCATCCGGCTTCGGAACAACTGCATGTCGTCGAGCGCTATCGCCGGCCGGACTTAGGACATCTACGGTACGAGATCACCATCGACGATCCCGGCGCTTACTCCAAGCCCTGGACCATCAAGAAGGCTTCCGATCTCTCTGGGGACGACACGCTCATGGAGTACATCTGCAACGAGAACGAACGCGACCGAAGCCATATGGCCGGCAATTAATCTGTCGCTAGTATCCGTCGATGGATCTCATCGGGCGATAAGCCGGCTGCCATGCCACTACGATATTTCTCGCGCAAGCCATCGCGGATCGCATCGTATTTCAGCCAGGTCTTCACCGTTTGTTCGGTGCGCTGGACGGTTCCATCGATCTGCAGAATCAGCATTTCGGTTTGGTCGGTGCGGAAATCGCCGTCCACTTCGCCCTTCTTGCCACACACCAGGATGGTCTGTGCCGGCTCGAAGCCGCGCGTGGAATGGTTCAGCGTGATGTAAGAATCACCTAGGTCGATTTCGCGATAGAAGGCGCGGACCAGTAGCGTGCTTCCATCCTCGCGCGGGTACTCGACCGCCGTCTCCAGTTCGTAGCCGTTCGGAATATCGCGGCTGGCCAAATTCACAATGTGGGGCTCGGACATTGTATTCATTCTTGCCTATTACACCGAGACCGGCAAGCTCTCCACTATCACTGCGCCGCGAACGATCCCTACTTGTTGCTTTGCGCGAGGTCAGATGCAGGCACGCGACATAGGAAGTCCAGAATCGGAGCCGTCTGGCCGGGAATGAAATGTCCAGCTTCGGGAAGGTAGCGAATCTCGGCTTGCGGTACGTTCCGCTGCAGACGCCGCTTGGTCTCCTCTGAATTGATGAGCACGTCTTTACCGCCGACGATCGCCAGCACCGGTATCGTCAGCCGTTCGAGAGCGGCGTCCGTGAAGATGGGCAGCTTCACCATGCGCGGGCGGAAATTCTTGTGAATCAGCGAGAAGAACTGCAGGAAGTACCGCAGGGCAGGGGATGGATTGACCGGTGCGCGGCCCAGCACCAATTCCGCCGCCTTGCGCCTGCCCCAAGCACCCAACATACGTAGTCCAAGCGTTTTGAACACAATGCTGATTTTCTGCCGCCCAACTCCGGCGGGGCACAGCACGGCCAGGCTTTCCACCCGGTCCTGCCTTCTCGTCGCATAATCCAACGCCAGCCATCCGCCCAGCGACACGCCCACCAGCGAGGCGCGGGCGATCGCCAACGCCTGCATCACATCGTCCAGCCAAAGCGTATGGGCTTCGGACGACAACGGCGGGCGCGACGGCGCGCTCAAACCCGCGTCGCCAATCATGTCGACCGCGTACACCCGAAAGTGCTTCGCCCATGCCGCGATATCGCCCATCCACATCGCGGAATTGGCCATGCTGCCATGCAGCAGCAGCAACGCAGGAGCGTCTTCATCGCCTGATGCCACGAGGAACGTCTCTCCCTCGCGCGTCGGCACGCGTAGCTGCTGGCTCGGCACCGGCCAGTGTTTCAGCAGTTCGATGTAACGTTCACGAACCGCTCGCTCGCCTTCGGCGGATTTGTAGACGCTCGTCATCGGTGCTATCGCTCGCTCTCTAGCAGGCTGCTGAAAAAGCCTTTCCATCGTCGAGGATCGCAGGCGAAAGCGCCTACGCCACACGTGCAGTCAACGGTTTACGATTCCTGTGTAGCGCGGACTTTAGTCTGCCAAGGCTTTTTCAGCAGCCTGCTAGAATGGCGTTGATGAATTTAAGGTAGGAGGCGTTCTTGTCCAGGTCGCCGACTAGAATGATTTTCAATCGTGCGCGCTCGGCATTGTAGATCGTCTCCACGCGGATGCCGCTGGCGCCGCCGATGAGCGATACGGTAAGGCGATTCGCCGTCTCCGGGCTGATGGCATCGATCTCCACAATGCTCGAAACCTCCACCTGGCGCGTGCGTTGAACCGGCTCAGGAGGCGGCTCAGGCCGCCCAGTCATGGCCTCCAGATCCAGGCGCGCGATGCGGTATTGTTTGCCGATCCGGACGGCCTTCAGACGCCCTTCCCGAACGTAGGATCGGACGGTCTTCACGTGCAGGCCCAGGCGCTCGGCCACTTGCTCGACGGAGTACAGCTCCTGCGCTGGTGTCATAAACAGACCATAACATAGATCTGTTTAGGGAGCAATAGAGAACTATAGGGAAGTTTAGAGAAGTTTAGGGACGTTTGATCTTGAGGCGCCGCATCCGGCTGCGCAGGGTGCTGGGATTCATCTGGAGAATGGCCGCCGCACCTTTGGGCCCCTCGATCACCCAACCGGTGGATGCCAGCACGCTCTCGATATGCTTCCGTTCGGTGGCTTGCAAGCTGCGCGAGTGGTTCACCGGATGCCCGCTGGATTCGGTCACCAAGAGCGGCATGTCCAGAGTATCGCCCGGACAGAGCACGATGGCCCGAGCCAGAAAATTCTCCAGCTCGCGGACGTTGCCCGGCCAATCATACGCCACCATTTCCTGCATCATGCCTTCGGAGATGCGTTCCACGCGCCGGCCGAACTGCCGCGACAAACGCCGCACGAAGTGCGCAGCCAGCAGCGGGATGTCGTCGCGGCGCTCGCGCAAGGCCGGCACCTCCACCGGCACCACCAGCAGCCGATAGTAGAGGTCCATCCGGAAGCGGCCTTCCCGCACCAGCTCGGCGAGATTTCGATTGCTCGCCGCGAGCAGCCGGACATCTACCTTCACTGTACGGTTCGATCCAACAGCCTCAAACTCGTGCTCTTGCAGAACTCGCAGCAGTTTGGCTTGGGTTTCGAGCGGCAGCTCGGTCACCTCATCCAGGAACAACGTGCCTCCATCGGCATATTCGAATCGGCCGACGCGCCGGTCGCTTGCCCCGGTGAACGCGCCCTTCACGTGCCCGAAGAGTTCGCTTTCAACTAATCCGGCCGAGATAGCCGCGCAATTCACCTTCACCAGCGGCCGGTTGCTTCTCGGACTCAGCTCATGAATCGCACGAGCCACCAATTCCTTTCCGGTTCCCGTTTCTCCGGAAATCAACACCGTGGCCGACGTGGACGCCACCAGGTGAATGCGCTCGGTGAGTTCGCGAAACCTAGGCGTCGCGCCCACCATCTCGCCCAGGTTGTGCTCCGACCGTATTTCATCCAGAAGGTAGGCGTTATCCTGCTCCAAGCGCGCTTGTAACGCCGTCAGTTGCTGCAAGTGGCCCTTCAGCTCTTCGTTCAACCGCAGCACTTCGGCTTCGGCCTCTTTGAGCGCGGTGATGTCGCGCGCGGTGGTCCAAACCGAGTGCAGCATCCCATTCTGGATTACTCCAGTGCGCGACATCAGGAGATGACGGTCATGGAACTTTCTCTCCACTTGGGAGGATTCCCAGTTGCTGCGGATACCGGCGCGCAGACGTGAGCCAAATTCAGGATCCGAGCGTGAGCTGATCACCTCCAGACGCGCTCCGATCAGTTCCTCGGCCTTGGCGAAGCCGAAAATCCGTGCAGCTTGATCGTTGCAGTCCGCCACATAGGTGTATTTGAAAAAATGCTCGATCTGCTCGGCTTCCGGCAGATCCATCGAAAGCGGCTGCTCCAGCTTGCACCACATCACGCCTTCGTTGGAGTGCTCGACGAAGGTTCGAAAGCGCTCCTCGCCGTGCGCCAGCGCCTCTTCGTAATTCTTGCGCTCCAGCTCGGTTCCCGCCCGAGCCGCGAAAATCTTCAGCAGCGCTTCAGCCAGTTTCGGGTTAGCCAGCGGCTTTCGAGTGACGGCGCAGATCAGGCCCAGGCTGCGCCCGCTCGAATCCACCAAAGGCGCCGCAACATATCCGTCAGCGCCTATCTGCACCAAGTGCTCATCTTGAGGAAAGAGCCGCTGGACGCCGCTCGGGTAGGAACAGACGTGCTGTTCCAGCACGTGGGCGCACGGGGTGCCGGCGAGATCGTATTCAAAGTCCAGCCTTTCACCCGCGGGAGCGTGCGCGGCCAGCGTCGCGATTCGTTTGCCGTCCGGCTGCAACACCGCCACCAACACGTAGTCGGCGTCCAGAGCACGCGCCAGATGTCGAACCAGCGAACGGAAGAAGGCCTCTCCCGTTTCGCTGAACACAACTTTCGCGATCTCAAAGACCAGATGCTCGAGATTTCGGTCTGTTTCAATCGAGGGGCTCATAGCCCTCCGGAGGCGTGGCGTTGGAGAAACTTGGCCTAATTGTAGACGAGCTAGCGGTCGCGTGCAATGAGGCCTGGCATTATGTCGGCGCAAAGTGATAATGTCCTATTTGCGCAAAGTAGAAATGTCCTATTGACGACCTCCAGGCTGGGGAGGTGCCAGAAGGACAACTACTGATGACGCAGGCCGAGCGGGACCGGCTGG
>JBEKLB010000028.1:0-27882 GCA_050010415.1 Bryobacteraceae bacterium | reverse complement strand
CGTGACCGACGTTTGTAATTGCGAGTACACCAGTCACGGCCACTGCGGCAAGATCGTCGATGGCGACGTGGATAACGACCAGACCCTGGAGTGGCTGGCCGCCACGGCGGTTTCGCACGCCCGCGCCGGGGCCGATATTGTGGCCCCATCGGACATGATGGACGGGCGTGTGGCCGCTATGCGGCACGAACTGGATGCCAACGGATTCGCGCACATTCCGATCCTGTCTTACGCCGCCAAATTCGCCTCGGTGTTTTACGGGCCGTTCCGCGAAGCCGCCGAATCCACGCCCCAATTCGGCGACCGGCGCAGCTATCAGATGGATCCAGCCAATGCGCGCGAAGCAATGCGCGAAATCGAGCTGGATATCGACGAAGGCGCGGACATGATCATGGTCAAGCCGGCCATGCCGTACCTCGACATTATTCGCCAGGCTCGCGATCGTTTTCCGCTCCCGCTCGGAGCGTATCAAGTCAGCGGGGAATTCAGCGCGCTGACGGCCGCCATCAACAACGGCTGGCTCGATCGCGACCGCACGATTCTCGAATCGCTCACCGCCATCCGCCGTGCCGGCGCCGATTTCGTGCTCACCTATTTCGCGAAAGACGCCGCACGGCTGCTGGCCTGATTCGCCTGTTACTGCCGCACCGAAAATCCCGAATGATTCTCCAGCGCGGCTTCTACTTCCTCCACGCCGCGAACTTCGGACCAGCGTGGCCCCTTCCAAAGCAGCCCGGCTAACTCAGAGAGCTGCCCGGCTGTTCCGGTGGCGTACACTTCCACGCTGCCGTCATCCGCGTTTCGCACCCACCCGCGGACATCCAGCGCTCTGGCTGAATGCTCCACGAAGTAACGGAATCCGACGCCTTGCACGCGCCCTCGCACCCGGTAAAATTTGGCGAGTTTCTGTTCGCTCAAAGTTTCCGCTCAGGGTTTCTTGAGCAGCGGGTACACGACAATCCGCCGAAACTCCACCGTTCCGCGATTGCCTTGCAGCAGAATCGGCCCGGGCTCCGCCTCGTTGGTGTCCAGCGCAATGGTGGTCGGCCCATCGATGCTCTGCCGGTTAATCACACGAATGCCGTTCAACACCACGGTGACTTCGCGGCCCACCAATCGAATCCCCAGTATCTGCCATTCGCCGGCCGGTTTCTCGGCATTGAGCGTGGGGGCGATGCGGCCAAGAATTGCGCCGGTTGTTCGATTCGATGACGGGCGATCGGCATCATCGGCGATCTGCATTTCGTACCGTCCTCGTAAAGCAATGCCGCTGTTGCTGTGCGGCTCAATCCGATATTCGGCGTCCACCACGAAGTTATTGAATTTCTTCTCGGAAATCAGATCGGGAGCTCCACCCAGAGCCGTCAAGGCTCCGTCCCTGACCACCCAGCCCACCAGATGCCCCGGCGCCACCGCCTGCCAGCCGGTTAGATCGTGTCCGTTGAACAACACCACCGGGTCACCCCGCTTCCAGGACCCGTCGTCTTTCTCGCTCAGAGCGGGAGCTCGAACGCCCGTCCATTCCAGGTACGTGGAGGCATCGCCTTCGATTTCAAAAGTTCCCTTGAGCTTACCCTCTTCAAACCGCGCCCAATAGAGACCCTTCTCCGGACCGTGATCCTTCCGGTAGCGGCCTTCCAAGGCGAAGCGCAACTCGCCCTCGGAAACCGATAGTTTGGGAATCTCGTCCAGCAAGCCCACGGGCGCACCCATGAAGCGGCCCTTGAAGCTGTCTGTGCCTGCGCCCGCCACTTCCAGCCACCATCCGCGCTGGGACCCAGAACCATTCAATGGAGCACCGCTCACGGTGATATCCCATCGCCCGTTGAAGTCCTGATCGTCTATGGAGGCGCCGAAGCAGCAAAAGGCCAGGGCTGCGACGAAAACGGATCGCACTGCGCCTACTTTACCAAAGTTGACACGCGCCCGGCGAGTTTTACGCTGTTATGCCGGCCTGAAGTTTCAGCGCCCCAGCTCAGCGCGGGTCTGCAGGAAGTGCAACACGTTCGCGCGGGTGATGATTCCGTCCAGATGATTGCCGCTCACCACCGGAAGCTGATTCACGTCGTCACGGCCCATGGTTTCGAGCGCCTCCATCACCGGCGTCGTAGGCCCAACGGTATGCAGTTCATCCAGCGTCCGCATGATATCGGCGAGCGTGGTGTAAGGCCAGCGCGGACGCTCCAGCTCCTTAATCTCATGCGCTGTCACTAAACCAGCCACCTGGCCATTCTGCTGCACCACGAAGCAGCGCTTGCCGGATCGAAGCAGGTAGTTCTCGACGAACTGCTCCACGTTCATGTTGCCGTCCAGAGTCACACAATCCGCCGTCATCACGTCACTCACCTTAATGCCTTTCAAGCCTGCCGTCAGCGCGACGGAGCTGGCGCTCGCCGTGGCGGCTTGCAACAGGAACCATCCGATGAAAGCGATCCATAGCCCGCCGAAGCCGGCGCCATTGAAGAACTGGAAAATTCCCAGCGCGATGAACAATAGCGCAATCACTTTTCCGACCGTGGCCGCGCGCTCCGTAGCCCGCACTGCGTCGCGCGATGCCAACCATAAGATGGACCGCAGTATTCTTCCGCCGTCCAATGGATAGCCTGGAATCATATTGAATGCTGCGAGCGAAAGGTTGATATACCCCAGCCAAACGAACATGGCCTCCAATGGCGTGCCGGGTGTCGCCCTGATGTGCCATCCCACCGCCCACGCGATTCCGAGCGAAGCCACACCGATTACGGCGCTCGAAAGCGGTCCCACGATTCCCACCAGGAACTCCGTCTTTGCGTCCTCCGGCTCCTTTTCGATTTGGGCCACGCCACCCAGGGCGAACAGCGTGATGGCTTTGGTGGTGAGCCCGCGCGCCCGCGCCACCAGGGCGTGTGACAGCTCGTGTGCCAGCAATGTAATGAAAAACAGGAGAGCGGTCAGCACCGACAGCGCCCAAATGACGTTCGTGCCCCACTCCGCGTGGCTGGCCTGAAACTGGGAGCCCAGCGACATGGTGATCAGCAGAGCGATCAGGAACCAACTGTAGTGCAGACCGATTTCAATGCCAAATAGTTTGCCGAGCCGGATGGAAGATCTCATAGACCACCCTCCCTCACTTTATAAGATGCCCAGCGGCCAATAAGGGATCGTTATTGTTGTGGCGTTATTGTTGTAACAGCAGGCCGGAACGCTCCAGCAGCGCGTTCGGATCCGGGTCGCGGCCCATGAAGCTGCGATACAGCTCTGCGGGATCTTCGCTGTCGCCGCGCGAAAGGATTCGATCCCGGAAACGCCCGCCCACTTCGCTGCTGAAGATGCCGCCGCTCTGGAATCGCGTAAACGCGTCGGCGTCCAGCACTTCCGCCCATTTGTACGAATAGTAGCCTGCGCCGTAGCCCACCGGGCTGGCGAACAGATGCGTAAAGCTGACGATCATCGCGTAATGCTCTGGCAACTTCGCGGCCGAGAAGGGCTGCAGGAGATTGCGGGCCAGGGCCAGCAGGTCGATGTTCGCCCCCGGCGGGATATCGCGATGCAGCGCCAGGTCCACCAACCCGAATCCAAGCTGACGCATCTGGCCGTTGGCAGCGCGGAAATTGCGCGCGTTTCGCATCTTGTCGAGAAGCTCGGCTGGAATGGTCTCGCCGGTCTGGTAATGGCGAGCGAACAAATCCAGCGCTTCGCGTTCCCAGGTCCAGTTCTCCATGATTTGCGACGGCAGTTCCACAAAGTCCCAAGCGACGTTTACGCCCGCAAATCCGCGCAACTCCACGCGGCTCAAACAATGGTGCAACAGATGACCGAACTCGTGAAAAATGGTCTGCACCTCGCGGTGAGTGAGCAAGGAAGGGCGATCTTCACCGGGCGGCGTCAGGTTGCCGCAGATCAAGCCCAAATGTGGATCTTGCACCTCGCCGTGTGCTTCGCCCGTGATCAGCGTATCCATCCAGGCGCCTCCGCGTTTGTTCTCGCGTGGAAACCAATCCGCATAGAAAGCGCCTATCAGCTCGTTATCGCGGGGCCGGCTCTGGTCGTAGATTTCGTAATACCTCACGTGCGGATCCCAGCCCTTCACGCCCGGCCGCTCCACTACCGAGATGCCGTATAGCCGGTGGACAATCTCAAACATTCCCTGGATGACGCTGCCCAGGGGGAAGTAAGGCCGCAGAGCTTCCTCATCGAAATCATAAAGCGCGGCACGCTGCTTCTCTGAGTAATACGCGACATCCCACGGTTCGAGCTCCGCTTTTCCGGAGAAAGCCAACAAATCCGCATTTTCTTTCTGGAATGTCGCTTCTGTTTTATGCCTTAAATCCTCCAGAAATTGCCGCGCGCGATCTCCGGCGTGCGCCATCCGATCTTCCAGAACCAGGTCGGCGAAGTCGCGATAGCCCAGTAGCCGGGCCTTTTCGCCGCGCAGCTCCAGAATGCTCCGCATGATCGGCCGGTTGTCGTATTTCTCTTCCGTGGCGCGGTTGACGAAGGCCTCATAAACTTTCTGCCGCATCCCCTCGTCATCCAAATAGGTCATCACCGCCAGGTAACTGGGGGCTTGCAGCGTGAAGCGCCAGGAAGGCTCCGCCAGCCCTTTGGATGCCGCGCTGGCCCGCGCCATGGCACGTGCACTTTCGGGAAGGCCCGCCAATTGGGCCTGGTCGCTGATCACCCACTCGTATTGATTGGTGGAGTCCAGCACGTTTTCGGAAAATCGCATGGTCTGCTTGCTCAGCTCCACGTCGATCTCGGCGATACGTTTCTTTCCCTCCGCGTTCAATTCGGCACCATGCCGGCGGAAATTGGCCAGGGTCTTTTCCAGGAACCGCTTGCGTACACCGGTCAGCGCGCCCGCCTCCTCAGTGAGCGAATACGCCAATACCGCCTTCCATAAAGATTCGTTGAGCGGCAGCGACGAGTAGAACTCGCTCACCTTTGGCTGCACCGCGTTATAAGCCGCACGCAGCTCCGGCGTGGTAACCACGGCCTCTAAATGGCGCACAATCTGCATCGCGTAGTCCAGACGCTCGGTCAAGTGGTCCAGCCTCTGCAGCGTATTGGCGAAGGTTCGCGCACCCGGCTCCGCGGTCAGACGGTCCAGCTCTAGGCGGGCACCCTGAAGCAATTCCTCGATGGCCGGCTCCACGTTCTCAGCGCGAATTTGATCGAACGGGATTTGAAACTGAATTTGAAGCAGCGGGTTGGCTGTGGTTGTAGACGTCATTCTAATTTATATACCTATCATCTTATGACATCTACGGGCTGATTTTCCCGGATTTTGGCACTGCGACCTTGGTACGATGCGTTTCGCTGCGCAGGGAACAAATCCCCCATGTTCCTGCGTATCCTATTGTTAAGGACTCCGATGTGTTAGTGGACTCCGAGGTCTTAGTGGACTCCGAATACGCCATAGCGACGCAGGACCTGACCAAAGTTTACCGTTCCCGATGGACGCGGCGGGAGGTGCGCGCCATTGATGGCGTGTCGCTCAACGTTCGCCGCGGCACTATCTTCGGATTGCTCGGGCCGAACGGGGCGGGGAAGACCACCTTCGTGAAGACTTTGCTCTCGGCGGTGCGGCCAACCAGAGGCAGCGCTCTGATCTTCGGGCGCGATGCCAGCCAGCCGGAAGCGCGCCGGCCCATCGGATACCTGCCGGAGAATCACCGTTTCCCTACTTATTTCACGGGCGCCGGCATGCTCGATTTTTACGCCGCGCTCTCGGGCGTAGACGCCGCGCGGCGAACGAAGCTGATCCCGGAGCAGTTGGAACTGGTGGGCCTGAGCGAATGGGCCACCATGCGGATCGGCAAATATTCCAAAGGCATGCTGCAGCGGCTGGGGTTGGCGCAAGCTCTCATCCACTCGCCAACCATTCTGATTCTGGACGAACCCACCGACGGCGTCGATCCGGTTGGACGCCGCCAGATACGCGATATTCTGGGTGGTTTTGAAGCGCGCGGCGTTACCATCTTCATCAACTCGCACCTGCTCGCCGAGGTGGAAACGTTCTGTCGCGAAGTGGCCATTCTGCACAAGGGGAAAGTGGCTCTCTCAGGGAAAATGCAGGATCTCACGGCCGGAAAGGGTTACCGGCTCAGCGTGCCGCATCCCCCCGAAGCTTTGACCGAGGAACTGCGCGGGCGCGCCACTTCGATGGCTGTCCGTGACGGATTGGTGGACTTCCAATTTCCCAGCCGCGAGCTGGCCAACAGCGCGATGGATCTATTGCGGGCGGAGCATTGCGAGATTGAGGCGCTGGCGCCTACCACCAGCACGCTCGAAGATGTTTTTGTGCGGACGGTGTCTAAGTGATGGTGACGCTGGCTCTCATCTCAGATACGTTCCGCGAGGCCCTGGCCCGCAAAATATTCTGGGTTCTGTTCGGTCTCTCCACACTGCTGATTCTGTTTTTCCTGTTCCTCCTGCGGATCGACATCGCGTCGGGCGCCACGGCGACCATCACGCTGTTCGGCCGGCAAGCGGGCGCCAACCCCAACGTAGACCGCCTGGTGCGCGGTGTCTACGGCGGGATCGCGACGTTCCTCTATACCTGGGGAATGTTTCTCGCGGTGTTCGCTTCGGCGGGCCTGATTCCGAGTGTCCTCGAACCTGGCCGCATCGAGCTGCTGCTTTCCAAACCTCTCTCGCGAACCCATATTTTGCTCGGCCGCTTCGCCGGCAATGTCCTGGTGGTCGCGCTGAACACCAGCTACCTGGTGCTGGGCGTTTGGATCATCCTGGGACTAAAGACCGGCATCTGGTCGCCGGTCTTTTTGATTTCAATTGCCACCACCACCTTCATTTTTGCGGTGTTACTCTCCGTGGTCGTCTTCATCGGCGTGACGCTCGAAAGCGCCGCGGCCGCCACCATGATCACGGTGGCTTTGATGATTATCAGCCCGATCCTGGCGCAGACCAGCCTGATGATGCGCCTGCTATCTTCGGAATGGTCGCGCAACCTGTGGCGGGGGATCTATTATTCGCTGCCCAAGGTCTACGAGGTGGGCAAGATGACCCTGGATGCCATCCAAAGCCGCACCTTCGCCGGATATGCGCCCATCTGGAGCTCAGCGGTTTTCGGCGCGGTGGTGCTGGGCGCTGCGCTTGCGATCTTCCAACGGAGAGACTTCTAGTGCGGCGCACATCGTTGTCCGAGCGCGGTCCCTTGATCGCGCTCTCGCTTTGTTGCGTTCTCACCTCTTGCCAGCCCAAACAATCCGCTTCACTCCATGTCAGTCCGTCGCTCGAATCCTTGGTCCCGTCCGACACCGTGGTCGTATTGGGGATCAATCTCAATGCCGTTCGCGACACCACCGTCTATCAAAAACTCCTGACGCGCGTTCCGCTTCCGCAGCTCGACAGTTTCACGAAACAAACCGGCCTGGACCCGCGTAAGGATCTTTCCGAGCTCCTGCTCTGCTCCAACGGCAAGAACGCTTTGCTCCTGTTGCGAGGGAAGTTTCGCATTACCGATTTAGAGGCGCGCTTCAAATCGAAAGGCGTCACGCCGTCCACCTACCAAGGCCACAACCTGTTTGGTGATGAGCGGGCCGTCATCACTTTTCTGGACGATTCCACCGCGGTCGGAGGAACCACTTCCGAGATTCATGCACTGCTCGATCAGCCTACTGGACGCGGCCTCCCGATAGCGCTACTCGACCTGCTGCGCACGCTGCCCTCGGGCGATCAAGTTTATGCCGCGCTCTCCGGCGGCGTCGAAAATTTGAATCTGCCACTGCCCACCGGAGGAAATCTCGGCAATATCATGCAGGCGCTGCGCTCGGTAGAGAGCGCCATGATCGGCATGGATTTAAGCAAGGGGCTGGACGCCGTTGCGATCGTAAATTGCAATACCGAGCGCGATGCGAAGTTCGTTCACGATCTGGTGCGCGGCCTGGTGGGGTTCGGACGCCTCAACACGCGCGATGACCAGCCCGACATGCTCAAGCTATACGATGCCATTCAGGTCACCCAGCAGCAGGCGCAGACCAAGGTGACCGCGAACGTCCCCCAGGATCTGGCAGACAAGTTTCTCGACTTGTGGCTCAAGAAGTAGGGTAAAATCGAATCGTCTTTCCCGCGTCACGCTTTGGAGGAAAAGCTGTGCGCGTTTTCTTTTGTATTTTCTTAACGCTCTCCTGTTTTGCCGCAAATGTGGGCCCGGTAGGAGTCTCACGCGTCTTGGCGTTTGAAGCTCGTGGCCAGGAATACGTTTCTCACACGCCAGGCTATTCATTTTCCGTCACCTCGCGCTGGGCAGTTTTGACTATTGGCGGCCGTGCCGTTCGGGTGTCGGCGTCCGGCGCAAGTGATCCGCCGTCACTCGAAGCGCTCCACCGTATGCCAGGTAAGGCGAACTATATCCTGGGAAGCGAGTTCCGCTCCTACGATCTCTTCGGCAGTGTCCGGTGGCGCAGTGTTTATCCGGGTATCGATCTGCTGTTTCGAGGAAGCCAGCAGCGCCTGGAATACGATCTTGAAATCGGCGCCGGACGCGATCCGGGAAGAATCAAGCTCACATTCGATGGCATCGACCACATGCGCATCGATCCAAAGGGCGATCTTGTTATGGTCGCCGGCGCCATCCAGATCCGGCAGCCCAAACCCGTCGGCTATCAAGTCGATGCTGCCGGCCAAAGGCAGCTCGTGGATGTCGCATATTGGATCGATGCTTCGCAGCGCGTTCGATTCCGAACCGGCGCTTACGATCGCCAGCGGCCTCTGGTGATCGATCCGGAAATCGTCTTCGATCAATCCTTCGGCGGCACTGCTCAGAACATCGCCACCGGATTCACTCGCGATGCCGAAGGCGGTCTTTATGTTGTGGGCACCACCAACTCGACCGATTTCCCCACCGTGAATCCCTTCCAGAGCCAACTGGGAACCGGGCCACTCCTGGTCACTGCCAACGCCGGCAAAAGCTGGAGCATGCCCTCGCTTGGGCCGGCCACCTCGGCCATTGCGATCGCGGCTGCTCCCTCAACGCCCTCCGTGCTGTACGTCGCGACACAGCGTGGTGTTTTCTCCAGCGCCAACGGCGGGACAACGTTCACCGTAACGCCCGGCGCTGGGCTCACATCGCCCGCCAACGTCCTCGCGGTGGATGCCGGCTCATCCACCACCGTTTACGCCGGCACCGCACAAGGTGTCTTTGTCAGTACCGATGGCGCGGCGCATTGGAGCGCAGCGAACATTGGATTCAGCGGCGCTAATATCGTTGCGATCGTGGCGCATCCCACGCAATCGGGAACGGTATTTGCGAGTACCGGCGCCAATGGACTGATCCCCAACGCTCTGTTGCGCAGTACGGACTTTGGCCAGACCTGGACCCAACTGATCGTTATATCTCCGCCCAACCAGTTGGAGGCCCCGGTTCTTGCCATCCTCTTTGCATCCAATGGCAGCATAATTCTTGGGACGCCGTCCGGTCTGCTGATCTCGACCGACGGTGGCAAAACCTTCGCCGCGGGCTCCAATCAAGAGGTTTTCAACACCGAAGATCTCGTCGTCTCGACCAGTAATCCCAATACTCTGTACCTGGTCAATCTTTTGGGACTGCAGCAAAGTTCGGACGGCGGCCAGACTTTCACGCCGCTGCTGCCGTCTGTCAAGTTTTCGCAATTCAGCCGCGTTGCGGTGGATCCCCGCAATCCGTCCACCGTCTACGCCGCGGATTATAATCTGCTCTATCAAAGCACCAATGCGGGACAAACCTGGTCCCAGGTGTCACTGCCGTATCCCATCTCGCCGCAGTTGCTCTACGTTTCACCGGCAGACTCGCGCGTTTTCCTGGGCGCCTCCACTCAAAATTCCGCCTTCGTCACCAAGTGGAGCGCGGACGGCAGCCAGGTACTTTACTCCACCTATCTCGGCGGAAACGGAGTGGACCAACCCGCCGCGATCGCAGTGGATCAAAGCGGCAACGCCTACGTTACCGGTTCCACTTCCTCGCCGAATTTCCCCACCACTGCTGGAGCTTTCCAGACCAAGCTCATCGGCGCCACCAACGCTTTCCTCGCGAAACTGAACCCCACCGGCTCGCAACTGATCTACTCCACCTTGCTCGGAACCGAAGCCGCAATGCCAGCGGCCATCGCCGTGGACGACAGCGGAGATGCAGTGATCACCGGATCAACCCAAGGTGGTTTTCCAGTGACACCCGGCGCGTTCCAAAGCGCGCCAGTGGACGGTTGCACCCTGGGATCCGCGTACCCGATCGTGGTGGCGAGTACGGGCGACGCGTTCGTTACCAAAATCGCTCCCGCCGGCAACGCGCTGGTTTATTCCACCTTGCTGGGCGGCATGTGTTCCACCTCCGGCGCCTCCCTGGCGCTCGATGCCATTGGCAACGCTTGGGTGGCGGGGTACACCACCTCGCCGGATTTTCCCGTCACTTCGGGCGCATTGCAGTCAAAATTCGGCGGAGGCTCCTACGATGGGTACCTGGCGAGCTTCAACCCTTCTGGCGCTCTCGACTATGCGACGTATCTCGGAGGTGCGGGATTCGACAGCGTGAGCGCTATTGCTCTCGATCAGAGGGGCAACATTTACCTGACCGGCCAGAGCGCCGGGTTGTCTCAATCTGCCTCTTCGGGCGCATTCCAGCCGCAGGTGAGCGCTGCTTGCGTCCAGTTCAGCATTGGGCCGGCCATATTCGCTCCGCAAGTGAATGCATTCGTTTTGAAACTCGATCCCAAGGCGCAAGCGGTGGAGGGCCTCACTTACTTGGGCGCGCCGGGCTGTCTTGCCGGAGCGTACATTGCCGTAGATTCCGCGGGCGAACCTTGGATTGCGGGTGAGTTGGATGGAGCCGCTCCCAGTGAACCTCAGACTGCCATTCCATTCCAGATCGCAATCGGGCCGGGATTTGTCAGCAAATTCAGCGCGGACTTCACGCAATTGCTGTTTTCAACCTATTTCGACTCCATCTCCGGAATTGTGTTGGACTCCTCCGGCTTGGCTTATGTTGCGGGCACCGACGCTCCCAACGTAACCACCGGTACACAGCTGGCTTACGTCGCCAAAATCGATGCTACGCCCCCCGAAGTTTCGCTCAACTCCATTTTGAGTGCCGCCCAAACACTGGATTATTCCGCTTCGGCGGCGATAGCCGCCGGCGAAGTGCTTCGAATCCTCGGTAAGAATATTGGCCCCGCAACATCCACACCCGGAATAGTGAATTCGGGAGTCCTGGCGACCACCGTGGCCGGAGTCCAAGTTACTTTCGACGGAGTGCCTGTGCCATTACTCTCGGTGAGCGCTCAGGAAATCGATCTGGTGGCGCCCTTCGAACTAGCCAATAAGTCGGCCACCACCGTACAGGTTCAATACAACAACGTTCCATCCAATTCGGTTCAGGTTGCGGTAAATGCGAGCAGTGTGCAAATCCTGGGAGTATTCAACGGGGATTTCGCTGCGAACTCCGCGTCGAATCCAGCAGCGCCAGGTTCGGAAATGATCCTGTATGTGGCGGGCTTTGGACAAACCAGTCCTCCCAGCCAGGACGGCCAAATCAACGCCGCACCCTTCGCGTCCATTCCCATGGGGGCTGAAATTCTGAGTGCGGAGAACAATCCGACTATGCTGCCGGTCTACTATGCCGGAGCGGCGCCGGGATTGGCGGCAGGCATTTTCCAGATCAACTTCGGCGCGCCGCAGCAGAGCACGACGGACATCGATCTCGTGCTGGGGAACGGAGCCACTTCCACGCCGTTCAGCGTGTCCATCCAATGACAACAGCCGCCCAATGACAGGAGCCGGTTATTTCTTTCCTGCCGGAGCGGGAATCGCATCGCCCAGGTTCATGGACCCGCCGCCTTCGCTGACGTAGTTGATGTTCCAGGACGGAATTTCTACTTCCACATCGCCTTCGACGATGCATTGGCAGCCGAGCCGTGACCGCAGCGTCAGCCCAGGCGCCATGTCCAGGCGATCTGCCTCGTCGTCTTCCATCTCATCCAGATTTTCCATCCCCTTCTTGACGATCACGTGGCAGGTGGTGCATGCGCAGTTTCCGCCGCAGGCATGTTCCAGATGGATTCCAAAGTTCAAGCAGACATCGAGGATCGATTCGGGCTTTCCGTGGTCCTGATAGGGAAGTTTTCCGGACTCGAATTCCACAGTCTTCCCGTCTATGGTTACCTTGGGCACGTCCCATTATATCGTGTGCGCGCTCGAGAGCCGGTACTGCATACTAATAATCAGTGTTTCATTCCATCGAAAAGAAGATTTCCGCCCGTGTGTCGGAGTACGTAACGGCCAAGTATGGCGTCCAGATTGCGAGCAGCTTAGAGCAACCCAAGCAATCGTCCTTCGGCGAATTGGCGATTCCGGTCGCATTTCATTTGGCCCGGCAACTGAAGCAGGCTCCGCGCGTCATCGCCGCGGAGTTAGTGACGGGCCTCGAATCAATTCAGGGCGTGAGCGCCCTCGAAGTGGCCGGCAACGGCTATATCAACGTGCGGCTGGATCGCGGGGCCTACGCGGCCGCGTTGTTGCAGGGTGGCGCCGAGGACAGCGTGCCCGTCCCCGGCAAGATCATTGTCGAGCACACCAATATTAATCCCAACAAGGCCGCGCACATCGGCCATCTGCGCAATGCGGTACTCGGCGATACCTTCGTGCGCATGCTTCGGTCAAGCGGCCGGAATTTGGAGGTGCAGAACTATATCGACAACACCGGCGTGCAGGTGGCCGACGTTGTCGCGGGTTTCCATTTTCTCCGCAAGATGTCGTATGACGAGGTCGCTCAGCTGATCCGAAGTACGCGATTCGATTATTACTGCTGGGATCTCTACGCCGAGGTTTCATCGCACGCCGAGTTGAAGGAATGGCGGCAGCATACGCTGCACGCGATTGAGCATCGGGAAGGTGAATTAGAGCGCCTGGCATCGGAGGTCAGCGAAACCATCGTCGGATACCATCTCAACACCATGGCCCGGCTGGACGTGGGTTACGACCTGCTTCCGCGAGAAAGCGACGTCGTATGGCTCAAGTTTTGGGAGGCGGCTTTCGAGCGGTTGAAGGAACGCCAAGCGATCTATTTCGAAACCGAAGGGAAGAACAAAGGCTGCTGGGTGATGCCCGCCAGCGCATTCAAAGAGCAGACCGGCGAAGATACCGAGGACAGCAAAGTGATCGTGCGTTCGAACAATACGGTGACTTATGTCGGCAAGGACATCGCTTATCAGCTTTGGAAGTTTGGATTGCTGCCGGGGAAGGATTTCTACTACCGATGGTGGGCTGACAAGAGCGTCTATATCACGACTGCCAGCCCCCAACCCCCAGCCCCGCCGTTCGGTCATGCGCAATCCGTCTATAACGTCATTGACTCGCGCCAGTCCTACTTGCAGGATGTGGTGGTGGCTGGTCTGCGCGCGCTCGGATATAACGAGCAAGCCGACCAGTCGATCCATTTCTCTTATGAAATGGTCGCGCTCACGCCTTCCACCTGCGTCGAGCTCGGGATTGAGCTGTCGGAAGAAGACAAGAAAAAAGCTTATGTCGAAGTCTCCGGACGCAAGGGGCTCGGGGTTAAGGCGGACGATCTAATCGACAAGCTGATCGAAAAGGCGCTCGAAGAAGTGGATTCGCGGCATCCAGAAGCGCCCGCCGCCGAGCGCAAGCGGGTAGCCACGCAAATCGCCATCGGCGCGCTGCGCTACTTCATGCTGAAGTTCACGCGCAATTCCGTGATCGCGTTTGACCTACAGGAAGCGTTGAGCTTTGAAGGCGACACCGGGCCTTATGTGCAATACACCGCGGTTCGCGCCGGCAACATCCTGCGCAAGCTCACCGAACGCGGCGAAGCGCTTCCGGATTTTACGAAGGAACTCGATCAACCGGTTCTCGCGCGTCAGCTGGCTTCCGAAGACTTTTGGCAATTGCTCCTGATGGCGTCGAAATCGGATTCCGCCATCGAGCGCGCCATCGCTTCGGGCGAACCCGCGCACGTCGCCAAATACGCTTTTCAGCTCGCGCAGGCGTTCAACAGCTTCTATCACGACTATCAGGTCTTGAGCGAAGAGAACCGCGAGAAACGCGTGTTCCTGCTATGGGTGACCGATTACGTGCGGGCGCAACTGGAGCGCACGCTCGCGGTGCTGGGCATCCAGGTGCCGGAGTATATGTAAACGTCGGGCGTCCCTGCTAGTGCTGTAGCAGCTCCGGATGACGGTGCGGATGCATCCACGCGAACAACGTGCTTCCGGCGCGTACGGTCCGGGTCTTCTTGTCCCTGAGCGATAGGTACAGGAACAGATATGGGACCATCGGGACGACGAACGCCAGCAGAAAAATCGCGAGCATCGTGGCCTGGGAGATGCCGGTGATGCCGTAGTCCAGGGTCGCGGTCTTGAGTTCGAGGATTGCGAACACGGTTTGTATCCTCCTTTTCAGCGTACATCCACTTACGAGCATGCGTAACACCAAAAGAACGCACGCAATTTCGCCGCTCCGTGGCCTCAGCGCGCACCCGTTGCGTGAAACGGCTCAGATGGCCTGCGCGCAGAGCCCCATGCTGCCCTCGGCTCCCGCCGCCGAACGCCAGCCGTTAGCCACGCAAATCGCGAATCGCGCTTGAATACATGTAGGATCAGGTAGCCTAGAGGTATGACGATTCATCTCAAGCCCGAGCTGGAAGCGCTGGTCAAAGGGGATGTGGAGCGCGGGCCCTACCAGTCCGCTGATGAATTCGTCGCTGAGGCGGTTCGGCTGCTTCATGCACAGGAACAATTGCTGGCGGATAATCGCGCCGACATTGGCGCCAAAATTGAGCAGGGCTTTGCACAAGCAGAGCGTGGTGAAACGGTGGATGGCGAGGAAGCATTTCGAGAATTGCGACAGCGGCATGATCAGCACCGCACGCAACCCTAATGGCCTCTTTCCGGCTCACCCGGGAAGCTATCGACGATGTGGACGCTATCTGGTTGCGCATCTACGAAGACAATCCAAATGCCGCGGACGCGGTGGAAGAAGAGATCCGATCAACATGCGCATTGCTGGCTGAGAATCCTCTTCAAGGTCACCTGCGCCGTGACTTGACAAAGCGGCCTCTTCGCTTTTGGACCCTTCCCAAGTACCCAAACTACACAATTGTGTATGACCCCCATGTAAGGCCGGTCGTGATTCTACGCGTCCTGCATGGCATGCGCGACCTCAAGCGGCTGCTCGAATCATGAGGGTCGAAGCGCCAGACTATAGTGTAAAAAGGCGTGCTATTTCTAGTACACTGAACCGGTCTTTGCTATGGCCTTAAGAGGATTAGTTCAACAATGCGGCGCGGGACTGGTTCTGGTAGCAATGGGCCTCGGAGCGCAAATTATCGAATCCGGACCGGCTCAGCCTCCGGTAAAAGCAAAGGCTGCGGGCCCGCTGTTTCGTATCCAGCGCCAGGGCAGATGGGGGTACATAAACCGATCGGGGCGAATCATCGTGACGCCACGGTTCGAGGACGCCGGAGATTTCTTCGAAGGACTCGCACCTGTCGAGCTGGATAGCAAGCGGGGTTACGTCGAGGAATCGGGGAAGTTCGCTATTGCGACGGAGTTCGATGCGGCCGGCAACTTCGACCAAGGGGTGGCGGCGGTCAAAGTGAAGGATCTCGTGGGTCTCATCGACCGGAGCGGAGCGTTCGTGGTGAGTCCGCGGTTCGAAGAAATTCACGCCTTCTCAAACGGGCTGGCGGCGGTGTGGCTCGATGCCAAACATCAAGGCAACGAGCGGCTCGTATGGGTGTACGGCGGACGCTGGGGCTTTATCGATCATTCCGGCAAGATGGTAGTGAAGCCAGAGTTTGATTGGGTGGGCGATTTTTCCGAAGGCCTCGCCGCGGTCGGGGTCGGAGGTAAACGGGATGCCGGGGGCAACGTTACTACGATGGACGGAGCCAAGTGGGGATTTATAGATCGGACAGGAAGCATGGTAATAGCTCCCCAATTCGATGAGGTGAAACCATTCTCGTCGGGCACGGCAGTGGTTTGGAGTGAGAAAGAAAAGAAACTTGGCCTGATCGATCGTAAGGGCAATCTCATTCTCCCTTATCAGTTCGATTCCATGGAGCCCTTTCATGAAGGATTGGCGGCGGTGCGTGGTCCTGACGGACCCGGGTACATTACTCCGGGTGGGCGCTTCGCCATCAAGGCGGCAGGTTGGGATTTCGGAACGCTCTACCAAGGCTTCGGCGATTTTTCCGAAGGCCTCGCACCCATCAATCAAGGAGATTCAAGGACCGGGTTCATAGACAAAACGGGCCGGGTTCAGATTCCAATACGATTCGGTTGGACCTTCGGCTTCTCCGAGGGCTTGGCGGCGATGCATGTTGGAGACTTGTGGGGCTATATCGACACCGCGGGAACGATGGTTATTCAGCCTCGATTCGATAGCGCAACCTCATTCGTAGACGGATTAGCCCTGGTCAAGACCGGAGGCTTCTGGTCGTACATCGATAAGACTGGTTCGGTTGTGGCTAGCGACGTATTTCGTTCGGAGTAGTTTTCACGTGCTGCGAGCAGGAGTAACCTTACGCGTCGCGCACCAAGCAGCGTCTACAATGAAAGTAAATGCCACAATTGAATAGCTTTGGTGCTGCTTCCACCCTGACCGTCGGAGGCAGTCAATACAAGTACTACGCGCTCGAGGCCCTTGCCAGGCGCGGCGCGAACATCGCTCGGATCCCCTATTCCATCAAGATTCTCCTGGAAAATTTACTGCGCACCGAAAACGGCGCGACGGTAAAAGCTTCGGACATCGAATACGTCAGCGCATGGAAAATCGGTGCTCAGGCGAAAGAGATCAACTTCAGCCCGGCGCGCGTGCTGCTTCAGGATTTTACCGGAGTCCCTTGCGTGGTGGATCTGGCTGCCATGCGCGACGCCCTCCGCGACATGGGCTCAGATCCCAAGCGCGCCAATCCGCTCATCCCCGCCGATCTGGTGATCGATCATTCGGTGCAGGTGGATGAGTTCGGCACCTCCGCTTCCTTCGGCGTGAACGCGCTGCTCGAATTCCAGCGCAATCAGGAGCGCTACGCATTCCTGCGCTGGGGCCAAAAAGCGTTTCAGGATTTCCGCGTGGTCCCGCCCGACACCGGCATCGTGCACCAGGTGAATCTGGAATATCTCGCGCCTGTGGTCTTCACCGATCGCAAACAGTCGCCCGTGCTGGCTTATCCCGACACGCTGGTCGGTACCGATTCGCACACCACCATGATCAACGGCCTGGGCGTGGTCGGCTGGGGCGTCGGCGGAATCGAAGCCGAAGCCTGCATGCTCGGCCAGCCCATCTCGATGCTGCTGCCCGAAGTGGTCGGATTCAAGCTCAAGGGCCGCCTGGCCGAGGGCTGCACCGCCACCGATCTGGTTCTCACTGTCACGCAGATGCTGCGCAAGAAGGGTGTGGTCGGCAAGTTCGTCGAGTTTTATGGACCCGGCGTGGCTGCGCTGCCCCTGGCTGATCGGGCGACGATAGGCAACATGGCGCCTGAATACGGCGCCACCATCGGTTTCTTTCCGATCGATCATCAGACGCTCGATTATCTGCGGCTCTCCAATCGCTCGGCCGAACAGATCGCGCTGGTGGAAGCTTATGCCAAGGCCCAGGGTCTGTTCCTTACGCCCGATTCGCCCGACCCCGAGTATTCCGATACGCTTGAACTCGATCTCTCGACCGTCGTCGCGTCCATGGCCGGGCCCAAGCGGCCCCAGGATCGCATCAACCTCCCGGATGTAAAGAAAAACTTCCTGGACACATTGAACGCCGCGCAGAAGAGCGCCGAGGTCGCAACCAATGGATCGAAGTCCACCATTCAGGACGGCTCGGTGGTCATCGCCGCCATCACCAGTTGCACCAACACTTCGAATCCGTCCGTCATGATCGCCGCCGGACTGCTCGCCAAGAAGGCCGTCGAGAAGGGACTTAAGATCAAGCCGTGGGTGAAGTCGAGTCTCGCGCCCGGCTCGAAAGTCGTCACCGATTATTTGGACGACGCGGGTCTTACGCCCTACCTCGAAAAACTGCAATTTAATCTCGTGGGCTACGGATGCACCACCTGCATCGGCAACAGCGGACCACTGCCCGAGCCGGTGGCTGACGCAGTGCAAAAAGGAAAACTCACCGTCGCCGCGGTGCTGAGCGGCAATCGCAACTTCGAAGGGCGAATCAACTCGCTGGTGCGCGCCAACTATCTCGCATCGCCGCCGCTGGTGGTGGCGTACGCGCTGGCCGGCCGCGTGGATATCGATTTGCAGAACGAGCCGCTTGGATCGGACCCCAACGGCCAAGGCGTTTTCCTCAAGGACATTTGGCCATCCAGCGATGAAATCCAGAGTGTGGTGAAGCGCTCGGTCCGCGCCGAGATGTTCCAGAAACAGTACTCGCAAGTGTTCCAGGGAGACGAGCGTTGGAACTCGGTGAAGGTTCCTACCGGCGATTTATATGAGTGGTCCGAAAAATCCACCTACGTCCGCAAGCCTCCGTATTTTGAAAACATGGTGGATCCCAAGACCTCGGTGCAAGATCTCACCGGCGTCCGCGTCCTCGCCATGCTCGGCGATTCGGTCACCACCGATCACATCTCACCGGCCGGAAACATTCCCGCCGATAGCCCCGCTGGAAAGTTCCTGATCGCTGAAGGCGTGAAACCCGGCGATTTCAATTCCTACGGCGCGCGCCGCGGCAACCACGAAGTGATGGTGCGCGGAACACTGGCCAACATCCGGCTGCGCAACCTGCTCGCTCCCGGCACCGAAGGCGGCTGGACCACGCACGTGCCGACCGGCGAGAAGATGTTCATCTACGATGCCTCGGTGAAGTATGAGGCGGAGGGCACGCCGTTGCTCATCATCGCGGGGAAAGAGTATGGGTCGGGCTCGTCGCGCGATTGGGCCGCCAAGGGAACGCTGCTGCTGGGAGTTCGCGCCGTGATTGCGGAAAGCTTCGAGCGCATCCATCGCTCGAACCTGGTTGGGATGGGCGTGCTGCCAATGCAGTTTCTTCCCGGACAAAATCGCGAATCGCTCGCTCTGACGGGCTTCGAAGAGTATTCCATCACCGGCATTCCGGAAGCGGTCGCGAACGGCTCCCCGGCGCATGTTCGCGCGGGCGACAAGACATTCGATGTAGTGGTGCGCATCGACACGCCGCAGGAAGCCGAATACTATCGCAACGGAGGCATCTTGCCGTATGTGGTGCGGCAGCTCGCGGCTCGCGTCTAGTCCAGCACGCGAACGAACTCGGCCAGGATCCGGTATTTGTCTTCGTCCGGATCCAGATCCCAGGATGGAAACTCGGGATTGAGCGATACCAGGCGAATGCGCGTGTGCTTCCAGGCGCCTGTATTAGACTCTTCGGGCTCCGATTCTGATTTTGTACTCTCGTAGCGTTTCACGGTGTAACGATGGTTGCCCGTGGTCTCGATATTTTCCACCAGCACCAGTCTCCCTTGCCGCGATCCTGTAACGCCGTGCCGAAAGACGCACCACGAGCCGTCTGGAATCCGCGGCTCCATGGAGCGCCCCGCGATTTGCCCCACAAACATGTCGCTCGTCAGGCGCAGATCTTCCGGCGCTTCCATCCAGCCGTCTTCTTGAATCTCCTGGTTCTCGAGAAATTTTCCGGCGGCCGCGCGCAGCGAGTAGCGCGGAAGATGGGTCTTGAATTCGAGCACATTGCTTTGGACGTTCTTCAAGTACAGCCGGTTCAGTGCACGCCCAAAATCCTCCACCAGTATTTCTTGGCGATCCGTCACCCGAATGGCGCCCGAGAGATTGGATTCCAGATAATCGAAGAATTTTTCGGCGCCCATCTGGCGCCCCTTTTCGGCCAGATCGTCACCCAGGGCGCGCAGCACATCCAGGTCTTCTTCTTCGTCTTTTTCTAAATCAGCTTCTAAATCGACCAGCGATTCCAAATCCCGGCGGAAGCGCACGCCGAGCGAATCGGATTCCGGATCTTCGAGCAGCACGCCCAGGTTCACCAAACCTTGTTCGGGCATCTGGGCCTGCACAATCGAATACATGCCGACTCGGCTTTGGGCAGTGGAATCGGACGTCGTCATGAGTGTTCACGCTGATTCTGAATCTGAACGAGAATTCAGAATCCAGAATTCAGAAGCCAAGAATCTCTTATCGGCCCTTACGGCGCATTCGGATAATATCCTTTTCTAGCCCGTACCTTCACGTTCGCCAGACCCACCTTGACTTCAATGTTCCGGAACTGCCGCTTGGCATCGGTGGAATTGGGAATATAGCGAATGATGTACTGGGTGGTCACTTCGCCCACCACGGCTTCGACCGAGCGATACATTCCGTTGGCAATCTCCGCCGCGTATTGGCCAGTGCCGACTTTCAGCGCGTAATTGCCTTCATCGGACGGCGTGGAGAGGTAGCCCGCCACGTCCTTGTACACGCCCTCCAGCGGATATTCCACGCGGCCGCCGGTCTCTTCCGCCAAGCGAACCAGGTTCTTGGAATCATCGTTCGAGAACCCGAAGGCCACGGTGCTCACGCCGTAGATGGTCACCAGATTCCTCTGCGCGATTTCGAGCGCCTCGTCCAGCGTCTTCTTGCTGGAGTTGTCGTGCCCGTCGCCGATGATCACCAGGATGCGCCGCGGTTCGATCGGCTCCCCCTGAATCAGCTTGCGGCTGGTGCAGGCCATGTAGATGGAGTCATAGAGCGCAGCTCCTCCGCTGGGCTTCAGCTTCTGGAGTTTCTGCACCATCGGCTCGGGGTCGGTAGAGGTGTCGATCATCAGGTCCGCGGTGTTCGAGTAGCCAATGAGATAACCGCTGAACTTCGGGTTGTCGCCCGGGATCAGGTTCTGCACCATCTCGACCGCCGCGTCCTGATAATTCTTCCAGTGCAGGCGGCTCGAGTTGCTCAAATCGATCAGGAATCCGACCACCACCGGCTGGCTGCGCTCGCGCGTAAAAAACTGGATCTGCTGTTCCTTGCCCTCGTCGTAGACGGTGAAATCCTTCTGATCCAGATCCGACACAAAGCGGCCCTTCTCATCGGTCACCGTCACGGGAACGATGACTTCGTTCACCTGCACCTGAATCGGCGGAGGGGCTGGAGCTTGGGGGTTGGGGGCCACGTCCGGTTTCTGCGCTTGGCCGAATAAGGAAATAGCGAAGAGAAGAGAGAGCGCGCACCGCAGGTACATGTTTTTTGGCCTTGATCCGATTATAAGGCATCGGTGTCTAAGTCAAATGTGATTGGGCGAATCCCTCTAACCGCCCGGGTCGGTCTGGCGCTGGTGCTGATCCCGCTCGCCTCGTTGGGCGTCTGGGCGGCCTGGTACTTTACGCGTTCGTGGGAGCCGTTAAATATTCCGATTTCATTGTCGCGTGGCCACCTTCGAGCGGAATTCGACATCAATGTGGAGAGCCTCTACGCTATGCGGCTCGAGCTGCACGCCGACCGGACGCGCTTAAATGACGCGGTGAACCTGGCCGCAGTAGCGTGGTCTGTTTCGAAAGAAGGGCGCATCCTGGCGCGTGGCACAGGAGGCTTAACAACGCGGTCAATTGGTGGCAGCGATCTCTTTGGGACGTTCCAGGGTGGGAAGGGGCACTATGTTGTGGACTTGGACATCCGTGAAGACCAGAGCAGCCTGAATCTCAATGAGCCCTGGCTGCTGATCTACGAGGACGGTGGGGAGTACTTTAGCTCCACCGATCTGGGGGCTGCCCTCTTGGCGGCGTCTCTGTTATTCGGCCCTGTCGGAATTGCGATGACCATCCTCGCGGCCGTGAATTGGCGTCAGGAAATGCTCGTGGTGTTTTGGAGAAGCCATCCGATGACTCAGCCGGGGCCGGCACCGGTCCGAACCCGGCCGGTCGCTCGCAAGACCACCGCAATGTCTCGTCGTGAGAAATCGTCCATCGGGCGGCCATTCGCGAGACTATCCCAACACTCGCTAGTCCTGTTTCTGACTCTTATGATGGTCTGGATGTTTTGGGTCACCATAACACCGCTGGCCCGCTACGGATTGCGGGTCCATCTGATTAGACCCGGTGTCATAGCTCCTAGGAGTCCTGGCATTCAGCCGCTGCTCGTTCGAGTAGTGCGCGACGGTAACAGTGCCAAGCTCTACGTCGGGTCCGACGTCGTCGCGATGGAGGACCTGGGCGCCCTGCTGAAGAGAGAGCTCGCTCGCCGGCCGCCGGATTGGCCGGTCTATGTAGAAGGCGATCCTGGTCTGGAATGGAGGCGGGTGGCCGAAGCCATTGATGCCGTTCGCGGCGAGCAGGCTGAGGTAATCCTACTTACCGGTGCCGCCAAGAGCCAATAGCCAATGGCCCTTGAGCTATAACGCACTTGTAACGTTAAGGATCTTCGATTACACTGTTAGCGTTTGAACAAAACCCGCACCGGGAGCCGGCTGGTGGGACTCTACGAAGCCGCCGGTTCCGGTGCGGTCAGGATCTAGCGCCGGCACGTCTGACCGGATACTAACTTTCAGTTCCTTCGCGAGCGAGGCCCGCGTCCTGCTATCCCCGCTACGAATGCCAAACGCCGCCGAAACCATTCCAAGCTGCGAGTCGGATCGGTTCGTTTGACGAAGCGCCATAAAAAAACCCCTCTGTTGCAACTCGCCGTTCAGAGTCAAAGCGGTTGCAAATCTCGAAAGCACCGGTTCCCGCAAGCACGCCGTTCACCAGTCCGCTCATTGACCCCGTCCCGCTCATTGCAAGCAGAGGGCAGGTTTCAAAGGTCACTTCATCAATTCGATCCCTTCAAGTGCACGCCGCGCACCACCGGTTTTTCCTTTGTTTTGAGCGCTGTCCAGCCTCCCACTGCGGCGTGGGACGGCTAGGACTGTGTCACACTGACACAACTGCTTCGGTGTGACACAATTGGCTGTTGGCGATGAGGGGGGTCTGGGGATTGGGGATTGGGGGTTGGCTCACAGGCTTTGTCCTGGTCGGCCTGTCGTCTGCAACGCTACTCCAGGCGCAGGAGGATGAATATCGCGTCTATACCGAGCATCCCCGGCTGATCCTGACCGCCCAGAGGCTCCGCCTGTTGAAGCGCGAGCGCGAACGCGAATCCCAGCGCTGGCGCCAGTTCGAACTGTTGGTCAAAGGTTCGCCCAGCCTGCCAGAGCCTGGCTTTGCACTGGCGCTCTACTATGCCGTGGCGGGCGACGAAGCGGCCGGGAAGAAGGCCGTAGAGTGGGCCTTGGGAAAGACGGATGACCTTCGCCAACTGGCCTTGGTATACGATTGGTGCCAGCCGGTTTTGAGCTCCCAGCAATCCACGGCGCTGAGCGCGAAGATACATCAACTGCTTCAAAAATCCGCAAGCGATGGAATCCCAGCGCGGCGGGATCGGATACTGGCGCTCATTGCCACCGCGGACGGTGGCCGGCACTCCGAGGAAGCTCCGCTGAAAGCTATGCTGCACCCGGCCTCCCCGCCGGCCGAAGCGCCGCTGCCCGACCTGTACCCCCTGCTCGAGATGCTGCATGCGGTTCGGGACAATCTGAAAATCGATCTGCGCGAAGGCGCCGCGGAGTATTTTGCGCACTTGCCGACCTATCTGATTGCCGGCAACTATCCGGCGCCATACCGGGCGCCTGAGAATGAATTTCGCATCCCCATGTACCAGGACAGCGGCCAACCGGATCTGAATCGGGCGGCGCTAGCGCGCGCGGCCGGATTGAGCATGGTCGCCTATGACAACAACGGTCTGGAAAACCAGTTCCTGCAAGGCTGGCTGATCCAGGACCGCTTCCTGATGATGACTCCGTTCGGCGCGCCCTACGAGTTTCTGTGGGCCAATCCCTACCAGCCAGGGCTCAGCTATTATCAGCTCCCGCTGGTGTTTCACGACCCCGCTTCCGGAACCCTCTTTGTCCGCTCGGGCTGGGACGAAGACGCCGACTGGTTTGGATTGTACGGCGGCCAAGCCGAGTTCTTTCACGACGGCAAAGTCGCGCTTGTCAACCTGGGCTCGGGATCTTCCGCCCCGAAGCCTCTGCAGCTGGGCGATTCGAGCGTCATCCTGGGGCACACGCCTTTTCAATTTCCCATGGAAGGCGGAGGGACGCTGCTGGTGATCGGGTTGAAACCGCGACAAAAATATCTGGTGGAAACCGACGACGAGGAGATGCGGGAAGTCTCCACCGACCGGGCCGGCAGCTTCCTGCTGCAGTATCCGGCCGGCCGCGTAGCCGGCGTTCGCGTTCACGAACCAAGCTCTACTTGATTTCGAGAACTTCTTTTTCTTTGGTCTTGACGGCTTGATCCAACCGGGAGATGTAGTTGTCGGTCAGCTTTTGAGTCTCATCCAGCGCGCGGCGTTCCTCGTCTTCGCTGATGAGCTTGTCCTTCAAAAGCTTCTTGATGTGCTCATTGCTGTCGCGGCGAACATTGCGCAGGGCCACGCGATGATCTTCGGCGATGTGGTGCACCTTCTTGACCAGATCCTTGCGCCGCTCTTCGGTCAGCGATGGGATGGGCACGCGGATCAGCTTGCCGTCGTTGGCGGGATTCAATCCCAGATCGGCCGCGCGGATGGCCTTCTCAATGGCTCCGATTTGCGAGACATCGAAGGGCTGCACCGTGATCATGGTGGCGTCGGGCACATGCAGAGTGGCCAGCTGGTTGAGCGGCATGGGCGTTCCGTAGGCTTCGGCCCGCACATTATCGAGCAGGCTCATGGAGGCGCGTCCGGTGCGCACGCTGGCCATTTCGTGCTGCAGGTCCGAAAGCACTTTATCCATGCGGGAGCGGGCTTGCGCGTCGATCTCTTTGGCGTTTTGAAAGTTGTGAGCGGTTTGGGTGGTTGTGGACGGTTCGTTTTTCATATGAGCCTAAAGGAGCCGGGGCGGAACCTAGTGAATGAGTGTTCCGATGGATTCGCCCATGCTCATTCGCATTATATTGCCGAATGTATTCAAATTGAAAACCAGGATCGGAAGCTGGTTGTCGCGGCACATTGCTACAGCGGAAGCGTCCAGAACCTTGAGCGCCTTTGCCAGCACGTCATGATAGCTGATTTCCGGATACAGCACGGCGTCGTCATGCCGCAGCGGATCCTTGTCGTAGACGCCGTTGACGCGCGTGCCTTTGGCGATCACGTCGGCGTGGATCTCGAGCGCGCGCAAGGTGGCGGCAGTGTCGGTGGAAAAATAGGGGTTGGAAGTTCCAGCGGCGAAAATCACGATGCGGCCTTTGTCCAGGTGACGAATCGCGCGGCGGCGAATGTAGGGCTCGGCCACCTGATGGATCTGGATGGCGGTCATCACGCGGGTTGGAACGCCGGCTTTCTCGAGCGCGTCCTGGAGCGCCAAGGCATTGATAACGGTGGCGAGCATTCCCATATGATCCGCCGCGACGCGATCCATTTTCATGGCCGCGGCCGAGACTCCGCGAAAGAAATTCCCGCCGCCCACCACCAGGCCGATTTGGATGCCGGTGCGCGCCACTTCGGCAATCTCCTCCGCCAGACTCTTCACTCGCTCCGGATCTATGCCGAACGGGCTCCCGCCGGCCAGAACTTCACCGCTCAGTTTGAGGACGATGCGCTTGTATTTAGGCATGGGACCGCTCCCTCACGGTCGCGGTTCTGTTACGGTGTGGGCGGGGTGT
Source organism: Bryobacteraceae bacterium (assembly GCA_050010415.1). GTDB lineage: Bacteria > Acidobacteriota > Terriglobia > Bryobacterales > Bryobacteraceae > Palsa-89. The sequence continues at coordinate 2,294 of JBEKLB010000028.1, read as the reverse complement.
GCTCCGCGGTTTCTTCGATCAGAGCCGCTTCTCCCACCTTGAATCGGACGAAGCGCGAGACCGAAATGTTCTCGCCCAGCTTGGCGATGGCGGCCTTGATCAGGTCGCCGATGGTGGTGGAGTTCTCGCGAATGAAGGGCTGCTCGTAGAGGCAGATCTCTTCATAAAACTTGGCGAGCCGCCCTTCGATGATTTTGTCCACCATCTTTTCGGGCTTGCCTTCCTGCAGGGCACGGGCGCGCTGAATGTCCTTCTCTTTATCCAGCGCCTCGGCGGTGACGTCCTCTTTGCGGATAAACTGCGGGTCGGCGGCGGCCACTTGCATGGCAAGGTCCTTCACCAGTTGCTGAAAGTCGTCAGTGCGCGCGACGAAATCCGATTCGCAGTTTACTTCCACCAGCACGCCCAACTGCGACCCGGGGTGAATGTAACTACCGATGGTGCCCTGGCGCGTGGTGCGCGTGGCCTTGCTTCCGGCCTTGGTGATGCCAGCCTTGCGCAGGTAGATCTCGGCCTCGGCCAGATTGCCCTTGGTTTCGATCAAGGCCTTCTTGCATTCCATCATGCCCGCGCCGGTGCGGTCGCGGAGTTCCTTCACTAATTTCGCACTGATTTCCATGGCTTCCTGTCGATTCTAATTCTTGATGAGTGGGCAGGCGGAGAGCGTGGTGTTCGGCTCGGTCGCGCCGCCTGTGACTTAAGCTATTCTACCGTCTGCGGAGTGGTGCTGACTGCTTCGCTCGATTCCGATCCCGGGCCCTTGCGGGGCAGGGACATGGATGGCAGATCTTCGTCGGACAGACCTTCCGACATGAGCTGATCCAGTTGTTGCGGATCAAACTGCGTGTACTCCAGAATCTCTTCGGTGGGAGTTTCGTCGGTGATGATCTTTTCAGCGGCGAAATCCTGCTCGGTGGCGAGGGCCCGGCCTTCGATCACCGCGTCCGCCACCTTGGTGGTAAACAACCGGATGGCGCGCAAGGCGTCGTCGTTGCCGGGAATCACGTGATCCACTTCGTCGGGATCGCAATTGGTATCCACCACCGCGACCACCGGAATCCCCAGCCGCCGCGCTTCCTTCACCGCGATGGCTTCCTTGTTGGAATCCACCACAAAGAGCACGTCGGGCAGGCCTGACATATCCTTGATGCCGGCCAGGTTCTGCTGGAGGTGTTTGCGTTCGCGCTCCAGCCGGCTGGCTTCCTTCTTCACCCGGCCTTCGTAACCGGCGCCCTCGGCCGCCATGACATCCAGCTCCTTCAACCGCTTGATGGACTTTTGCACGGTCAGCATGTTGGTGAGCAGGCCGCCCAGCCAACGCTGATTGACATAATATTGGCCGCAGCGCGTGGCTTCTTCCGAGATAGCCTCTTGCGCCTGGCGCTTGGTGCCCACGAACAGCACGGTCTTGCCTTGCGCCGCCGCTTCGGCAACGTAGCGCATGGCGTCCTTGAACAGCTTCAAGGTCTTTTGGAGATCGATGATGTAGATACCGTTACGTTCGCCAAAGATGTACTCTTTCATCTTTGGATTCCAGCGCTTGGTCTGGTGCCCGAAGTGAACGCCTGCTTCGAGCAATTCCTTCATGGAGATTGATGGCAAATTGCCTCCTTGATTACTGGGTTAACGGTTTCGCCCGATCATGCCCGCGCACACGGCCCAAAGCGGAATTTGTGTGCGCCGGACGGAATAAGACGCTTAACTAACGTTCACACGAGTGTGAACGCTGCACGCACGAGTGCGTGCGCCACACTTCGCTAACGCTTCGAGAACTGGAACCGCTTGCGCGCGCCCTTTTGACCGTACTTCTTACGCTCGCGGGAGCGCGGGTCGCGGCTCAGCAATCCAAGCTGCTTCAACTTTGGCCGGAGCTCGGAATTGAACTCGAGCAAGGCGCGGGCGATACCCAAGCGCGCGGCGCCGGCTTGGCCGTTGGGGCCGCCGCCATCCGCCAATATCAGAATGTCGAACTTGTCGGCCAGTTCGGCCGCGAGCAAAGGCTGCCGCACCAGCGCGCGGGCCGCTTCATTGACGAAGTAGCTTTCGAAGCTTCGTCCGTTGACCGTGATCTGGCCTTTACCCGATCGCAAAAAGATGCGCGCGACCGCTGTTTTGCGGCGGCCGGTTCCTAAATGTTGAACTAATCCTGCCACTCAGATACCTTCCTTGTTGGTTGTTGGTTTGAAGGTGACGGCAGGCTGGGGGAAAGACATTCGGGACACTTAAGATACCGACAAATCCGCCGGCTTTTGCGCCTGGTGGGGATGCTTGTCGCCTGCATAGACCTTCAACTT
>JBEKLB010000027.1:0-27973 GCA_050010415.1 Bryobacteraceae bacterium | reverse complement strand
TAATCACGAAGCCGATGCGCTTAAACGGGCGCAGACCGTTCACCACTTCCGCTATGCTCTGATCGCGGAGGGCCAAGCCGAGCAAGCGTAAATCGGTCATCAGGATCATGCCACCGAACACCGCGATCGAACTCAGATGAGTGGCCATGATGATGGGATAGACCCACGGGGTCTGCTCCACGGCGGTCATCAAGCCACTACTCTGAATTGATTCAAAGATGGAATAGAGCGACATTACATATCACGCAAGAAGTCCCGTGAAGAGCCCGCCCGTGACAACCGAGACCCACAGCAATACCGAAATCACTCCTGCCACCACGCCCTCACGTGGGGACGGGGTGGACGAAGCCACTTTGGAGTGGATGGTGTAGTTATAGAGGATCGCCAGAAGCAGCGCAATTGTCTTGAACCGGAACCACGGGCTGAAGTAATACATGCGCGGGTCCGACAAAAACAGCGCCATCCCCGCAAGCACCGTCACCGCCAGCGCGATCAACGTGTAAGCCCAAGTATCCTGCAGTAGTTTGGCGGAAGTTTTCCGTGGAAACGCCAGACCCAGGAGACGCAGGTCCACGATCATAATCGTCCCGATGGCCGCGCCGAAAAAGACAATGTGAAAACACTCTGCCACCGCGAAGCCCCATTCGGTATTGTTCAGCAGGTCGGCAATTGGGTTCGATTGCAGGAAGGCCAGAGGTGCCATGTTTCTTAAGAACTCAGTCTCCCATCACTTTGCATCTTGGATAGTCAGATCCACTTTCTCGTCGCCCGCCAGCATCTTCGCGCTGTCGTAAAATCCCGCGGTGACCAGATGAATCTGCACCTCCTTCTTGCCTTTGTTTTCCCAGAACCAGCCGTGGATGCCGGCGGATGGCGCGATGAACGATCCGTAGGAGTGGTCTGACCCCGCCTGGTTGTTCAGCTGGTAGCTTTCAAAGTAGTCTTTATTCGGTTTGTTGTCGGGCTCGCCGTGAAACTCGAAAGCTACCGGGGCGGTAGCCTTCCAGGAATAAAGCATGCCCGCCCCTTTCTGCATGTGATACTTGATTTCCACGCCCTCGCCCGGCATGAGCGAAAGATCCTCGCTGTCCGTTTTGTAATTCGCGGACTGCGTGGTGTAGATGCCCGCCGGCGCGGCGACGGGACGAGCGCCAACCGCGGGCTTCGATTCAGCTTTCGATTCGGTTGCTTTCGCCAGATCGGTCAAATGAAGAACCTGGCCCGTCTTTAATGGATCGATTCCATACTCGGCCGGAAGGATCGCAACGAAGAGAATTACTAGCGCCACGGCCAAGGCGATGCCGATGGCTTTTGCGATGGCCTGCTTGGATGGGGCCTGCACTTGATTTATGTCTTGTTGTTCGACCATAGGCTTGGTTATTACACCGCTTGAAAATAACCGGCAACCTGGTACCCCACCAGAATGAATCCAACCGTCATGAGCACGGTGTTCGTCGCGAAGGCATCGCGCAAGAAGCTTTTCTGCGTGCGCCACACGCTGAGTGCGATCAGCACGGCCGTCAGCGCCAGCACTTGCCCGATTTCTACGCCGACATTGAAGCTGATAATGTTTGTGACCAATCCATTTTTAGCCAAGTCGAGCTCTTGGAGCTTGGTCGCCAGACCGAATCCGTGGAACAAGCCAAAGATCAAAACAGCGACTTTGGTGTTGGGTTCAAATCCAAGGAATCGCCGGAAGCCATCCATGTTATCGAATGCTTTATAGACTACCGAGAACCCAATGATGGCATCGATGACGAATGGGTTTGCGTGGAACCCTCCGAGCACGCCCGCCAGCAGCGTAATGCTGTGCCCTAATGTAAAGAGACTGACGTACTGAACAACATCTTTCAGCCGGTAAAGAAAGAAGATGACGCCGATCAGAAAAGCGATGTGATCGTAGCCCGTCAGCATGTGTTTCGCGCCCAAATAAACGAAGGCAGCGACCGCGGCGCCTTTGTTCGATTGGACGAAGGATGCGTCGCGCTTGGATACATTGTGAGCGCTAGCGGCGCCTGGAAACACAACCGCGGAAAAAACCAGGGCGACGGCCAGGATGATGACGATCCGCAACAAACCAGACTTCATTACTTGCATCGGTCCGCCAAGGCTGGCATACGTGCGCTTCTTTTCCACTTTAGACATAATCGATTCAGAAGAAAAACTTCGCCGCCACCTGCACTTCCCGCGGTGGAGCGGCGTTCACGACCTGTCCGAACAGGTTGCTGCTGATGTCCCCGTTCACCGCCAACGGTCCGAAGAAGTTGGCGTGATTAAATGCGTTGAAGGCTTCCAGCCGGATCTGCAGGATCTTTGACTCGGTGAACTTTAACGTCTTCAACAGCGCCAGATCAAAGTTGATCTCGCCCGGTCCGATGAACGATCGCCGCGAGGCGTCTCCCGGAGTGCCTAGGGCGTTCAAGCTAAACGCGTTGATATTGAAATAGGGCTGGCCGTTTCTGCCCGCATTGCGGTTGATATTCAACGGCTGGCCGTTGTAGTCGGGCAAGTCCAAGCTGTAATTGTTCACCCCGTTAGGATTGCTTCCCATGAGCGAGTTGTCGCCGTCGGAGTGCAGTGAAACAGGGAAACCGCTGTTGAGGCGGGTGATCCCTGAAATCTGCCAACCCGAGGTCAGGCCTTTAATATGTGCGATCTTCTCGAACGGAAGATTGTATTGATAGCTCACCACCAGATTTTGCGGGATATCGAAGGCAGAAAGCGCGCGCGTGGCGGAGAAGTTATACGGGTTCCCGGGATCGGAAATGCTCGACGCCTGGTCAATTGACTTGCTCCAGGTGTATCCGGCCAGGAAGCTCAGGCTCGGCGTGGTGTAGCGTAGCGTGACTTCGAGCGCGTTGTAGTTGGCGTTCCCGATCGTAGAGTCGTAATCATCGTTGCCGAAATCCGGTCCCAGCCCCTGCCGCGTTCCGTTGTAAACTTGCCCGGATGCGCTGATATATGTGGTTTCTTCTCCGAAAGGCCCGCACGTTGCCGTTCCCGGCTTAACTTCGTTGGGCTGGCTGAGACCGAGACACAAGCCGGGATTGCCGGGGTTGGCGGAGTAAACGAGCAGCAGATGATGCGACTGATTGCCGACGTAGCTCGCGCTGAGCATCATTTTTTGCCCAAATTGCCTCTGGAACGACAGAAAGTAATGCTCGGTATAAGGATAGGTGTCCCATGGCACGGGAGCAGTCATGCCCTGTTGCGGGATAAAGATCGAGAAGTTCTGGGTCGTGTTCGGATTCTTGATCGACGTATTCAGTGAGGGAACATTCAACGGAAATGGATTGCCCAGAAACTGTCCGTTGGCCGCTGTCATGTACGGCGTGGCGAACAGGGGCGGGCCGGGGCTGGTGTAGCTCAATCCATAAGGCGGCTGTGGCTCGTCGACTGCCATGGTGTTGCCTTCAATTACCGAATAGTAGATACCATAGCCCGCGCGGATGCTGCTGTTGCCAGGTCCGCCGGTGAGCTTTCGAAGCCAGCCGTCTGTCGCGCCCGGCGAATATGCAATACCAAGGCGCGGCGAGAACTTGTTCTGGGAGGGAACCAGCGTACTCGGGACGCCCTTGTCGCCGACATAGACCAGGCTGGGGAAAGCCTGCGTGTAGACCTGCGATTGCTCGCCGGGAATGAACGTTGGAATCTGGCGGTATTTCTCAGACCAATATGCCATCCAATCCCACCGCACTCCATAGTTGATCGTCAAACTCTTCGAGGCGCGCCAGCTATCCTGCGCGAAACCGCCCGCATAGTGATGGCGGAGGTAGTACGCCTGGGAACTGGCCTGATTGAAAAGGCTGGCTACGCCGACGAAAAAGTCCGCGAAGTCGTTGCCGGTTTCCTGTCCGGCAAAGGTAAATCCTCCGTTGAATTCCGGATCGGGATGCACGTTGACTTGCTCATAGCTTCCGATGAATCCGGCCTTCAGCGTATGCGTGCCAATGACCTTCGTAAAGATGTCGTTCCAGGCCCAGGTGTTGTTGAATTGCGACAAGTTCGTGATGGGGAGACCCATGACAAAGGAATTGAAGATCACGTTTTCGATGCCTTCGATCTTCGGATCCAGAGGCACGATGCCGGGCGTCCCGGCGCCGGTTTCGAATCCTTGCGACGCCAGGCTCGGGCCCACGCCTTCCGCAGGCTGGCCGACGTTATTCGCATCCCTCATAAAGCTGAAACGCACCTCATTGACCATGGTGGGGCCGAAGGTCTTCGTGTCGGACACGCTCATGAGCTGGGAACGTCCCAGATTGAGCCCCGCGAAGCCTGGAACGGTGGCGCCTCCCTGGCCGCTGGGATACGGGTTGGTCAAGTGGTAGTCGTCAAAGAAGTCATAAAACGACATGGAACCCCAGCGTCCGGCGTCTGCGTCAATGCGCAGACTGCCTTTGTCGTCTCTCAATATTTCGCCGTAGGCGCCGGTGGTAAAAGTGGATGGTCCGTCGTTCGGAAGAGGGATGTAAGGAAGCAGATGCGAAGTGGGCGCTGCCCAAGCGGACTGCGGAATGATCGCGCCGGGAAAAACGCACGTATTCGAACCGCAGCCGGGTGTGTAGTAGGGTTCGCCTGACCTGACCGTGTAACCTAGTTTTTGCGACAACAGGCTCGCGATGTACGGTCCGCTGACAAAACCCGATAGTGTGCCGGCAGCGTCGCTGAAATTGCCGGTGCGTTCGGCCAGCGTCGGCACCTGAATCAAGCCGGTATCGATCCCCTGTGCGTTCCTTGTGCCTTGGTAATCGAGAAAGAAGAAAACTTTGTTCTTCTTGATGGGGCCGCCCACCGTGCCGCCAAACTGATTTTGCCGGTAAAAGCCGCGTTCCGGCGAGAAGAAGTTGCGGGCGTCGAGATCGGTGTTCCTCAAGAACTCGAATACGCTGCCGTGAATCGCGTTGGAGCCCGACTTGGTGACGACATTAACGATTCCGCCGCTGTAATTCCCATACTCGGCGTCGAAGTTATTGGTCAGTACCCGGAATTCGGCAATGGAATCGAGATCGGGAATGATGGTGCTGCCGCCGTTCATCAACTCCTTGACGTCGCCGCCGTTGACCAGAAATCCGTTGGCGTCCTCACGCTGGCCGCTGATCGATTGGTTACCCGGATTCAAGCCGCCTGACGGGGCGATGGCCACCGACGCACCGGCCATGACGACGGATTGGGCTGTTTGCGTCGACATCGGAACGATGCCCGGCTGCAGCGCTAGCAAGTCCGTATAACTACGGCCATTCAGCGCCACCGTCGTCATCTCCTTCTGGGTGACTACTTCACCCACCTGCGTACTGGATGTCTCCACGTGTACGTCATTGGCGCTCTCGGAAACCGTGACCTGTTCGTTCTGTTCGGCGACTGCAAGCGAAAAGTCCATCCGCACGGCGGCGTCCGCATCCACTGCGATACCTGATTTTTTTTGCGGCGCGAAGCCTGGCGATTCCACCTGGATATCGTAAGTACCCACCGAAAGGCGCGGGAAGTTGTAGAAACCGCTGGCATCGGTGGTGACCTTGGTCACCAAGCCCTGGGCCGCATTCGTGGCGGTCACGTTTACGCCGCCTATCACAGCTCCTGTGGGATCGGATACGGTGCCGGAAATCCCTCCCGTTACGGCGCACCAAGCCAGCGCGCCCGTGGCAAAGAAGATAGCCATGGCTTGACCGGCGATTCTTGACATATTCATGCGATCCGATTTTCGAAGCAACTGTTTCCTTCTCGGCACGTTTGCCCTTGGTCTTATCCATCTGAGCCTTAGGCCACCGGCTGAGCCTTAGGCCACCGGCTGAGCCTTAGGCCACCGGCTGAGCCTTAGGCCGCCGGCTGAGCCCTGGCGCGCCCAACCTACCTGGGGCTTTGGTCCGGTGGCATCCCAGCGAGTACTTTTCGTCCGTTCGAGAGCCGAACTTCCCGCGCCGAAGCCACGTAAGCGCCGTCCCGGGCTGGATAGGCGATAACCGTCACGCGGTCGCCAACCTTCAGCGAATCGCGCAGCCAACCCAGGCGAGCCAACGTATTCGGCCCCGCACCCTCGAAGGCCCAATTCGCAACCTGCTGGTTGGCATCCTTGACGTCGACATAGAAATAAATATGGGGGTTGCTCCATTCGACTCTGGTAACCACTCCGGCGTACGTGTTCTGCCGGTTCACGTCAAACTCCGCCGAAACGGAGTGGTGGCCAAACATCGGCGCCGTTGCCAACATCAGCAGGCCCCACGGAATTAGAATCGCGAGCTTGTATGCCATCTGAAATACCGGACCTTCGGATTACGGAGTCGAGACTACCATGTGAAAGCTATGAGTGTTCTCTATTCGGTGTCACCTGTCGGTCAATGACCCGGAACGCGCAGTCAGTGACCAGTGAATCGACTTATTTACAACAACATAGCGGTGGAGAACTAAATTCAGAGGTCAGAATCCACAAGCCAGAAGGGGACGGTTATTGCGGCCCGGCAGCTTGGGTAACGACGTGTCCCTTTTGCTGCGGCGGCTCATAATAACCGATGAGACGGCCATTGCAGAGGACCGCAGTCCACAGGATGAGCGAGAGAGCTCCGGCCACTTTAGCGCGAGTGGGAATGACCGGCGAAGCATCCAACTCCTCCGGATGATTGTAGACCAGCGGCCGGAAGATGAGGGCGTGAATGAGAACCAGCGTCAGGCAGGACATCTTCACCCAGAAGTAGGGGTTCGGATAATACTCCGCCGCTTTTGAACCGAACAGCGTGAACCCCATCGAGAACATGATCACGAAGCCGATGCGCTTCCACCAGCGCAGCCCGTTCACCACGTCCGCAATGGACCGTTCCGTGAGCACCACACCCAGCAGCCGCAGATCGGTGATCACAATCATTCCGCCAAAGACCGCGATGCAGGCCAGGTGCGTGCTCATGACGATGGGGTATTCTAATCCGGACTCACGGATGAAGGTCATGAAGTCGAGGCTTTGAAGCCACTGAAAAAGTTCGAGAATCATTCTTGTCCTCCCATTAAGCGAACGCGATGAACAGCCCGCCGAAAACGACGCTGACCCACAAGGCCAGGGAAACCGCGCCCACCAGCACGCGAACACCTTGAGACGAACTATCCGACGAAGCCACCTTACGATGAATCGTGTAATTAAAGATGATGGCCAGTGCCAGTGCGTACATCTTGAACACGAACGAAGGATTGTGAAGGTACATCCGCGGGTCCGAAAGGAAGAGAATAGGACCCGAAAGCAGGACTACCGCTAACCCGATTAAGGTCCAGGGCGCCGTGGCTTTCAGGATCTGCGGAGGCGTTGAGTGCCCTATTCCCACCCCAAACAGGCGAAGGTCCACGATGGCAATCAAGCCGATAGACCAGGCGAACGCGGCGATGTGAAAACATTCGGCGATCGGAAAAACCCACTCGGAGCTATTGAGCGCGTCCGCTATGGCGTTTTGAAGGAGTAGAAGAAACATGTCAGTAGTCCCGTCCTTTTGGCAGGCTTGCTCCGCGCGCATCAACCAGCGCGGCGGTGTTCACGAAAGGTAACTGGGCGTGGATCTTGTCGAGGGGCGGTTCGATGTAGCCGATACCGCGGCCACAGCAGGCGATTGAGGTCCAAAGCAGCAGCGATAACGCGGCCGCCAGCTTCGCATTTCCGGGAACGCTGGGCGACGAATCCAAAGCGGCAGGGTTGGCATAGACGCTGCGATAGAACACCAACTCCTGGAGAATGACGAGCGCGAACAAGATCAACTTCGTCCGGAAGAACGCGTTGTAGTAATACTCCTCGGCTTTCGAGCCGGCCATCAGGATGCCGCACGTAACGGTGAGCAGCAAACCCCAGCGCTTTGGCACGCGTAACTGCTCCACCACGTCCGTGATCGACCGCTTCCGCATGGCCCAGCCCAGCAGCCGAAGATCCGTCATCAGGATCATTCCTCCGAACAGCGCGATCCCGACCATATGCAAGGACATCACGATCGGGTAGATGTTAGCCGATCCTCGCAGTGCGGTAAAGAATGTCGTGAATTGGATCCATTGGGCGAATGAGAGCAGCATGCGATGCCTAACCGATACTCAATCCGGGATAAATAAACCCGATGAAAATTCCGCCGAAGATAACCCCGCACCACAGCAGCAGCGATACGCACGCCACGATTTTTCCATTGCCCGGAGGAATGTCCGAAGAGACCGCCCTACGGTGAACCGTGTAATGAAATACCACGGCCGATACAAAGAAAACCATCTTGATGAGAAAGGCCCAGTTGAGATAGTACATGTCCGGGTCCGACGAGAACAGCAGCAATCCGGAGAAAAGCATCAACACCAGGCCGCCGAGCGTCCAAAGCCAGGTGTCCTTGGCCAGCTGCGCGGGACTCTCGCGGCGCATCCCAATACCCAGGAGCGAAAAATCGACAACCGCGATGGTTCCTATCGAAAGCGCAAATCCGACGATATGGAAGCACTCTAGAATTGGAAACGCAAGCGCGGAGGAGTTCAGTGGATTCGTAATCAGCATGTACATTGGGCTGGCTTTGGACCCACCGTTCAGTGGTAAGACGTCGGAGGTGTTGTCCGATCCGTTAGTCTATCAGAGCAGGTCAGGGAACATCGTCTGGACTAGGTCACTTGATGGTCAGTGACCGGTAAGTGACCTCATCAGGCGCGCATCGCACGTTGGTGCAATGAGGTGAGCGCCTGCCAAGCGGCGGCAACAGCGCCCTCCTGCCAGTCGGGCTCAGAATACGGAGCGGTTGCCGCGGACCCAATCAACAGCCGGTTCTCGAATTTCGACAACTGCGCGCGTTGCGCCGGCGATGCCATCGCGAAGCCGCCGCGGCTGTATTCCACCTTCTGCCACCAAACGCCATAGGCGCTCTCGAACTCCTGGCGGATCTGAGGGTGTACCTTGCTCGATTGCGTCAGCACGTGCTCGACGCGTTGGGCGATCGGCTTTTCGATCAGGTTGGCCACCGCGCCGTTGGTGTACAGGCCCAGCAGCACGCCCTTGCGGGAAAAGTACCCGGTGGAGGGATACGAGAACTCGCCGATCGGCAGGTTGGAATAGAGGTGCCCCCCAAAGATCTGGTCGTCCTCTTCCCAAAACCGGCGCTTCATCGCCAACCCCATCTTGGCGCTGTTGCTGAGACTCGTTGCACGCACCGCGGCCATCGTGTCTGGCGAGAGCTGGCAGTCGAAGCCTGCAACGATCGAGAGCGGCAGACAGATCACGACGTAGTCGGCGGTGAGCACGCGGGTCCTTCCGGTCTTCGTGTCGCGGTAGGCGACGGTGGCAGCGCGGTCGTCCTGTCGCACAGAGCGCACTTCGGCGTTGAAGGTGATGCGCTTCGGTCCAATGGCACGCGCGAAGGCTTTCGGGATCTGGTCCATGCCGCCGATCGGATGGAACATCGGCGCCGCCGTGGTCCCATCGCGCGGAGCAATGGACCTGATCCGGTTGCCGAATCCCGACTGGAGAAGCGCGCTCAGCTGGTAGGGGTCGCCCGGACCGCGATTTTCAAAAGCCTTGTAGCGCCGATCGCTGGGATCCAGATAGCCCTGCGCCACGAGAAAGCGCACCAGCCGCTCCTGGTCCTCGACTGTCACCGGAAGATCCAGCGAGCGCTGATCGATGGCCTTCACCAGCAGCTCGTTCACCTGGCCCACGATGTCGGCCTTGACCTCGCGCAGGCGCACGCGCTTGTTGGCGAGCGAACCGGCAGCGGCGCCCTCGTAGTAGAAGTATGAGGCGTCCGCTTCATTGACGAAGATTTCCAGCGGGACACCCAACTCCTTGCAGTAGTTCAGCACGCCGGTGTGCGTATATGGAATGCGCCACGCGCCGGCGTTCAGCCACTGCCCCGGGTCCCAAGTGCACTGCTGGCGTTCGCCGCCAAGCTCAGTGTGCGTGGTGCCTCCACGCACCGTCCACACCAGCCCGCCCACCCGGTCTCGCGCCTCGAGTATGTGGAAATCGTAGCCCAGGCGGGAGAGCTCATATCCGAGCGCCAGGCCCGAGACGCCCGCGCCGAGCACCAGCACCTTCGCCTTGTTCGGGCGGCCGGAAAGCGCCGGACGTGTGCCGGCATCGCCCGCCATCAGATCCCACGAGGATAGCGCTGTCATCACCAGCGATGAGCCGCCTACGGCGCCCAGATGGCCGAGCAATCGGCGTCGAGTGAGCGCTGAGCTGGGACGGGACGAACGGCTGGTGGTCATGCTGTGCTCCGAATCGCCGCCCTCAGTGATTCTTCTCAGCCTGAGCGCGACGCCAGGCGTAGTATCCGTCCAGCGCCTGGAGTTTCTCGATATTCGGGACAGGCACGGCTTTGGACGGATCGTTCAGGTTCATCACCTGCGCGGACGCGGCGGTGAAGGCGGGCCAGCGAGTGAGTCCGGTTGCGGTCGGGTCGCCGGTCTTGGCAAAGTTCGCCCAGTAGGATGATATTTGGTCTGAGACCGTGCGATCGGATGGCGTGGCGGGCATGGCGGGCGGGAAGTTGCCGAAGACGTAGGCGATCTCGCCGCCGTGAGCCGCGCCCCAATCCTTGAACTGCGGATCATTGGGATAGGCCGGCCGGTGGCTGAAATAGTAGACGTACGCTTTGCCCTTACCGGTCTTGGATTGCAGCCGCGCCCAGGTCCAGGTGGGCCAGGCAAAAGCGGTGTCACGGAAAAGATCGCGAGCGGAACGGAGAGCTTCCGCGTTTGAACCCGCGGGATATGCGGCGAGAATTTTGCCGGCATACTCGCCATAGCCGGAACGGACGGTGGCCTGATATGCCTCAGCAGTGATGGCGGGGACAAAGAGCGCTCCCTCGTCGGAATTGGTCCCAATCAGAACGTTGGTGTCGTTATAGCGCCCCGCCTCATATAGTTTGTATTGATCGCCCATGAGGACGTAGCCGTCGAAGATGGGCCATGAGCCGCCCAAGCCCGGAGGCGAGGCTTTCAGGATGACATCGGCGGTCTTGGCGCGTGCGTCGGCGATGGAAGCCGCGCCCAGCTTGGCAAGAAACGCGACGCCGTTCTTTTCGGCCGTGGCGAGCGAATCCATGTTCTCACCGCCTTCGCTCGCTTGGCGTGCAGGGGCAAAATTTCCACCGCTCTCGGAAATGGCGCCGTGGAACAATCCCTTCGCGAGTGGAGACGCAGCCAGCATACTGACGGCAATTCCGCCCGCCGACTCGCCGAAAATGGTGACACGATTCGGATCGCCACCGAACGCTGCGATATTGCGCTTCACCCACTGCAATCCGGCAATCTGGTCGAGCAGCCCGTAGTTGCCGGAGTGACCCTCCTGCTCGCGCGTGAGCTGGGGATGCGCCAGGAAGCCGAGTGCGCCCAGGCGATAGGCCAGGCTGACGACCAACACCCCCTTTTTCGCAAGATTGGCTCCGTTGTAGGACGCCATGGAGGTGCCGCCGATGGTGAAGCCTCCACCATAAATCCAGACCATCACCGCGAGCTTGTCGTTCGGGGATTTGGCCGGCGACCAGACATTCAGGTAGAGACAATCCTCATTCGTCGGGACGGCGTCCATCCCCAAGGCGGGGTAAGCAATGGAAACCTGGATGCACGCCGGCGCGAATTTGTCGGCGGCGCGGATTCCGGTCCAAGCGACGGGCGGTTGCGGCGGACGCCAACGCAAATCCCCGAGCGGCGGAGTAGCGAAAGGAATGCCTTTGTATACCGTGGCGCCGTCTTCGGCAATGCCCTGGACCAGGCCCGATTGCGTGCGGACGGGCTTTGGCGTCTGCGCGTGCAATCCAGATACGGAGCCGAGCGCAGCGGTGATGAATGCGAGAGTGGTGAGGGTTTTCATCGCCATTTAGTTTAATGCATTCCGGGCACGTTAGAATGGCTTTGCGGGGACCCTTCAGCCGAGATGAACCCAATCCAGGAGCACTGGCAGTTCATCCTGAGCCTGCTCTCCATCGTGCTGGTGGACCTGACCTTGAGCGGAGACAACGCGGTGGTGATCGCGGCCGCCGCCAAGTCTCTACCGCCCCGGCTTCGGAAGCGGGCGCTGATCGCGGGAGCCGCTTGCGCGGTTGCCACCCTGGTGACTGCGGCATTCTTTGCCGCCCGGTTGCTGGAGGTGAAGTTCCTGCAGATTGTAGGGGGCGCGGCGGTGCTATGGATCGCCATCGGGCTGTTTCGTGAGGAGCCACAGCTCGAAAACTCGGCCACGCAGCTCACCAGCTTCTGGAAGGCGATGTGGTTCATCATCGTCGCGGACGTGACCATGTCGACCGATAATGTCCTGGCCATTGCAGCGCTGGCCCATGGAAACTTCGAGCTGCTGTTGTTCGGCCTCGGCGTGAGCATCCCGCTGGTAGTTTTCGCCAGTGGATTGCTCGCCACCTTGATGGACAAGTATCCGGTGATCGTTTACATCGGCGCCGCGCTACTCGGAAGAGTGGCGGGGCAAATGATCATGACCGACGCGTTTGTGGCGCAAAGATTTGCGCCTGGCAAGACATGGCTGTATGCAGTGGAAGCGACGGGAACCATCGGCGTGCTGCTAGCGGGCTGGTGGATGAAGAGGCGGGCGGGCCGCTGATCAACCGTGCGAGCTCATTTCGCTCGAAGTGCCGCCGGCCGCGGGTACGTAGCATTTCAGCGTGTAATCCATCACCATGCGATTGGCGTTGAAGCGCCAGCCGAGCGTCCGGATGGTACGCTTCATACGCTTGATCCAGCCGCGGGGCAGACCGTCACGGTCACGCTGGTAATAGAGCGGGATCACTTCTTCGCGCAGAGTGCGGTAGAGATCGTCGCCATCGCGCGTGTCGTGAACACTCATATTGGAATGCGTCCGGCCGGTCCCGATGGCGAAACCATTCAGACCGTCGTAAGCTTCGGCCCACCAACCATCCAGCACGGAAAGATTCAGCCCACCGTTCAACACCACCTTCTGTCCGCTGGTGCCTGAGGCTTCGAGCGGACGGCGCGGATTGTTCAGCCACACGTCGACGCCCTGCACGAAGAGGCGCCCGACATTGATGTCGTAGTCTTCGACGAAGACGAACTTATCGGCGAACTGCGGATCGCGCATCAACTCCGCGATCTGTTGCAGCACGCGCTTGCCGGGTTCGTCACGCGGATGCGCCTTGCCGGCGAAGACAAATTGGACGGGGCGCTTAGGATCGTTGACCATGGAAGCGAGCTTTTCGATATCGGCCAGGATCAGGTTGGCGCGCTTGTAAGTGGCGAAGCGGCGCGCAAATCCGATGGTGAGCGCATCCGGGCTGAGCACGCGGCTCAGCCTTTGCAACGTCTCGGGCGATTCGCCACGGCGCTGCGATTGTTCCACGGCGCGGCGCCGCACAAACTCGAGCAAGCGCAGCTTCAGAGCGCCATGCGTTTCCCAGAGTTCGCCATCGTCGATGTTCTCAATACCATCCCAAGTGCGCGATTCTCCGCTCTTCTCCAGCCAGCCCGCGCCCAGGTGACGATCATAGATGCGGAACATCTGCGGCGCGAGCCAGGTGGGAACGTGGACGCCGTTGGTGATATGTCCGATCGGCACTTCGTCTTCGAGCTTGCCGGGATAAAGGCCGGTCCACATGGCGCGCGATACCTCTCCGTGGAGCGCGGACACCGCATTCGCGCGTCGCGATAGTTTCAGGCCCAGCACGGTCATGCAGAACTCTTCAAACTCGTTGCCCGCGATCTCGCGGCCCAGATCCATGAGCTGACGGTCGGAGAGGCCCAGGCGCTCGCGCAGCGGGCCCAGATGCTCCTCGATCAGACCGCCGTTAAAACGGTCGTGGCCGGCGGGCACGGGAGTGTGCGTGGTGAAAACCACTTCGCGAGATACGCGCGGAACCGCCTGGTCGAAGGTGAGCCCTTCTTCCTGCATTCGATTGGCGATGGCTTCGAGCACCGCAAATCCACTGTGGCCTTCGTTCAGGTGCAGAAGGGCGGGCGTGATGCCCATGGCCTTCAAGGCGCGAAATCCGCCGACGCCCAGCAAGAGCTCCTGGCGGATGCGAACACGGCCATCGCCGCCATAGAGACGTGAGGTGAGCTCACGGTCTTCGGGAGCATTACCGTCTACATTGGAATCGAGCAACAGCAGGTCGCACCGGCCCACCTTGGCGCGCCAGACCTTCGCACGAATTACGCCGCTGCGCGTTACCAGCTCCACCTCGATGGGCTCGCCATTCTTGCCAATAGCCGGCTCCATGGGGAGCTGGCTGATGTCTGTTTGCAGGTATTGCTCCTGCTGCCAGCCGTCACGATCCAGGCGCTGGCGGAAATAGCCCTGGCTGTAAAACAGACCGATTCCGATCAAAGGAATATCCAGATCGGATGCGCTCTTGATATGGTCGCCCGCAAGCACGCCTAATCCGCCCGAGTAAATTGGGAGAGACTCATGCAGCCCGAACTCGGCCGAGAAGTAGGCCACCGGGCGGGGCCGCAGCGCGCCGGCGTGAGTTGCGCCCCAGGTGCGGTCAGCCCGCAGGTATTCCTGCTGGCGGCGATAAGCGTAGTTGATGCGGCCATGCAGCACCAATTCTCCGGCGCGCCGTTCCAGCTTGGCCAGCGGAATTTCCGACAACAGCGCGATCGGATTGTGATTCAACTGGCGGAAACGGACCGGGTCCAGATCGCGAAACAGGCTGGTGGAATCGTTGTCCCAGCTCCACCACAGGTTGCGCGCCAGGGACCACAGGCGCTCCTGCACCGGGGCAATGAAGCGATCGAGCGTTCGCGCTTCGCTGACCACCGGCGCCACCTGCGCGGCGGCTTCCACCAGCATCTGCACTTCGTCGTCGGTGAAGGCGCGCGCCTCAATGGTTTGGACCACCAGCACGCCCTGCAACACGCCCTGATCGATGAGCGGCACGCCGCAAAACGATTGGTAAGACTCCTCACCCGCCTCGCTGAAGTACTTGAAGCGCGGATGAGTGGTGACATGTTCCACAGCCACCGGCCGCACCTGCTCAGCCACCAAACCCGCGAGACCTTCGTTGAGCGCCATGCGCAGAGTGCCAATGCATGTCGGGCGAAGACCAAGCGTCGCGGCCAGAACCAGGTTCGCGCGATCCGGCTCCAGCAAGTAAGCGGAGCAAACGTCGGTCTGAAAGCGCCCGGCAATCAGTGCGACGACATTCATGAGCGTTTCAGCGGGCTTGCCGCCCTCGGCCGCCAAATGGCCAATCTCTTCCAAGGTGAGGACGTAACTGGCAGCGCGAGCACTGGCCGCGTCGGTCATAGTAAAAACTCCCTGTCGTAAGACAATAGATCGCTCGTCGTCAAACAAACGGAGTTATGACATCAACGGCCAAACGCACGCACTGGGGAGACACGCTTCGTTCCCGGCAGTCGGGGGGCGATTGGTTACCTATCCAGTCTATGCGGATCGGCGGCGGGCGGCAAATGGCGCGCGGCCGTCTACTCACTTGGCACGGTCCTTGGCGACTTGCGCGATGGTACGCCAGCGCAGCTTTCCGTGCGCGGTGTCGACGACGTAGCCCGGACAGGGGCCGCGCACCGATCCGGTGGCTGGGCAGGGGTGGTTAGACCGAAACGCGCGGACGGGCCCCGGGTTGGGCGAGATCCGGCCGTTTAAATCGCGCACGCAGTTGGTGCAGGATGGCGGTTTATGGGTGCTCGGCAGTGGCAATTTGGGACGCATGCCGACTTGTGCGTTCACAATGGAACAGAACACGAGCGCAATTGTTCCGATTCGGAAACGAGGCTTGTGTTTCGATGGCATCGCACAAGTGAAGTTGCACGTTGGCTTCCGAGCAAGGGCTTGACCATAGGACGGTCACCAGCTCTTATGTTTCGTAAAAAGCGCTTTGGTTTTGTCGGAGAGTTCCTGCCACAGAGCACGGTCTGGCTGGACATCGAGTTCATCGATGAGAAACTGAATTACCTCCTCAAAGGCAACTCTGCCCGTCGGAAAGTGAGCCTTGCCAGTTAGCTCAGACCTTCCGATCCCTGCTCCGGGACCGATGTGAAGGTGGGGGAAGACGACGGGACTGGATCCCTCGGGATGCCAATGATACCCGAAGATCTCAAAACTATCCTCGGTTTCTACGGCATATTTGTAGTAGCGGGTTGTGACCCTGTATGGACCGTTCTCAGGATCTCGGATAATCTTGTACTGCTGAACGAATGAAAGCAACAGATCGGCGCGGCCACTCAACGGCGCCGAATCCGCCAAGGTCAGAACACTGACTTCGTCCAATATGTCGTAATTGTTAACCCGAAGCACACCTTTGCAGACAATCGCTGCGTTCTTCTGGAGTGGATCGAGGTACGCCTTTACGGCTTCGCGCGGCGTCTTACCTGGCACTCAGCAGTGGCAATAATAGCGCGACATCAGCCGCCTTATGTGCCAATTCCGGATGCTGCTTGAAGAATCCGCTGTTCCACTTTTCAACGAATTCTTTGGTGCACATCTGAAGGTAGCGCTGAGCAGCGCGTTCCAAGATGTCGGGATCTGCAATCCCTTCGGAAAGACTCCGTTTGTGTGAGGCAACCGGCGCAGATGACATATTCGACTCCAACTCTATGGTAACAGGGTTGAACACGTTTTGGCGGATTGCGATGTACTAAGCTGGTAGAGTATTCCCGCCGCGCCTCGTGGAGCGAATTGCGGACCTTGTGTTTGTCCCCCGAATTTCAGACCGGAGTGAACACGATGCCTGCCGCAGCCGCCGCGAAATCTCCCGCCAGTCGCAATCCGGAACTGATCCGCTACATTAATTTGAAGCTCGCAGCGTTGGGACAGCCCATCAGCCGGAGCACGGCGGATCCCGAATTCCTGGAAATCGCCGGGCCGCTACTGCGCAACTATCATCAGAAGGACCAGTTGCTCGGCAACCGACTGTGTCCGGCGGATACGCGCATACAAACGTTCCTGGATAGCTATCTGGGCGATGTTCGTCCGGCGCGGCTTCCGGTAGACAGCTTCGTGCTGGATCGCGAAGGCATGGCTCGCATCATGTCGCTGCCCGCGAGCGCCGATGTTTTTTCATCGCCCTGTCTGAAGTCTTATCGCGTGGCGCAGGGAGTGCTGCATAATCCGAAGAGCGACAAGCGCACCACGCAAGGATTGTTTCACGTCGCCGAGGGTGGTCTGCCGGTTCCCGCCGATAAAATCGCGGTGCCGAAGCAAGCCTTCGCGGCGCTGTGGGCCGCGGCGCTCCATCCGCCCGACAGCATGCTGGTGCTGCCGTTCACCGCGGACCAGAATGAGGACGTACGCTGTTTCGTGTCGCTTTCGCTGCGGCCGCTGGTGTGTCCGGCGGCGGGGCGCGATCCCGGGAAAACGATGGAGATCCGCTTCGTCGCGCCGGGCAGCCTGGTGAGCAATCTCGATTTTGTAGAAAGCATCTTCGGCAACGGGGGCGATCCATATCTTCCCGAGAACGACGCCGCGCTCGACGCCATGCATTGGACCGGGCATTCCGGCTGCGTGGTGTTGGCGCCACACCTGGTGGGGATCAAGAAAAAGGATGTAGGGCTGCCGCATGCGAGCGTGGCCAATGCGCGCCAGCGCCGCGATGGAATGTGCTGGGAGACCGAAGACGAGCTCTACAATGGCGGCTCGGCGTTCAAAATCACTTGCCGCGATCAGCGGGGTGTGATGGTGACTATTCTTGCAGACAATTATTACGGCTACTGCAAGAAAGAAGTGAAGACGCAGATCAGCTTCGCGGCCAATCTGTTCGGGATGTGCGAGGAGGAGCACGCGGGCGGCGCTATAGCGTTCGCCACCTACGTGCTCGGCCAGGAATTCCACGCGGGACGAACCGTCAGCTTGAAGAAGGCGGAATATTCGAACGCGCTGCAACTGCTGGGTGATCTGGCGGAACCAATGCCGGAGGGGTATGCGAAGGACAAGCGCTTCTCCGACATTTACTACGTTCCGGAAGAATCCGTCTTTCATGTTTTGGACGGAACCATCGCCTGGTGGAACGGCGATTCGGAACAACGTCTGACATTGCGCAAGGACGCCACGTATTTTCTTCCGAATGGTTTCCGTATTCGATTGGAGAAACAAACCGGCGGAACGGCCTGGAGATTGGTGGGCGCGCGGCCACGCGGCACTCTGGTTCACAAACCCTGCACCGTGTCGGGCGGCGGCAAATCGGAAATATCGAAGTCCATCGCGAACGCGCTGCTCAAGGGACCGGTGTTCGTCAAAGACTACCATCGCGACATGGATCAGGTGGCTGAGATTTTCGGCCGTGATTTTTCGGGCATCTACCGGCGGCGCATTCCGGATGCCAGGACCCGGCGGCCGATCCTGAGCCCGGAGCGCACGCTGGGCTCGGTGATTCAACTGCTAACACCATCGCCCGAATACACCGACGAACATAACGAGTGGGTGCGGGAGCTGCCGCAGACCATCCGCCAGCTTCTTTTTACGGTGAAGCGATACTACCAGCCGGAGTGGGGCGACAACTGGCGCGAACACTTCACGGTGGATCGCATCAACGGCTTTCTGGGACATGAGTTGAAATTTGAGAACCAGCCTCTGGTTAGCAATTATCTGCGCGTGGGTTTCGATCCAGACGGCTCCTGGCGCATCTACAAACTGCGGCCCGATTTTCATCCGGCCGATAAGGTGGCGGTGGAAGACGACATCACTGCATCGGTGGTGCTGCCTCGCGAGAGCCTCAGCGATTTGGACCCTGAATATCCGAATCCCAGCGTGAAGCTGGTGGCGAATTGCGAGCGCCGGTTGTTCCAGCGCCCGGATGATGCCATTCGCCGCGGCACAGACCGGCAAGCGGAAGCCGACATTGCTGGGTTCGGCAATTTCTTTTCGAATTTTGAAGCGTTCGACGCTGCGCAGGCGCGCGCGCTGGTGGACCACGTTGCGGAGTTTGATCGATATACCGAGCCGATGAAACAGCGGCTGGAGAGCTTCCTCGCGGAGCATCCGGCGGACTATGTCGTTTCGTCGGCGCATCCGCGCCTGGTAAATGGGCTGCCTTCGACCAATCCGCGTTATTTACAGCCTCGGCCCGATCTGACGAATCCACGCGATTCTTATCTGGCCGAAATCGCGGCGCGGCTGGAGCGCGAAATTCCCGCGGGCAGGCCTGTGTATCAACCTGTCAACGCGGTGCTCGCGGGACGCAGAAACAGTCCCGCCGATCCAAAAGCCGGCACGCCTCCATTGGCGGTCTATGGACCGGTGCATTATCAGGAATTGCCCGAGCTGTTCATGGACTTTGTGGCCAGCTTAACCGGCAAATCGCCCGCGACTACGGGATTCGGAAGCGAAGGCGCGCTCACCAAGGGTCCATTCAATGCATTGTGGCCGGTTGTGGATCTGAACAACGCGCTGGTATCGGCGATCGTGACGGGATACGCGGGGTTTACCACGTCGGCGGGGTATGCCGGTCCAAACTTCCGCGTGGACCACGACGTGAGTTTGCTGGTTCCCGAGATCTGGTGTCGGATGCGAGTGGAGGAGCGCGACCCCGAGTTCTTGAAGGCGCGCGGCTATCTGGAACAGGTGTGTGATTTCTGCCTGGATGGCCGCACCGTGCTGGCCAGCCGTCTGGGTTATCGGATCACTGAGCTTTTCGTGGATCATTTTCTGGGCAGGATTTTTGAGACGCCCGACGCGGTGTTCCCCGATCAGATGCTGCGGCCCGAGAAGCAGGATCTGGCGCAGTTCGCGGCCGGCGTGGAGGCGATCGTCGAAACGCAGACGCGCGTGGCGCTCGAATATTTCGAAGACGGGAGCGTGGACGCCGCTTGCCCGCCGCTTAAGGCGCTGCTGCACATCATGGCGCATGGATCGTATGAAGGGCTCGGCGTGGATGCTCCCGAGATTCGCGGACTCTTTACTCGCCAGGCGATGCTTCGGAGCGACTGGTATCGCGAGCGTTTAGCGGTGAAGCAGGAACGCGACGTTGCGCTGTGGACGCGGCATTTGTCGGCGCTTCAATCCGCGGGCATGAACCTGAACCCAGCGCGTGAGCAGCTGGAACGGGTGAGCGCACCGGCTTATTTACAGGAACTGGAAGGAACCATCGGCGCCGATCCATTTCATTTGCAGATTTGATCGGGCGCGGTCAGTAAATGATCTTGATGCCGACCTGGAATTCCCGAGGATCGAAAGCCGAGGTGTAGGCCAACGGTTGATCCGGATCGCCGCGAAACGATTGGACCGGATTGGGCAGGCTCGAAAGCGGGACATCGCCCACGATATTGTTCACCGATCGAAAATTGGTCCGGTTCTCCAGATTGAATCCTTCGATCAGTGCTTCCAGACGCCATCGTTCGTTGAGCGCGAACTTCCGGGAGAGGCGCGCGTTGGTGGTAAACAAGTCCGGCCCATGTCCGATATCTCGGCCAGCCCCCCAGGGGCGATGGTTGGTGATGTAGTTGTCGCCGTAATTATCCTGGCCGGTGAGGATATTAAAAGGGCGCCACGAATTGTATTGAATCACCGGCGACAGCGTCCAGCCAGAGAACAGGCGGCCACGCAAGGTATGGTCGCTTTGGATCGGCGAGACGTAAACGGCATCGAACACCACGCGGTAAGCGGCATTGAACGGCGATAAACCACGATCGGCCCTGAGGTCGAGTTCATTGTTCGGCGCATAGTCGGAATTGAAATCGGTGGTTTCGTCGGTAGCTTTGCTCCAGGTGAAGTGCGAATTGAGAGCCAGGTTCTTGCGCATTCGCCGGGTAACTTGCACCGTCCCGGCGCTGTAAAAGGAATTCGCGTTGTAGGCGAAATAGTTGAGCTGGGCGATGTCGGGATTGATCAGGCCAAAGGTGGGCTGGCCATCGGGCAGTGTGCCGGTCTGATAAACATTGCGGCCATCGGTGTGCGCGATATGTACTCCGCGGCTGAAGTTGTATGCTAGCGAGACGCTGTAGTCGCCGAACTGATGTTCGATTTCGAGGCTGGCCTGCTCGGTATAGGCAGCTTTGTATGGATCGGTCCCGAAGATCACGCGGCCGGGCGTATTCGGCCCGATGTTCAGGCCAAACTGCGAAAGGTCGCTGGCGGCGATCGGCCGGCTGCCGAGGATTCCTTCCGAAAGAAGGGTCTGGTAGATGTTCACCGACGTGAGCGGTTGGCCGGTGGCCGGGTCGTTCAACGTGGGCAAACCGAGAGCCGTAACCACCACCAGATCGATGGTATGGCCGAGCGTGGCGGCGACGTTGGAAAATTGCGCATTGGACGGCGCGTAGTACAGACCGTATCCTCCGCGGACCACGGTCTTACTGTTGGGAGACCAGGCGAAGCCGAAGCGCGGCGCCAATGTGTTCGGGTCAATCCCGAGGGGGTAGGGATTAGCCTCCAGGTCATAACGAAGCCCGAAGTTAAGCGTCAGGTTGGGGAGGATGCTCCAGGAATCCTGCGCAAAGAAACCATAGCGCATGAACCATCCCAGCCAATTCGGATTGCCGAATCCCTGCTGATAATAGATGGGTGCACCCAAGGAAAAGGCTTGCAGGGCGGTGACCGGCGCGTTGAGATTGGTAACCAGCGCGCTCTGGCCGGCGGCGTTTAAGTACGCTGTGGCTTGCGATACGAAATTAGGATCGTTGAGCGCGGTAGCAAACAAATCGGAGAGCGGAATCTGCTCCCCGAACTCGAATCTGCCGCCGAAATAGGTATCCGAAATTGCCTTGTCCCGTACGGGATTGATATCCCAGCCGAATTTGATGGAGTGCTTTCCGGAGTGATAGCTGGTATTTTGCAGCAGCTCATAATGCCGCTCATAAGTAGAGGAGGGTAAGAACGTATCTCTTCCAAATGAGCCGTAGCCTTCCACGTTGTATTCCGGGCCGTTCGGTTCCACCGGGTCGATGAAATCCCGGTTGTAGTTGAACATGGCGCGCGTTTCGATCACCCAGTTCGGAGTTGCCACAAAGGTATCGCCCGCCGCGATGGTGGCATCGAACTGGTTGAAACTTCGGCCGCGATTGTATCCGATCTGGGCGCCGAGTTGAGCGTTTTGCTCGAAAAGCGTGTTCAAATTACCGCGCAGGAAGAGAGTATTACGGTCCGACAGGCGGTGATCCAGCCGGAAGGAGTATGAGGGATTCTCTTCGGAAAACGGGAAAACTCCGCTGTTCTGGTTGAACAACAGCGGCACCGCCGGATTGGCCGACGGCACCAGCAATTTTTCGCCATTGCTCGCCACCAGGCGCAAAAGAAGATCGTCGGAGGAAGCGAAGTAGTTGAACAATTGCTGCTGGGAAGGCGTGATCTGGTTCAGCACCGATGGATCGTCCAGGATGGAGACGAACTCGGCTTCATGCCGGTCCAGCCTTTCGAAGCTCAAGAAGAAAAACGTCTTGTCGTGCTTGATGGGCCCGCCGAGCGTAGCGCCCGCTTGGGAGCGGGTAAAGGAGGCCTTCCCCGGGTCAAAGTAATTGCGGGCTTCCAGATCGGTGGTCCTCAGAAATCCGAAAAAATCGCCGTGGAAGCTGTTGGTGCCCGAACGCGTAACGATGTTCACCGTCCCGCCGGCGGCGCCGCCGTATTCGGCTGAAAAGGTGCTGCGGTTGATTTGAAACTCTTGCACCGCTTCCTGGCTGACCGACATCCGGACTCCACCGGAATTCGCGTAGTTCTCGGTTCCGTCGATGAAGAAGGCGTTGGAACGGCCGTTGGCTCCGCCGAAACTAAGCCCGGATTGGGGAGTCTGCGCAATCCGGTAATCGTTGCTGTCCACCAGCGTGTTGGAATCCGAAACGCCCGGACTCAGCAGCGTGAGATCCAGATAATTACGCTGATTGATCGGCAGGCTCTGGATGGTCTGCTGATCCAGGGTGCTGGATTGCTGGGAGCGGTCCGTTTCGATGACCGGTGCTTGCGAGGTGACGTCCACCTGGGTTCCCACAGCTTCGAGAGACATGGCAACCGGAAGGTTCACGGTATCGCCGACGCGCAGTTCGATCCCTTCGAAATTTCTGACGGCGAAACCGGGCGACTCCACACGCAGACTGTATTTGGAAGGAGGCAGGGAGGTGAAGAGGAACTCTCCATTGCGGTCCGACATCGCGCTTCTGCTCAATCCGGTTTGAGGATCCTTGACGGACAGCGTGGCTCCAGCGATGGCCGCGCCCGAGGGATCTTGCACCACCCCCTTCAGGTCTGCCGAGTTACTCTGCGCCTGCGAATAGAGCGACGCGACGGACGCGAGAATCAACCAAAGCAACTGAACCGCAACCGTGAGGGAACGACGCCCTCTGGCGCGCGGCTCACGAGCTAAAATGCGCGTAATCATGAGTCCTTACGCAGACGGAACCGCCCCCAGGCGATCTGCGATTTACCTAGTTCGACAAACAGCTTCAAGGCGTTGACTTTCTCGGGAGGCACCAGCTCGCCAGCCAGGTACATGCGCAGCGCGTCGGCGCGGCGGAACTTGCCGGAGGAAGTTCGCGGCAACGTGCCCGGTTCGAGAATCTGGACCAAATACGGTCTCAACGACAAGCCGGCCAGAATCCTTTCGCTGATAGCCGAGGCGAGATCGGCTTCCGGCATCGGCACTCGCAGATCCTTTTCAGCGAGTATGATCAACTGTTCGCCCTCGGCTCCGGCAGCAGCGCTTACGGCCACCGCGCAACCGGTGCGAAGGCCGGAGAGATCGAACAGGAGATCCTCGATTTCCTGGGGAGCATAATTCCGCCCCCGAATGATAATCAGATCCTTCGCCCGGCCCGCAATATATAGGTTCTCCTGGTGGAAAAATCCGAGGTCGCCGGTATCCAGCCAGCCATCCTTGATGGCGGCGTTGGTCAGTTCCGGATCGTTGAAGAAACCGGGTGTAATGGATGCGCCCCGCACCACGATCTTCCCTACTAGATTTTCGGCCACGGCCTGGTTGTTGTCATCCCAGATTTGAACATCCAAGCCGGGAAGACGCTTGCCCACGCTCGGCAACGCACGCCCCGGGCCGGGCGCCGCCTGGTTGCGGGTGGCGAGCAGCTCGCGATCGAATTCAGTGATCAGAGGTGGCGCTCCCAGATCGGAGAAAGTAACCGCCAGGCCGGCTTCCGCCAAGCCATAAACGGGAGTCATGGCTTGCGGCCGGAATCCCCATTTGGAGAAACGATCCTGGAACAAGCGCATGCCTTCTATCTCTATCGGCTCCGCGCCATTTATCGCTAGTCTCCAGCTCGAAAGATCGACGCCTTCCATCTCCTCGTCACGGACTTTGGCGTAGCACAGGCGATAGGCGAAGTGCGGAGCCGGGGAAATGATGCCCTTGTAGCGCGAAATGGTCTTGAACCACAGGGACGGCTGAACGATGAAATCCTCGGGAGAAATGTAAGTGACGGTGGCCGGGTAATACACCCCGCTGAGCATGCATCCCACCAGGCCCATATCGTGATATAGCGGAAGCCAGCACACGCCGCCGTGCTCGGGATTGGCATCCGGTATGGATCGAAAGGCCGCAGCCATCATTTCCAGATTGGCGATCAGGCTGCGATGCGTCATGATGACGGCTTTGGGCTCACGCGTGCTTCCGGAGGAAAACTGAAGAAAAGCCGCGTCATCCGGCCGTACGTCCGGCATGCGCCACTGCCCGCCATCGTTGTCGAGATCGGTGACGTCGATGGCGGACTCCAGGCATTCCACGCCGCTGGTCACAGGCCCCAGCAGCTTGCGCACACGCGCGTCGGTGATCAGCATGCGAGCGCCGATCTTGCTCAACATCTGCCGGGTCCGGGTGAAGTACTCGTCTAGTTTTCCGAATCGAAAAGGCGGATAGAGAGCCGCCGGAACCGCGCCCGCCAGTTGACAGCCCAGGAAGGCATCCAGGAAACCCTTGGAGGTCGGCAGAATCAATGCCACCCGGTCACCCGGTTTTATTCCCCGCTTCTGCAGCCCGGCCGCGGCCGCTTGCGCGGATGCCAGAATGTCGCGATAAGAGTAAAACTCGGCGGCGCCATTTCTCCGCACAAACCGGGCCCCGGTCCGGGTTTGGCTGGAGAGGTGAATCAACACGTCCAGGATGGTTTGGTTCTTCAATTCAAGTTGCATAGTACATCCGGATCAATTGGCAGCCGCTCGCTGTTGAATCAGCGTCACCAGATCGCTCACGGTGTTGATGTGCTGGCGGTCTTCCATATCCAGCTCGATGTGGAATTCGTCCTCTATTCCAGCGATCAGGGTCACCTGGGCCAAGGAATCGAGCTGAAGGCCCTGCACGATGGGAAGGTCGGGGTGAAAGGCGTCGAGCTGTTCGGGCGTCAGGACCAACCGATCGGTGACGACGGCGCGCAGCCGCTCGTAGATTTGATCGGGCGGAATGGTCGAAAGGTTTGAGCTGGTGGGGGTCATTGGTAGGTAACGGTGCTCCCGGCCAAGCTCCGATAAGTCACATATCCGTCGTCCAATCCAGACGCACTGAACTTGACGGCTGGAGTCTGAGTGCCTACCAGCAGGTAGCTGTCCGCAAATTCGCTAGCCGTGGATGGCAATGCTTCCAGAACAAACGAGGGGACGGTAAACGTTCCGGCGGAACCGGGAGCGATGCAGAGGAAGGCATCGCCTGGACTGGAAGCCGTTGGCCCCAGCGGGGCGTCGATAGAAGCAGTCCCACTGATGGCGACAAAGTCGCCCGCGGCGGCCCCGCTCCAGGTGACGGTTAAGTCCTTGCTGCGATCGATGGTTGTGAACGAACTCGCGTTCGTGGTGGGGTCCGTCGGAACGGTGAGTTGCGCTGAGAACGAACCCACTGCGCCGCTACCGGAGAGCGTATAAGCGCCGGCAGAGAAATACGCGGGTATAGGAGTGGCGGTCAGAATCTGATCCAACGGCACTCCACCCAAGACTGAGGAGTAAACGCCGGTGGAGGTGCTGGCAATGCTCTGCTTGCCTCCCGGACCGTCAATCGATAAGGATGCGCCCGCGTCCAGCGGCGTGGGTTTGATGGGATCCACGGGGAGCGGATTGAGGCCCAGGAACTGCGAAACAGTGCAACTTCCCACTGATGGCGACTGGGTGACGCCCAGCGAAGCAGAAAGCTGCGACAATGAATAGCTTCCAAAGATAGCACTGGCGGTGTCGGAGAGCTCCGGCGCTGAGCCAGCCACCACAGTAAGCGAAATATGGGTGAGATCTATAGCACCCAGCCGAAGCGAGCGGTTGGATTCGAGAGTGGTGATGTCGGCGGGATTAATACCGTCCGCGTCCGAGCAAGCAGCACCGGCGCTGGGCGCCACGGCCATTGAGGTGAAGTTGCTGATGACACCGGCGGTCCCAGCCTGCACGGAAACCGGCAGATAGCATCCCTCCACGCCTGGGGGCACGACGAAAACCACTTGATCGATTCCGGCGCAACAGCCGGAACGCCCCGCATAGTTCACCGTGGCTAGCGAGTTTCCAACCCAAACCTTCACGTTGAGAGCGCTCTGCATGTTGCCCGGCAACGGGCGGTTAGCCTCGTTTCCCGATACTGGACCCAAGCCTGTGCCCCAGAGAATCACGGTTTGGCCGGGATACGCGGGAGCGGCGATGGTATTTACCGGTAAGTCAGTAGACGAGACATAATCCTGAATAACGGCGGGACCGCTGCCAGCCTGATTGATGGTGAAAGCGCCGAAGGAACTGGGCACGATCTGAACATCCACCGAAGCACTGGTTTGCCCACCATTAGTCAGGGTAAGCGTGGCAGCGCCGACCGGCGTGCTGGAGGGAAGAATGGCCGCCACCTGACCGGCAGTAGTATAGATCGGGATCGCATTCACAGTGGTGCCCCCGGAAGTCACTTGGATGGTGCTGCCACCCAGGGTGTCGGAAAGAGGAAAGTTCCCAATAATGGCGGTGGTACCCAGCTTCGAACCAAAAAGGACGAACATCGAGCCTTGAGCGATGGAACCACCTGGCAAGCCCGGATAGCTGTAGCTAGCAGCGTTCAAAACGCTACCGGAAGTGACAGTGGGCTGCGCTTGAAGCTGCAGGGTGAACAGAATTAAGACTGTAAGGAAAAATACTTTGATCACATACCCTCCGAACCTGCGTTGGCGAGAGACTTTCAAGGGTATCATACCCATTGCTCGAATCGACCATGAGAAAGGACCTAGAGTTTACTAAGGGTTATAGTACTTTTCTGAATGGACGAAACGGCGGTCGAGGGTCGGGGCCGCCGATGTCTAGTCTGTAGGTTTTGGCGGTTAGATTGCGGCCGCGCGGCCCGACAGGGGTTGGGTACTATGACGCCGAGTTATTGATGCCGTGTGCAGCGTCATATATCTCAACGCTCAGCTGATTCTGAGCTTGGTTGGTGGCTGAGGCCGACGCGCCATTCTGGGATTGCTGGTAAATCTGGCTGATTTGTGAAAAGAACTGGGAGCCTTGGCTGCTGGTAAGGTTGCCCGCGCTCTCTTGGGTTACGACACGGCCAGCCTGCAAAAAGTCCCGTTCGTCGCCGGCGCTGACCGTCAGATCCGTGGGAATTGTTGCGCCATTGTGGCCGTCGCCATAGATCTGCTCGCTGAGCTGGCTTTGCAACTGGCCGATTCCCGACCCTCCGCTGGTGATTTGCTGATTGATGGTCTGGAGCTGAGCATCCAGCTGCTGGCCTTGAGAGCTGGTCAGTTTCCCGTCGTTGACACCGAGTGCGATACGGCCAGCCAGGCTGAGTTGCACTTCATCCTGGGTCAGTGGAAAGGCCAGGGTGGGTGCGGTAGTGGACGATGCAGTAGTGGACGATGCAGTAGTGGACGAAGGAGATGCCGCGTTGGAGGAGGAAATGGGCGGAACGTAGAACGTGTTATTCACTGGATGAATCGTACTCATTTCACGAATCCTTTCTTTCGCCCTTATCGGCACGTTGGTGACCGCTTTGAACGAATTCGCAAGCCGTTGAAACGGCGGCGAACCTTCCTTCAGGGGATGGCAAGTTACTGGCACTTCAGACGAATTCGTGCCGCTACATCGCCTTCTGATCGAGCGCGGGAGCGGATTGATGCAGGAGACGAAGGGCCAGCGCTTCAGCCTGAACCCGGATTTCAGGTACCGCAGTGGTTTCGAAAAGTT
>JBEKLB010000026.1:0-28093 GCA_050010415.1 Bryobacteraceae bacterium | reverse complement strand
TCATCCATCGCGAACGGCGCGGCGATTATCTTGGCAAAACCGTGCAAGTGATTCCGCATGTCACCAACGAGATCAAAGCGGCGGCGCGCAAGGTGGCGGCGGACGTGGATGTGGTGATCGTGGAGATTGGCGGCACGGTGGGCGACATTGAATCGCTTCCGTTCCTGGAAGCCATCCGCCAGCTTCGGCATGAGATGGGCCGCGACAACACCGCATTCGTGCATGTGACGCTGGTTCCCTGGATCGCCGCGGCGCAGGAGCTGAAGACCAAGCCTACCCAACACAGCGTGAAAGAACTGCGAGCGCTGGGTATCCAGCCGGATATGCTGCTCTGCCGGTCTGAGCGCGCGCTGCCGCATGACATGAAGGAGAAAATCGCGCTGTTCTGCGACGTGGACGTGGAAGCCGTGATCACCGCGAGCGATGTGAACTCGGTTTATGAAGTTCCGCTGGTGTTTGCCGAGCAGGGCGTGGACGAGATTCTCCTGCGTATCTTGCGTATGGACGCCACGCAGCGCGATCTCAGCCGCTGGACCGGAATGCTGGAGCGCATGCAGAATCCCGAAGACCAGGTGGACATCGCGCTCATCGGAAAGTACGTGGAATACGAGGATTCCTATAAGAGTCTCAAAGAAGCGCTGCTGCACGGCGCGTTGGCGCACCGGCTGAAGGTGAACATTCATTGGATCGAGTCCGACCATATGACCTGGCCGGACTGCGCCCCAGAGTTGGAACAATACGACGGTATTTTGGTTCCAGGTGGATTTGGAAAGCGCGGCGTGGAAGGCATGATTGCAGCCATCCGCTATGCGCGCGAAAGCAAGGTGCCGTATTTCGGCATTTGTTTGGGCATGCAAACCATGGTGATCGAGTTCGCGCGCAATGTCTGCGGCCTGGAGCACGCCAACTCGACGGAATTCGACCCCGCTGCGCCCGATCGCGTGATTTATAAATTGCGCGAGTTGAAGGGCGTCGACGAATTGGGTGGAACCATGCGCTTGGGAGCGTATCCATGCATGCTGTCGGAAGGAAGTTTTGCGCGCCAGGCGTATGGAGTTCCCGAGATCAGCGAGCGCCACCGGCACCGCTACGAATTCAATCGCGATTACGAGCAGGTCTTGACGTCGGGCGGATTGCGCATCGCCGGTCAGACGCCTGACTCGGTGTACGTGGAAATTTGCGAGATCCCGGATCATCCCTGGTTCCTGGGCTGCCAATTCCATCCCGAATTCAAGTCCAAGCCTTTGGAGCCGCATCCGCTGTTCTCGGCATTCATGGCGGCGGCGCACAAGCATCGCAAGAGCCGTCCCAAGCCCGCTCAACGCGTTCGCTCCGAGCAGTACACACACGCCGATTGAGCACTCTTCCTCTCATGGGGCGTGGCCGGCCGCTGGCGTTGATCGCCGGACCTTGCGTGATCGAGAGCGAGGATCACGTGCGCTTTCTCGCGGACGCAATCCGCAAGATCGCCGGCCCGTTCATTTTCAAAGCTTCGTTCGACAAGGCCAATCGCAGCAGCCTCCAGTCCTATCGCGGCCCGGGACCCGAGGAAGGCTTGCGGATTCTCGCAAACTTACGGCGTGAGGGGTATGTGGTGCTGACGGATATCCACCAGCCTTCGCAGGCAGAAGCCGCGGCCGAGGCGGTGGATGTTTTGCAGATACCGGCCTTTCTCTGCCGGCAGACCGACTTGCTGATTGCGGCGGGCCGCACCGGCCGCGCCATAAACATCAAGAAGGGACAATTCGTTTCGCCCTACGATATTCGCCATGCCGCGGACAAAGTTGCTTCCACGGGCAACAACAACATCTTGCTCACCGAGCGCGGTTCGTCGTTCGGCTATAACAATCTGGTGGTGGACATGCGGGGCCTCCAGATCATGCGCGAATTCGGTTGGCCGGTTATATTCGATGCCACGCACAGCGTCCAGATTCCAGGTGGCCTCGGCAATGCTTCCGGCGGACAGCCACAGTTCATTCCGACGCTGGCGCGCGCAGCGGTGGCTGCCGGCGTGGACGGCGTGTTTGTGGAAGTTCACGAAGAGCCCGCGAGAGCGCTATCCGATGGACCGAATGCCCTTCGTCTGGACCGCTTAGCAGCCCTTTGGGAAAAGCTGCAGGCGATTCATGTTCTGGGAAATGAGGACTGATCGGGCTCCGCCCAGGACGTCGACCACTTAGTAAGTATTGCTAACTCCGGAGTAACGCGCGCCGATTCCATTCTCACTGCAAAACTTTGTAAGGCTCAGCAACTTCTGTGTGACAATCGTGTAAAGACTTAGGAAGGGAAGGTTCGCGACGCTGCTCGCGAAGCGCAATGAACCGTTGAGTATCCTATCACTTCAAAGGCCTCCGAACTTCTTCCATGGAGTTAACAGATCCCCCTGGTTTCGTCTTTTTTTCTTGGGACTAAGTATCGCAGCCGGCACCTTCGCTCAGGTGAATGTGCTGAACGTGAATTACGACACCCATCAAACCGGCGCCAATCTGCAGGAGACCATTCTCTCGCCGCAGATGAATTGGAACACGTTTGGGAAGATCGGCACTTTTCCCGTTGATGGACAAGTGTATTCACAGCCGCTATACGTGTCCGGCGTGGCCATCGGTGGAACCAAGTACAACGTCGTGTATGTCGCCACCATGCACAATAGCGTATTCGCGTTCAATGCCGATGCTCCGCAATCTGCCACACCGCTCTGGCAGGTAAACCTCGGCCCGGTGGTTCCCTCCGGTCTGTATAACTTCACGGACATTCTGCCGGAGATTGGAATATTGGGGACGCCGGCCATCGACCCCGACGCGCAGGTCATATACGTTGTCAGCGACAATCTTCCCGCCGGCGCGTTCAGCAATCCCGTGTTTCAACTGCACGCCCTATCTCTGGTGGACGGACATGAAATGTTTGATGGACCAGTGGAGATTGCGGCATCCGTTCCAGGGACCGGTGCTGGAAGCAGCCAGGGGACAGTGGCTCTCACCGCCTCGCAGCAATTGCAGCGGCCCGGCCTGATGCTTGCGAACGGCATCCTCTTCATAGGCTTTGGATCGCACGCCGATGCGGGCAACTACCAAGGCTGGATGCTCGCCTACAATCCTTCGACTTTACAGCAAAAGGGCGTTTTCAATAGCGCCCCGAACGGGCGTCAGGCAGCCTTTTGGCAAGCTGGACGCGCTCCCGCGGTGGATGGCGAAGGAAACGTGATTGCCGTCACGGGCAATGGCGACTGGGACGGTGTCGCTAACTTCGGCGAATCGCTGCTTCATCTTTCCGGCGCTAATCTTTCGTTGCTCGACTGGTATACTCCCAGCGAATGGGGCAATCTGAACGATCAGGACTGGGATCTGGGATCTGCTGGCGCAATATTGATTCCAGGAATCCATTATCTGCTTATGGGCGGCAAGGCCGGAATGCTGTATCTGGTGAACTACGACGCCATGGGTCATCTGGGCCCCAATGTCACCGGCAGCGTGCAAGGCGTGCAGGTAAATCCCTGGGGTCTGTTTAACATGGCGCTGTGGAATGACGCGTCCAATGGCCCAATCGTATACGAATACGATCCTAGTACGTCGCTAAAAGCATTTCAGATCACGAATAATGTGCTCAATTCGGTCATGCTTTCTCAATATACGCCGGCCAACGCGCCGATATATGTAGGTCTTTCTCTCTCCGCCAATGGCGGACAGAACGGTATTGTGTGGCTGATCACCGGTAATGCCACTCTCGCTCCGCAACCAGCTACCCTTTACGCCCTGGACGCCACGCATCTGGACCACGAGCTATGGAACAGCAACCTGAACGCGGGTCGCGACCTGCCGGGTACATTTACGAAATTTGCGCCGCCCACCGTAGTGAACGGGCGCGTCTATGTCCCTACACTTTCTAACTCTGTCGCTATATATGGCCCATCAACCACTACGCCTTCGACCGGCAGCGCGGTTATTTCTTCAGTGGTCAGCAGCGCGAGTTACTTGGAGGGAGCGGTATCTCCCGGTGAGTTAGTAACCATCTTCGGCGCTAACTTAGGTCCGGTGTCGGAAGGGCAGGCTGAACTGGATGGCGATTCCGTAAGTAAGAACATCCAAGGCATGCAAGTTCTGATCGGCGGCGTAGCATCGCCTTTGTTGTACTCTTCCTCCACCCAGATCAATACCATCGTTCCGTTCGGAGTTAGTGGAACAACCACCCAAGTACAGGTGATTTATCAGGGGCAGACCACTGCATCGGTAACCGTGCCGGTTGAAGCCGCGTCGCCCGCTGTTTTTTCCGTCCTCGGCAACGGAGGCGGCCAGGGCGCAATCCTCAACCAGGATGGCACCGTCAACTCGCAATCCAACCCAGCCGCGCGAGGCTCTGTAGTGTCTCTCTTCGCTACCGGTGCTGGACTCACTATGCCCACTAGTGTGGATGGTCTTCTCACCACCGCGCCTTACCCCATGCCGATCCTTCCCGTTTCGGTTACCATCACCGGCCAGCCCGCCCAGGTAACCTACGCGGGAGCCGCGCCGGGTCTTGTCGCGGGCGTGTTACAGATCAATGTGGTAGTGCCCTCTGGCACACTGGATGCCACTTACAATCAAATTGTTGTTACGGTCGGCGATTATGTCAGCCCCAGCGCCGTAACGTTGACGGTCCATTAGGCCTGGCTCGCGAGCTTCGCTCGCCCTCCCGTATTGCCGCAATCACCTGCTATGATTGTGATCCAATGAGCGCACCTACACGCCATCGCCCGTTTGTCCCGCAGAACATGCAAATGCGGGAGTTCACGCTGCGAGCCCTACTGCTCGGGCTCATAATGACGGTAATCCTCGGAGCCGCTAACGCATACCTGGGCCTGCGTGCCGGTATTACAATCGCCGCCACTTACCCGGCTGCGGTAATCGGCATGGCTGTTCTGCGAATGGTGAACGGATCGGTGCTGGAAGAGAACATCGCGCGAACAGCAGGATCCATCGGGGAATCCGTCGCGGCGGGTGCCATTTTCACGCTGCCTGCATTTCTGATCTCGGGCGCCTGGCCCTCATTCGCGCCCAAAGATGCCTACTGGAAATCGACAGCGCTGATGGTGGTGGGCAGCATTCTCGGCGTCTTGTTCGTATCGTTGTTTCGGCGCGTCATGGTGGAAGATCCGGAGCTCCCATTTCCCGAATCGGTGGCCGCGTCGGAAATTCACAAGGCGGGCCGGCGCGGCGCGGATGCGGCGAAGTATCTGTTCTACAACCTGGGCCTCGGGGCGCTGATTCAATTTCTGGCTGAGATTCAGCTCTTCGCGAACGACAAGGATTTCATCCTGCGGGTGGGGCAGCTCGGCAAAAGCGTCGTTCGGTTGGGGTCGCCCCAGCAGACCCTGAATGCCGGAGGCGTAACGCTGGCATCCGGACCGACCGTGAGTCCGGCCTACATCGGTGTCGGCTACATCATCGGGCCGGAATTAGCATCGCTCAATTTTGCTGGCGGCGTCCTGGCCTGGGGCTTTCTGATACCGCTGCTGATCTTCTTTATGGGTCCGCAGTTGCAGGCGTTCCTGCCGGCCGGATCGTCGGATGGATCGTGGGTCGGTTTGATCAATGCAGTGTGGCGCTACATTGTTCGTCCCATCGCGGTCGGCGGCATGATGGTGGGCGCGGCCTACACGCTGTTCCGAATGCGCAACGGGCTTTTCGATGGACTGAAGCGCGCTGTTGCCGATTTGAGCGCCGAAGCCAAGCCGGAAGAAACCATCCGCACCGAGCAATACATGAGCCCCAAGATCGTGTTCGCCCTCATCGCCGTGATGTTCGCCTGCATGATCGCGCTGTATATCTATTTATCGCATCAGGTGCTGGGTGGTGTGGTGGCGGCAGCGGTGATGCTGTTAATCGCCTTCTTCTTCGCGGCCGTATCGGGTTACCTGGTAGGGACCATTGGTTCCACCAACAATCCTATCTCCGGGTTGACTCTTACCACGCTGATTATCGCGGCGCTGCTGATGGTGTCGTTAGGCGTGTCGGGACCGGGCGGCGTGGCGGTGGTGCTGGGAGTGGCGGCCGTAGGTTGCGTTTCGTCGGCAGTGGCGGGAGAACTGCTCCAGGACTTCAAGGTTGGTTACATCCTCGGCGGCACGCCTCGCCTGATTCAGTGGGCCGAACTGATCGCTGTGGTAGTGGCCAGCGCCGCGATGTACTGGCCGCTATATATTCTGCAAGCTGCGAATATCAAGAACGGCGGGATCGGGTTTGGCGATCCGAAGCTTTCCGCGCCGCAGGCCGGACTGATGGCCACTCTCGCGCAAGGCATCGTGGGAGGGGACATGCCGTGGCCGTTGGTGGTGGTGGGCGTCATGTTCGGCATCGTGATGATCATGGGCCGCGTGAAAAGCCCCATGCTGGTGGCGGTGGGAATGTATCTTCCGATTAACACCACCTTCGCGATCTTCGTGGGTGGGATTTTTCGCTGGGTAACGGACTCCATGCGCAAGCGGGCGGGTTTCAACGAAGCACAATCCGCGCGGGTGGAGAACGTAGGCATCCTGATAGCTTCCGGATTGATCGCCGGCGAAGCCTTGATGGGACTGGTGATCGCGGCGTTCCGTTTCCGCGACTGGCCCCTCCCGAAGATCTTCCCCGATCCCTCCTATATTGCGGGTTCGATCGTGATTCTTGGGCTGGGAACTTTGTTGGTCAGGCTGCCGCTTTCGAAGGCGGGTAGTCCGGATGAACCGGCGCCGCCGGCCGCCATGATGTAAATAAAGCCGCGATGATGTAGGCCGTGCAACCGGCCGGCTCCCAGCTTCGTCTGAAGTGGCAGGGAAGAAGGATCGGCCGCCAGGCGCCGCGGTTATGGAGCGGGCCTGTCGGCTGGTTTGTTACAACTGGTTTCCTGCGATAAAACTATCCGATCCTTTACCATTAGATATTGCCTCGCGTCAGTTCATCCACAGAATCCGGCAAGACCAAATGGCCACAGCTCTATCTGGGCGTAGCGTTCACCACGCTCGCCACACTGATTCTGGAACTGTCCCTCACGCGCATTTTTTCCGTGGTCTTCTACTACCATTTCGCGTTTCTCGCCATCTCGATCGCCCTGTTCGGGCTGGGCGCGGGCGGCCTGTTCTCCTACGTTGTCGCCGGCCGCGGCGGGAACATTTTTTACAAGCTCGGCGTACTGGCGGTGGTGAACAGTGTGGCCGTTTTGGCATCCCTGGCCTTTATCCTTACGCGCGCCGGAGAACTGGGCAATCTGACGCTCGCGGGCGTCTATTTCGCGAGCGCGCTGCCGTTCTTTTTCTCGGGCGCCGTGGTCTCCATCGCCGTGGCGGAAGCGATCCAGCGCGTGGATCGCGTCTACTTTTTCGATTTGCTCGGCGCCGCCGGCGGATGCCTGCTGTTGGTTCCATTTCTGAATTATTTTGGCGGACCGAACACGGTGCTCGCGGCTTCCGTTCTGCTGGCGGTGTCGGCGGCAGTCTGGTACAACCTGGCCGGCACATTGCGGGGCCGCGCTGGAGCAGTTACGTTAGCGCTGGTCTTCGTCGCGCTGATGGCTTTTAACGGCAAGAGCCACCTGATCGACATTCGCTACGCGAAAGGCCATCGGATTGGGCAGGAAGCGTTCGTGAGGTGGAATCCCATCTCGCGCATCGCGCTCTTAAATCCCAAATCCAGCGACCCCGAGATTGTGATTGATGACGACGCATCCACCGGCATTCCCACCTTCGATCTCGATCACCTGACCGATAAGGAGCGCGCGAACCTGCTGCACGAAGGGCCGGGTTTTCCTTATATGCTGCGGCCCGGCGCGAAAACATTGGTGATCGGTCCGGGTGGCGGCTGGGACGTCGCGCGGTCGCTTACCGGCGGCAGCAAGGATGTCACCGCGGTCGAAATCAATCCGATCATTGCGCACACCATCATGCAGCAGCGCTTTGCGGATCTCAGCCATCGGCTGTATTTCCGGCCTGAGGTGCATCTGTTCGTTGAAGACGGCCGCAGCTTTGTCAGGCGAAGCCCGGAAAAATATCAAGTTTTGCAAGCCACATTGGTCGATACCTGGGCCTCCACCGCGGCCGGAGCCTTCGCGCTTTCCGAAAACAATCTGTACACCACCGACGCCTTTCGCGATTATCTGAATCACCTGACAGATGATGGGCTGATGGTTTTCACCCGTTGGGGCTTCGAGCCGCCGCGCGAGAGCTTGCGATTGCTTTCGCTCGCCATCGTCGCGCTCGGCCAGGTTGGTGAATCTGACGCTTGGAAACACATTGTAGTTCTCCGTGATCAGGCGCAAAACGTCAATGCCTTCGGCGCGCTGGACACGGTGCTGATTTTTCGTAAGCCGCTCGGCGCTGCCGATGTCGCGGCCGTTAAGTCGGCCTTGAGCCAGACCAAACTGCGTGCTCTCTATCTGCCGGGCGACGTCCCATCCAACGAGTTTGGAGAATTGTTGAAGAGCGCCGATCCAAATACCTTTTGGCGGAACTATCGCTACAACGTTACGCCCGTGGACGACGACCGTCCATTCTTTTTCTACACGGTGCAGCCGCGCGATGTTTTGAATTTTCTGAAGCAGGGTGGACTTTCCGCGGATTACAAAATCAATCGTGCGCTGCCGTTGCTATTTGAGGTGCTGGGAATCAGCGTGCTCGCCATCCTCGTCGTGCTGGCGTTTCCTCCGTTGTTACTCGGTGAGAAGTTGCCTGCCGAGAAAGGCGTGCGCGGCTTCTTGCTGTATTTTGTGTGTATTGGCGCGGGATATATTTTGATCCAGGTGGCGCTGATCCAAAAATTTGTACTCTTTCTGGGGCATCCTACGTATGCATTAACGGTGATCGTTTTTTCGATGCTGATTTCGAGCGGGCTCGGCAGTTATTGGAGCCGGAAGCTCACCGGCGATCCGAATGACAGCCGCCGGCTGAGCGCGGTCCTGGTGGGTGTGGCTGTCACCGTTTCCGCGTTGGCATATCTTGCCGCCCCAGTGAGCGAGTTCGGCGTGGGATGGCC
This sequence comes from Bryobacteraceae bacterium, assembly GCA_050010415.1. Lineage (GTDB taxonomy): Bacteria > Acidobacteriota > Terriglobia > Bryobacterales > Bryobacteraceae > Palsa-89. The sequence goes on along the minus strand of JBEKLB010000026.1, from coordinate 19,118 downwards.
GCTGCCCTTGAAGGCCCTGGTTACGGTGTGCATGATTGCGCCCGCCGGTTTTCTGATGGGCATCCCGTTTCCCACTGGCCTCACTCGATTGGAGAGAAGCTTCCCGCAAGCCGTGCGATGGGCCTGGGCGCTAAACGCTGCCGCCAGCGTCCTGGGGTCCGTCGCCGCTATCTGCCTGGCCATTTATATCGGCCTGCGCGCTACCGTATTGATGGGCGCGTTGTTGTACCTGGCTGCGCTCACAGTAGTGCTGTTGCGGAAGTCCTCAGTCACGTTCTCCACGCCGGCCGAAGCCGCAGTTCGTTTATGAAGTTCGCCGGAATCCTATCTCTTGCCCTCATGGCCGCGGCAGCATCCGCCGCGCCTTCTCTGGACCCTCCTAAATTGCGTTTGGACGGATCGGCTCAGCCGTTGCGTTATGCGGTGGATCTCACCATCGTTCCAGATCGCGACACATTCCGCGGCAGCGTCGACATTAGCGTGGATGTTCGCACGCCGGCCCAGGTGATCTGGCTCAACTCGATCGGCCTGCAGATTCAAGATGCGGCATTTCGTCCGGAATCCGGCGCCGCATATGCAGCCAAGATTGTTCCGGGTGGAGACCAGTTCATAGGACTGTCCTTCGATCGCCCGATTTCAGGCCACGGCGTTTTGCACGCCGCTTATCAGGGCAAGATCAGCAGGAACAGCAGCGCCGGTGTTTTCCAATTGAAAGAAGATCGCGAATGGTACGTGTACAGCCAATTCGAACCGACCGACGCGCGCCGCGCGTTTCCCTGTTTCGATGAGCCCAGCTTCAAGGTGCCGTGGCAGGTTACGCTGCATGTTCCCAAGGACGATCTCGCGCTGTCGAACACGCCGGTTCAGTCTGAATCGAGCGAGCCCAGTGGCATGAAGACCGTGCACTTCAGGCCGACGCCGCCATTGCCCAGCTACCTGGTCGCATTCGCGGTGGGGCGATTCGATGTGGTGGATGCGGGCCGCGTTGGGCCGACGCCCGTGCGCGTGATCGTTCCTAAGGGCAAGCGCGCCAACGCTGCCTATGCCGCCACGGCGATTCCCCAGCTGCTCAAACTGCTGGAAGATTACTTCGGCATTCCGTACCCCTACGAGAAGCTGGATTCGGTGGTGATGCCGATCAGCGATTTCGCCATGGAGAACGCCGGAATGATCACTTATGGCGAGAGTTCGTTGCTGGCCGATCCAACCAGCGAAACCATCGAACACAAGCGCGAATTGGCCGGATTGGTTGCGCACGAGATGGCCCACCAGTGGTTCGGCGATTTGGTGACCACGGCCTGGTGGAACGATACCTGGTTGAACGAGGCGTTTGCCACCTGGATGGAGCGCAAAATTCCAGGCGAGTGGCAACCGGACTGGCATCTGGATGTAACGGCCGTGAACGCGAGGCTTGGTGCTATGCGCGGCGATGAGCTGGCGTCCGCGCGCGAGATCCGCCAGCCGATCCAGAACAACGACGACATCGCGAACGCATTCGACGATATTACTTACGAAAAGGGCGCTGCCGTCATCGAGATGTTCGAACACTGGATTGGCGAGGCGAAGTTCCGCCAGGGCGTCCAGCTTTATCTGAAGCAGCACGCCTGGGGAAACGCTACGGCCAGCGATTTTGAAGCGGCTATCAGCAGCGTCGCTGGAAGGAACGTGGCGCCTGCCTTCAATAGCTTTCTCGATCAGGCCGGCGTGCCGGAGGTTTCCGTGGCGCTGAAGTGCGACGCCCAGCCGTCTCTCCAGGTGTCGCAGAAGCGTTCCTTGCCCATCGGATCGCAAGCCAAACCGCAGACCTGGCAGATTCCTGTTTGCGTCGCATTTGAATCCGACGGTTCCGTGCACCACCAATGCAACTTGCTGTCGGATCCGAACGAGGAGATCGCGTTGACTGGCGCTCAGACCTGTCCCACTTGGATTCTGCCGAACGACGGCGAGAGCGGCTATTACCAGGTTGCTTACCAAGGCGACCTTTTGAAGAATGTATTAGCCGCCCGGGGCAGCCATCTGAGCGTTGCGGAGCGCGTGGGTGTTTTGGGCGATGTGGAGTCGTTGTCCAGCGAGGGAGAAATTTCGGCGCAAGCGGCGCTGGCATTGGTGCCGGAATTCAGCAAGGATCCAGACTGGCATGTGGTGCAAACGGCGTCCAACATCGCGGCGCTGCTGCGGGGTGAAAGCGTGCCTGCCGATCTGCGCGAAAAAGGGGCTCGGTTTATCCGCCAGGAATTCGGCGAGAAAGCCTTAGCCTTGGGGTGGACCACGAAACCCGGAGACAGCGACGACACAATGTTGCTTCGTCAAAAACTGGTCCCGTTCGTGGCCAGTACCGGCGAAGAAAAAGAGCTGGTGGATCAAGCCGGAACGTTGGCTCGGACGTGGCTCGAAACTCGCAGCGGCATTGCTCCCGGGATGCTGGAGCCGGTGCTCAGAATCGCTGCTGAATTCGGGAACCGCGATCTGTTCAACTCGATTCGAACGGCAGCCATTCAGGAGCGCGATCATCATGTTCGCGAAGTATTGCTGGATGCTCTTGGATCGTTCCGCAATCCCGAACTGGCGAAAGCGGCGCTCGATTTGCTGCTTTCCAAAGATTTTGACTTGCGCGAGACATTTTATCCGCTGCTGTTCGGTCCACTTTCCTACGTGGATACGCGTGAAGTTCCATTTGAATTTGTGAAGCAACACCTGGATGCGCTGTTGAAACGCCTTCCGCGCGAAGTGGGTGAGGACTTCGCTGCCATGCTTCCATTGGTAGGCGGCAGTTTCTGCGATGCCAAACACCGCGCCGATTTGGACTCATTCTTTAGCGACCGCGTGAAGGACTACAACGGAGGGCCGAGAACGCTGGCGCAGACGCTGGAAGGAATCGATCTCTGCATCGCTTCGCGAAAGAGCCTGACACCGGAGCTAACGGCATTTCTGAATCAATACTGAAGCCCGGTCTAAGGGCTTACGCCAGCGCCAGCGGACGGATCGGCGATCCGGTGCCGCCGCGCAATTTGAGCGGAGCGGCGATGAAGACAAACTCGTGGATGCCATCGCGCGAGAGATCTTCCAAGTTGAGCGCTTCGATAATATGGATGCCGCTTTCCACCAACAGATGCACGTGTACCGGCATGCTCGCAGTTGGAACTTTCTCGAATGCGATGGTGTCGGAACCGGCGCCAAACACACCTCGCTCGCTCAACCATCGCGCGCCATCGATTTCGGGGCCCGGACCGGCAACCGCATGTCCAGCTTGATCACCCCGTCCGCCGGTTACGAATTGAGCGAAGTTGGTGAAGTAGCGCGCCCAGCCGGTTCGCAGTAATACCACGTCGCCGGGCTCAACGGTGGTCTTCGTCGCCTTTAAGGCCGCATCCAGATGCTGCGGCGTAATCGCAAAATCCGTTGGCAAGGCGTCCAGCTTTACTTCGGCGGCGATATCCAACAGCACCCCGCGGCGCAGAATGGGCGCGATAGTTTCCGCGCCCAACTCGCTGAATCCCGAAGAATCGTTTTGGACCTTCTTCGCTTCAATGCCGCCGTGCAGCTTGCCATCGCAAGAGTAGTGGCAAAGCGCATCGATGTGCGTGCCGACGTGTCCGCCCAAAGCAATGGATTCGGCCGAGGAACTGGCGCCGCCTTCCATCAGCATGTCGCCGTGTTTCCTCGTCAGCCCGAACACAAACGGCGGATGCGTCGGAAAATGCGGCATCCCTGGGAAGTACGAGTGCGCCAGATCGTAGAGTTTGTGTTTGCCGATCAGCTCCAGTAGCTGATTCACCGCCTGATTCACCGCCGATGACCCTCGGCCTGTTTTCGCGTAACATGCCGCATGCGCGCCTTGGCCGGTGTCACGGGCGCGTCTTTCGATGCCCAGCGCCCCAGACGATAGACGCGATTGTAGGCAGCGGTCAGATTGGTGATGGTGATGGTGACAGTGCCGCTGGCGTCGATGGAGTAGGTCTCCTCGATTTGGTGCGAGCGCGCCGCCGGGGAGTGCGCTATTTCCACGCTCTCGGATTCCCGCAGCGCTGGATCGAACGGAAACTGGATTGCATCCCACAGCGTTACATCGCCGGAGGGCTGCGCTTCCTCGTCCAGATGCGTGCACTCGAGATAGCGAAAGTGCCCGATGTTATGCACCGGAGTATAGCGCCGGCGAATCTCGAGCGGCCGCTCGCCGGGCCCGGGAAGTGCGACGCCCTTCTGAAACAGCGGATCGAAAACGATGCGTCGTCCGGCGTCGCCCTCGCGCCATACACCGAAGTAACGCGTGAATTTCTCGCGCAGAACGTAACCAGCCAGCACGTCAGCTTGGATGGCGAGACCGAGCGCGGTGGCCGACCGCGCGTGCACCGAACGCCGGATCCGCTTGCCGAACTGCTCGCGCAGAACACGGCCGACGATCGGCAGCTCGCTTCCTCCGCCGGTCACGTACAGCGCTTCAATTTCGGTGCCGCCTTGCGCCTCGAGCAGATCTTCCACTACGTGCAAAGTCTCGTCCACCAGAGGCCGGCAGCGCTCATAATAATCCGCGACCGGAACCGCAACGGTTCCCCAGCCTTCCCTCACCGTGTCCAGATCCACCACAATGCGCCGGGTGTTCGGATTGAGCGCCTCCTTACGAACCCGGCATTCTTCCAGTAATCGAAAGTGCTCGGCCTGCGACAGCCCATGGCGCTCGTCGCTGCTCGTGGCCAGCTCCGCGAGGATCTCGTCGAAATCGTCACCGCCCAAAGTGGCGATGCCTTCGGTGGCCAGCGGGCGGTGCGTCCTTTCTCCCACTTCTACCAGAGACGCGTCGAAGGTCCCCCCACCCAGGTCGTACACCAAAATCACGCCGTTGATTTTCGTCTTGTGGCCGAATTCAATGCTTGCGGCGGATGGCTCGTTCAACAAACCGATCACCTCGCATCCGGCGGCGCGGAACGCCTCCACGGTAAGGAAACGTTGGTTGGTATTGGCGTTGGCGGGAACGCCCAGCATCACTTCGAGCTTTTCTTGCGGCAACAGTTCTCTGAGAGCCGCCGCCATTTCGCGCAGCACCTGAATCAACGGCACCTGCTGATCGGCGAGTTCGAGAATGGTGTTGGGCCCGGCATCCTGCAGCACGCGTTTGAGCGATCGGATGATGGTCCATTCGGGATCCGGTTGGCAGGCCCAGGCCCGCCATCCGTAGACCCGCTCATCGCCGCGCACTGCAACCAGCGAAGGAAACCAGTCCACTGGCGCGCCCTCCGGACCTTCGAACGAAAGCAGTGGATAATTTCCTCGATCCACGGCGGCCACTACGGTCCGGGTGGTGCCGAAATCGATTCCCAGTCTCATCGGCTGGCCGGATTTTAATGCCAAAACGATACCTTCAATCGCGATTGTAGCTCACCTGAACATGAAAACTCTGTGAGAGACTGAAGGGTTGTCTTTCGAGAATTTTCACGGTAACGCCAAGGTTGCGCAAACCCTGTTCGCGATGACGCAGCAGGAGCGCATCCCACAGACCATTCTGTTGGATGGCCCGGAAGGAGTGGGCAAAGCCACGCTGGCGCGGCGATTCGCGGCGGCCATGCTGGGTAAGGAGACCATCGCTGGTACGGACAAAATCGAGCAGGACGATCTCAGCCTGGAAGCGAATGCGGAGATCATCGCGGAGCGCGAGAAATGGCCGTCCGACAAACGCAACGAAGACCCGCTGCTGTTTGCCTCGCATCCCGATTTCCTGACCTTTCCACCCGATGGACCGCTGCGACAGATCACCATCGAGCAGATGCGCCTGTTGAAGGAACGCGCGCAGTTTAAGCCACTGCATGGAGCGCGGCGCGTTTTCCTGATCGACCATATCGATCGGGCCAATGAGCAGGCCGCGAACTCACTGCTCAAGATTTTGGAGGAACCACCCGAGCACTTAATCCTGTTGCTGGCCGCCGAGAACCCCTACGATTTGCTTCCGACCATCCGCTCTCGCGCCGTGTCCTTCCATCTGGCGCCGCTATCGAACGCCGAGATGCAGGCCTTCGTCCAAACGCGTGCGCTGTCCGATGCCGAGCGGCGCATTGCACTCGCTGCGGGAAGTCCCGGCCTGGCCGTGTCCATGGATCTGGAAGTGTACAACGAGCGCCGGACTGCCATGCTGAAGCTATTGGAAGTGGCGGCCGGCCAAGCTCCATTCGCCGATTGGGCCAAGTACGCCGAGGCCATGGCGCCGCGCAAAACGGAGAAACTGGATGCGCTCCTCACCATTCTTTACGTTTTGCTCGAGGACCTGCTGCTGCTCTCCGAAGGCGCTGGCGAAATCCGCAACGCCGACATTCGCCGCGACCTGCAAGCCCTGGCTTCCCGCGTTTCGTTCCGCTGGCTGCGCGCGGCCGTAAGCCGGGCGGATGAGCTCTCGGGACTGGTTCGGCGCAACATCCAAAAGAGCATCGCGCTGGACGCCCTGGTGGTGGAATTGCGTGCTTTGGCGGTGTAACCTGGCACGTTTGCGAGCGTCTGCTTCTTATGGCCGCGTATGGCCGGCGGAGCCTGACCGTACTTCTTGCGGAGGTTCTGTCAGTGTGGTTCAATGATTTTAGCTGAGCGTCTTGTAATCCCCTGAATGGCCCCGGCCGGTTTCTCTACGCGTTTTGGGCCTGATTGGATCATCTCGATGGAGCGTGCCGTGGAGTCCGGGAACCGTAAGTTGATACGTCCGTCTTTGAACGAAGTGAAAGACCAAATGAATCGCCGTCCCAACAATCACCAGAAGAAAGCCGCCCCACCGGATCAAACCAACGCTGAAAATTTCTACTACATGAAACAGATGCAAGCCAAGACGCCCATGGTGTTCGTGATGAAAGATGGGGAAACGCTGGAAGGCGTGATCGAGTGGTACGACAAGACTTGCCTGAAGGTGAATCGCGACGGCCATCCGAATCTGCTGATCTTCAAACCGAATATCAAATACATGTATAAGGCTGGGAACGAATAGAGCGGGCCCTGGCCCTATTCGAGTTTTCGTAAGGTTTTGTCACGCATCGCCAGCCGATAAGCTCGCCGTTCCTCAGCTTCAGCGTACCGCCGCTTCTCGTCGTCAGTCTCGGGAATCACGGGTGGAATCGAAACGCGCCGTCCGCTGGCGTCCAGTGCGACGAACGTCAAGTAGGCGGACGATGTGTGCTTCCTATGGCCGGTGAGCAGATCCTCCACCTGCACGCGCACTCCCACTTCCATCGACGTGCGAAAAACGCGATTGACGCTCGAGTGCAGCATGATCAACTGGCCGATGTGGACCGGGTGCAGGAAGCTCATTTGATCCACCGAGGCTGTCACCACCGGGCAGCGTGAGTGGCGCACGGCAGCCAGTGCGGCCGCCAGATCCACCAGATGCATTACCTTCCCGCCCAGGACATTCCCCAGTGTGTTGGCATCGGTGGGAAGCGCGAATTCGGAATACTCGGAAACGGACTCGCGAACAAAACGCCCGGCCAGCTCTGAAGTGGCAGGTTCCGGACTCATGTGGCGTTCCGTCTCCTCAGATAGTTTTCCAGAAAGACGCCGGCCTGTCGGCGTAGGATTTCATTTGTCAGGCTTGCCGCATCTCCGTGCTCCGTGGGCCAGCAATCCTTTTCGAATACATATTGAATGTGGATCAACTCGCCGGAGTCCTGGGCGACGTGGAAGCGAATCGCGTCGGCTGGCGAGTTTTTGGGAAATTGTTCGCAGCCATGCGGTCCCAGCCCCGGGTTGCACACCTCGCGCATGCGCGCTTCATCCGGTTGAACCGAGTTTTCAGGCGCGCGGCATTGGCCTGAAAACGCATCGCCCAATGGCAAACGCGGCGGTATGCTCCAGGGATTGGTCTCGAATCGCGCCACGGGATAAAAAAACGGGCACGCCATTGCCCGGTATAGTAGCACGTAGGACATGACAAATCGAACCGAAATCCTGAAAGCCATGGTGGCGCAAAATCCGGCCGACGCCTTCGCACGATACGGCCTGGCGATGGAGTTGGTGAAGAGCGGGGAACTCGAAGGCGCGGTGACTGAATTTCGCGCGTTGCTGGAGCACAATCCCAATTACGCGGCCGCTTATTTTCACGGCGGTCAGGTGCTGGAGAAATTGGGCGACCTGGAGCAAGCTCGCGGGTTTTATGAGCGAGGTATCGAAGTAACCGGACGCACGGGCGACGGGCACGCACGAAGCGAACTGCAGGCCGCACTGGATATGCTGCCCATTTAGCGCTAGCATGCGGAGAGTGAAGAAATTTCTGCTCCTGATTCCCATGCTTGCCGCCACCGCAGCCATCCCCGATCTTGCGCAACTCCAGAAAATGGCCGCGCGTTTCCAGCCCACCGAGATGCGCGTAGACGTCTCCAGGCTTTCGCCGGGCGACCGTCAGGCGCTGGGAAAATTGATTGAAGCCGCGCGCGTGCTGAACGATATTTTTCTCACGCAAATGTGGAGGGGAAACCATGCGCTCTACACCCAGCTCAAGCCAGATACGACGCCGCTGGGTAAAGCCCGGCTCGACTACTTCTGGCTGAACAAATCGCCGTGGTCTGAAATCGACGATCATGCGGCATTTCTTCCCAATGTTCCGCCGAAGAAGCTGCCCGGCGCGAATTTTTATCCCGAGGACATGACGCGGGAAGAGTTCGAAGCCTGGGCGAAGACGCTGTCGAAGCCCGAAAAAGAACAGGCCGAAGGCTTTTTCAGCGTGATTCACCGGGATCAGAACCGGAAGCTGCGCGCCGTCCCTTACGCCCAGGAGTATCGTGCGGATCTCGAGAAGTCGGCGAAGTTGCTGGAGCAGGCCGCCGGGCTGACGGACAATGCGACGCTGAAGAAGTTCTTGACCACTCGCGCCGCGGCGTTTCGCTCCAACGATTATTACGAGAGCGACATCGCATGGATGGATCTGGACGCTCCGCTCGACATTACCATCGGCCCGTATGAGACGTACAACGACGAGATTTTCGGCTACAAGGCTGCGTACGAAGCTTACGTGAATGTGCGGGACGATGCCGAGACGGCCAAGCTCGGGTTCTTCGCCGATCATTTACAAGAGGTGGAGAACAACCTGCCGATGGATCCGAAGTATCGCAATCCGAAGCTGGGGGCCAGTTCGCCCATCCGCGTGGTGAACGAAGTGTTCGATGCGGGCGACGGAGCGCATGGAGTGCAGACCGCCGCGTACAACCTTCCCAACGACGACCGCGTGGTGGCGCTGAAGGGCAGCAAGCGTGTGATGCTGAAGAACGTGCAAGAGGCTAAGTTTCATTCCACGCTCGAACCGATCGCCAAGCGCGTATTGTCTCCCGCCAGCCAAAAGGACCTGAGCTTCGATTTGTTCTTCACGCATATCCTGGCGCATGAGCTGAGCCATGGCATCGGTCCGCATCAGATTACCGTGGCCGGGCGCGCTACTACGCCGCGGCAGGAGATGAAGGAGCTGTATAGCGCGATCGAAGAAGCCAAGGCGGACGTTACCGGGCTCTTCATGCTGCAACATCTCTATGACCGGAAATTGATTGAAGGCGGTCCGGATAAAGAGCGCCAGCTGTATACCACGTTTCTCGCTTCCTCGTTCCGCACGTTGCGATTTGGCTTGAACGACGCACACGGGAAGGGAATGGCGATGCAGGTGAATTACATCACCGAAAAGGGCGGGTTCAGCAGGCGTCCGGATGGAACGTTCGAAGTGAACTTCGCCAAGATCAAGGAAGCGGTTCGGGAACTGGATCACGACTTGCTGACCGTAGAAGCCACGGGCGACTATACCGGCGCCAAGCACATGCTCGATCAATGGGGCGTAATGAGCCCGGGTTTAGTGAAGGCGCTGAAGGGACTGGAAGGGATACCGGTGGACATCCAGCCGGTGTTTGTCACTGCGAATCAGTTGGCGCCGGAGCGCTAGCCGGCCAGCTTCGAGATGTCGTTGTAAAGCACGAACGCCACCACTGCCATCAGGAACACGAAGCCCAGCCGAAAGGCCGCTTCCTTGAAGCGCAGGCTCAGATCGCGGCGCATGAACATTTCCAGGATCAGCATGAAGATAGTGGCGCCATCCAGAATTGGGATGGGCAACAGATTGACAATCGCCAGGTTCAAGCTGAGCCCAGCCATCAACCCCAGGTAGGGGATGGGGCCCTCGCGAGCTTCCTCGCCCGATATCTGCACGATGCGGAGCGGACCTTCGAGCGATTTCGGCGACATACGCCGTTCAGCCACGCCGCGCAGGAACTGATAAATGAAGGTGGCGTTTTTCGCGTTCTCGCGGACCGATTCTGAAAGTGCTTGCGGAAAAGGCAAGCTGACGAGCACAACTTTCGGTTGCAGCTTCACGCCGATCAGCCATTCTTTCGTCCCGCCATTCTCGGACATGGCCGGCGTCAAATGGGCGGTCATGAGCTTCCCATTGCGCGAGAACACGACGTCTACCGGTTTGCCGCCATCTCGGTTAATGATGTCGTGAACCTTGGGCGTGGAATGGATGGGCTGCGAGTCCACGCTGACCATGATGTCTCCCGGCTTGAGCCCGGCTTTGTATGCGGGTGAATCCACCAGAGCGCTGGCGATTTCGATTTCGCTCTGCTCGCCCCAACCCGCGAATCCAGCGCCCGTCTTAGGATCGAGCACCGGTGTTACTGTAACCAGCTTGCGCTCTCCATTGCGAACGATCCAGACGCTCAAAGGATGGCCCGCGCTGGCCACTTCCTTCACGTAGATGTCTTCCCAGGTAGGATTCGCGCTGTCGCCGATCTGGACGATGCGATCGCCTTCGTTCAAGCCGGCTTTGGCAGCGGCGCTGTTGGGTACGATGTAGCCGATCTCGGGAGACGGGGAGGAAGGAATCTTGGGGAAGCGGACCATGAAGAGTCCGGTGAGCACCGCCACGGCCAGGATGATGTTCATGGCTGGGCCGGCGAACACGATAATCAGACGCTGCCAGCGCGGCTTGTTCAGGAAGCTGCGGGGGTCGCTTGCGTGCTCGTCGCCAGGTTGCTCGCCCACCATCTTGACGTAGCCGCCCAGCAGAATGAGGGAAAAGCGAAAATCGGTTTCGCCCTTCTTGAATCCGAACAGGCGCGGGCCGAATCCGAAGCTGAACGTGTCCACCTTCACATCGAAGAAGCGAGCCGCCCAATAGTGGCCCAGTTCGTGGATCAGGATCATGATGCCGATCATGATCAGCGCCCACCAGATATCATGCAAAACGTTGAAGCTCATAAAAATCTAGGCCTCTACTGAATGCGGCCGCCGTGGTTTGAAAGCACTGCCGGCCTGCTCACGAACACCTGCGACATGGGCGCGTTCCTGAACAACGTTACGCGCCACCGAACGCGATTGTTCATCTATTTCCAGTATCTCCTGGACGGACCCCGGTTCGCGATTGGGTACACGCGCCAGCGTCTCCTCCAGCACCGCGGCGATGGACGGGAAAGAGATTCTTCCAGCGAGAAAAGCTTCCACGGCGATCTCATCCGCCGCGTTCAGCGTACAAGCCGCCGATCCACCGGCGCGGAAAGCCTGATACGCCAGCCGCAGCGCGGGAAATTTCTTCACGTCGGGCGGCGCGAACGTCCAGTTGCGTGACTCGGCCCAGTCCAAACGCGGGACCGGCGCCGAATCGCGCGCCGGGTAAGTCAGCGCATACTGGATGGGCATGCGCATGTCCGTGGCTGAGATCTGCGCGATGACGCTGCCGTCGGTATATTCGACCATGGCGTGGACGGAGGACTGTGGATGGATCACTACATCCACCTCATCGGCAGAAAAATCGAAGAGCCAACACGCTTCAATCACTTCAAAACCCTTGTTCATCAGGGTAGCTGAGTCGATGGTGATGCGGCGGCCCATCTTCCAGGTTGGATGGTTCAGGGCGTCGGAAGGTGTCACGTCTGCTAACTTTTCGGCCGGAGTTTCGCGGAACGGTCCACCCGAGGCCGTAAGGATCAAACGGGCCACTTCGCTACGTTGGCCGGCCCGCAGGCATTGATGCGCGCCGTTATGTTCGCTATCCACGGGAATCAACTCGGTGCCGGATTTTCTGGCCGCTTCGATTACCAGCTTGCCGCTCGCGACCAAAACCTCTTTGTTCGCCAAGCCCACTCGTTTACCGCATCGAATGGCTTCAAACGTTGCTTCCAAGCCTGCCACGCCCACGATGGCCGACATCACGAAGTTCACATCGGATGCGATGGCGGCTTCCACACGGGCATGAGGACCCCAGGAAAGATCCGGCCAGGATTGGCGAGGAAGACCCACTTCGGTTAACCTGCCAATCAGATTCTTGTGGGACTCCTCGGTTGCTGTGACTGCCACTTGCGGGCGAAATCGTTCAATCTGCCGAACCAGCAAATCTACGTTAGAGCCCGCCACCAGGGCATGCACCCGATATTTTTCAGGATGGCGTCCGACCACGTCCAAAGTGCTGACACCTATAGAACCGGTGGACCCAAGGAGGGTGAGCGTCTTCAATGGTCTATTATAACGTGCTCTTAGCTGTTCGCTATTGGCTTTTGGTTGCAGGTGAATCCGGCTGGTGGTTTGAAGACCCAAACCCTTTCGGGCGCCGGGGAGGGTTGCTTCAGGGGTCTTTTATGAGGTTAGTCTCGCTTTGGTGGGAGTTGCCTCCCCGGCTTGATTCCAATACTAATATATGATTTCTTGGAACGCAACAGTTTTCTGTATTTTTATTTTCCCTTCACTTCGATGCCAGCCCAGTGCTCCATCACCCGGATGGTGGCGCAAAGATCATCTTCCCCGTAACCCTCTGCAATTGCAGCCTGAAAGACCTGTTCGGTCTGGCTGGTAACGGGCATCGGCAGCCCCAACTCCTGGGCCGAACCGAGCGCCAATCCGATATCCTTGTGCATCCACTTTGTGGAAAAGTTGGTGGTGAAGTCCCTTCTGAAAACGAAAGGGGCCTTGAAAGCGATCAAACCGGACTTGGCGGCGCTATTGTCGAGGATGTCGAGCATGAGTTCGGGCTGAATGCCGCCTTTGGTGCTCAACACCATCCCCTCATTGAATGCTTGCATCAGGTTGGCGAGGATCAGGTTCTGGGTGAGCTTGGCCTGCAGACCCAACCCGGCCCCGCCGCAATAATAAAACTTCTTGCCCATCGCTTCCAAGAATGGCTTCGTTTTTTCAAAAACGCCTTGGTCGCCTCCGATCATGAAGGTGAGGGTGGCGTTGATGGCACCGGGGGTGGATCCGGTGCAGGGCGCGTCCAGAAACTGGATGCCCTTAGCCGCCAGCTTTTCGCCGATGGCTCGGCTGGCGCTGGGGGCAATGGTGCTGGCGTCCGCAGCGACGGTTCCCGCCTTCGCGCCTGCGATGACACCGTCCGATCCGGTGAACACCTCTTCCGACATGCGCGTGTCACCGACGCAGGCGAAGATAAAGTCCGACTGCTCGGCCACCTGTTTGGGCGTTGCGCAAGCGACCGCTTTTTCTTCCGAAGCAAGCTGCTGCGCTTTGCTGGAGGTGTGCGACCAGGCAGCCACCTGGTGGCCGGCACGCGCCAGGTTCCGCGCCATCGGATAACCCATGAGACCCAATCCAAGAAATCCAAGCTTTGCCATACCAGGAAATGGTAGCAGGCGGCGCGAGTGATGATCGACCCCAGTTACTCCGGGTCTTGGAAGACGTGCTGGTATTCTTTCTTGTTAACTGTTCCCCAGCGCTGGTCAACATCCCATATCTTTTCGGAACTGCGGTCGGGCCGCTGCAGGTTGATCGATAGAATGCGGTCTCCATTCTTACCCGCCAGGTCGTTCACAGAAAGGCGAAATCTATTGCTCAGTTCGATCGCAAACATATCGTCCGAATCGCCGGGCCCAACCTGAAACGAGCGTTTGGACCAGCCATCCGCACGGTTTTCGATATCTTTATTCGTGAGACGGCCGATGTCGTCAAGCCTTTGCCGTTCTTCGGGCGTTGCAGGTTCGAAGCGATCTCCGGCCCACCGGCAAAGGCCGCCGAGCTCTGGACAGTTAGCGTATACATGTCCCTCCAAAGGCGTATACATGGCAGGTCCGCTTCCAGGCGGATCGTATGAAAGCTTCTGGACGTGACGTTCGACGGCGGAAGAAGTCACTCGAATGACCACCAGCGATCCACGGTCGTTATCAGGTTCCTCGACCGCGCCGAGGTAATTCTTGGCAAGGAACCACGGAAGCCGAAGGTAGTTCACTTCGTGGCCAATATGGCGGATGTCAATGAAGAAATCTGCTTCCTCGGCATTCCATAACACGGTGCCAGCGCTACCGTCGAGAATCAGGTAGATATTGAATCTTGCCGCCGTCACCACTGCGGTAACGAGAATAGCGGCTGCAATCGCCGCTATCGCTCTAGCTCGCATTGAACATCAACTCACCGCCCGCAGCGCCCGTTCCACGGCCTTAGGTTCGTGCGCAATCACGGCAAGCAACGTCATGGCCGGGCCATCAGGGATGCGACGGCCTTGTTCCCAGTTTTGAATCGAATCCAGCGAAAATCCGAACCGCGCCGCAAATTCCTTCTGGCTGAGTTTCATGCGGGCGCGGATCTTTCGGACGTCGTATGCCTCCGGAACGTGAACCCGCATGCCGGGAACGTTCTCTCCGCGGGCCCAGGCATTGGCCTGCTGCATGGATTCAATTAGGCGCTCGCCCAGCGGTTTCTTGGCTCTGCCCATCACTTACCTCCCGTGAGATTTCTAACGTACTGCTCGACTTCCGCTTTCGGACGCTTCTTCTCGCCTGGGCTGATATTTGTCTTCTCGCTCTTTGCATGGACATTCAGAGCCAGCAGCGGTAGTGATTCGCCGTGAAAGTAGTAAATCACGCGCGCGCCCTCGCGCTTCCCTTTGCCGGGAAGGGCCCACCTTAGCTTGCGAACGCCGCCAGTGTCCGGAACGATTACTCCCGCTTCGGGATTCAGTCCTAGAAACGCTATCAAGCGCTGATGCGATTGCTCTCCGAGGACGCGGTCCGCTTCCCGGCAAAATACTGGAGTTTCGGGGACCGTTAGCGGGACCCGCCGCTCGTCCACTCCACCAATATACGCCAACGGCGTACTCGTCTTCAAGGGCTGAGCAACAGGGAGGAGCTACTCGGCGGAGCCGCTCGTCATCATGCTGCTCTTCTGGCCTGCCAGAATTTTCAGGACCAGCAGGTCCGACGGATGGAAACTCGCCATGGCGATGTGATTCAGATCTTCATCGCTCTGCGCAATGTGGTTGCGAATCAAGACGCGAAGCTGCTCCACCGACATGCCCAATTCCTGAGCTGCCTCGGCTTCAGAGTACTGGGTCTTATTCTGCTTGGATGGGAGCGTACCTGCGTTCATGATCCTAATGCATTCTAAGGCGCGGGTTTGCGCACTCCCAATCGGGTGGAGAACTTATATGGATTCTTAGTATCCCTGATAGACTTTCGTACTAAGGCCCGGTCGGTGATCCGCCTCAGCCGATATCCGGGACATTCAGCAGCGCGTCGTTGAACCGATTGGTGAAGTTCGGCATGCAGGCCACCATCGTCAGTTCCACGATTTGGTCGTCGTTGAAATACTGCTTCAATTCATTGAGAGCCGGGGGGCGGATGGCTGCGGCGCCGCGGGTAATTCGCTCGGCGTAAAGAATTACGGCCTTCTCCTGGGCGTCGAACAGGGGGCTGCGGTGATAAAAGGCCAGCGCCTTGATCTGATCGTCCGTCACGCCGTTTTTCTTTCCCGATGCCGAATGCGCGCGGAAACAGTACTCGCACCCATTGATGAGCGAAGCCTTCAGATAGGCCAGCTCTTTATATTTCCGCTCCACGGTTCCATGTTCGATGACGGCGGTGTAGAACGGGAGAAAACTCGCGAAGGCTTCGGGAAATCGCGCCATGGTGCCGAAGAACGACGGCACTTTGCCGAACCCCTGAGTCAGCTTGTCGAGAATGGGTTGAACTTCGGGCGCCGCGTTTTCCTTCGAAATCGGGCTGATTCCTGTGGCGGTTTCAACTGCTGTGGGCATGCTTTGCTCTCCTACTTGGTGGATTGGAGCACCGAACTAGAGTGTAGCAGTGCCGAGGCCTGGGGCATCGGCTGGTAGTCCAGATAGGTGTCGCTCGTGGTCGAATTCTCGCTGAAGAATCCGAGAGCGGAGGCCTGCACATGAACGCTGAAGGCCTTGGGCATCCAAACTCCGTCGGCTACCGGTTCTTGTTCCAGATCGAATTCGGTTCCCGGAGCCACCTTGGCCAGGAATCCGTAGAAACTTACCGGCTTTACCACTTCCGCGTGAACCTTCACCCATTGATTGGTCGCCTTGTCGATCCAAAGCCTTCCCTTCATCCCTTTGAGAACGCGGCCCTCATGGTTCGTCGCCTCGTACTCTGGCCTGGGCTCGGCATCCAGAACCCAACAGGCATGCCCGTCCACTTGCGCTTCACCCGCCAGGTGAAATTCGAAGGCGCCAACCATTTCCTTGAGCATTTCATGATCGCGGTCGTCCTCCTTCTGATACTTGGCAATGCGCCGCTGCCGCTCCCGTGCGGACTCTTTCTGCCTTCTTTCGATCTCCTTTTGCAGTTTCCGTTGCTCCGCGGCCTGCTCGTCCGGCGGAAGGAGCGCGCCGTTCAGCGCTGTAACAAGGTTATAAGGCGAACCGTCGATCATCAGCACGCGCGAGGTCTTCACGGTCGGCGGGGAGTGCCGCTTGGTCTCCACTTCTCGTTCCAGGTAGGAGTATTTCGGAGCCTGCGCCCAGTCGGATTTCATGACTTCTACGGAGTTGCGAATAATCTGATCCGGATTGGGTGCGGCGCTGAGTGCGGATGCGGCCAGTGCAATCAAGATGGTGCGAAAGTCCATAGGGCGCTCTTGTCTATTAGACGCGCGGGCGGCTACAGTCGCACATTTACGCTGATTGGAAAGTGATCTGATCCCGGCACGCGTAGTACCTGTTGGTTCTCGAACTCGATGGCGCCGCGGACGAAGACCCAGTCCAGTTCGCCGAGAAGCACGTGCGTCTTCGGGCGCCGGTCGCCAAAAGCGCTGCGAAAACCCGCCTCGCGCAGCCGTGGAATCAAGCGCGAGTGAAAGACAAACGTGTTGAAGTCTCCGGCGATGATTACCGGGGTCTCAGGCGGGCAACGCTTGGCATCCTCGATCACTTCTTCCAATTGCTCCAGGCGCAACTGCTCCGTCCCTTTGCTTTCGAGGTGAAGATCGTAAACCACCAGCGGCTTGCCACCGTTATCGAGCTCGGCAACCAGCGCCACGCGGCCGCCTTCGCGCCGTTGCAGCAGGGGCACGCTGGACTTGAGCAGACGCCGCGGCTTCCACCATCCCGATTGATGCTCGAACCGGATCATGCGTGAGGAGCGCACTGGAAGCGTGGTGAGCAGCGCCTGTCCGTGATAGGCCGGGTCTTCCGCCGTGCCTTGGCCCAGTTCCTGGAATTCCGGCGCGAACACATAGTTCATACCGAAGGCTTCCGCGAGCTCCTTGGCGACATCCTGGCCTTGCGTGCGGCGCGCGCCCAGATCCACTTCCTGAAGGATACACAGATCCGGTTTGAGCTGGCGGATTTGATCCTTAATCTGATCGAGATGCTTGCCGCGATCGATATTCCAATTCAAGACGGCTGCGCTGGAATGAAAGCCGGACGAGTGGGCATAGTTCCCCGACAAGAGCGTCTGCAGGGCTTCGGGGAGCGTAGCGGGACCGGCGGGAGCGGCCAACGCCGCGGAGAGCGCCAGGAGCGGGCCGATGCGGAACCATGCTCCTGTCAACCATGCTCCAGCAGGTATCACGCTTTTTAGTTTATACTGGACGTGAGTTGCGGCCGGTTTCATCACCAACAGAGTAGAACCCCGAACCGTTCGTCTGGATTCTCATGACTATTCTTTTTACGTTCATCCACGTCATTGTTTGTTTGTTCCTGATCATTGTGGTGCTGCTGCAAAGCGGCAAGGCGGCTGATTTGGCGGGCGCGTTCGGGGGCATGGGATCGCAGACGGCATTCGGTCCGCGCGGCTCCGCGACGCTGCTTTCCAAAGCCACTACGCTCGCTGCGGCGATCTTCATGATTACGTCGCTCACACTGGCGATTTTGGCCACCAAGGGTGCTGCGTCCTCAGGCAGCGTGTTGGAGCGTCAAAAAGCTTCGACGAAGTCGGCTCCGGCCCAGTCTGGTACGGGCCAGTCTGGTACGGGAAAGACCGGCGGGGCGGCAATTCCGGCGACGCCGCAAGGCAACACCATTCCGGTGACGCTTCCACCGAAGCCGGCGGAGCAACCGGCGCCAGCGCCGGCCAACAAGAAGTAAACTGGTTTCATCCGAATGCGGTCGTGGCGGAATTGGCAGACGCACTAGCTTGAGGTGCTAGCGGGAGCAATCTCGTGGAGGTTCAAGTCCTCTCGACCGCACCATAACATTCTAAAGAACTTAGTAGCCGCCTGGTAGCTGGGCGCTGTGGCAGTTGTTGGGCCACTGTAACTATTTTCGTAACCGTCGCGCGGTTTCTATCAAAAGGAACGAAGCGCTAGAATCACTGCATGGTGCGTCCTGAAAGACGCGTTCTTTCTAATCAGTAAAGATCTTGTCCGGGTATCATGCGGTTGGAAGTGCTCACCACCCCCATGCGGGAGAAGATTTTCCTTTCAGCTTCGACGAAGAACTTGCGGAACTGCACATGGCGAGTGGCGTAGGCCGCACTCGTCAACGCGGCGAAGTTGAATCGCCTTCAGACGTACGGTCGTCACATCCTCACATCCAGCACTCCGGCTCGGAGAAACTGCAAGCAGATTCTTTGGGATTGGAACAGGTCGATGCGCGTGATCGATTAGGGCAATTCGCGCCCCATGGTGCTCTTTGTTATTGGCCCGACAAAATGGTGGAGGACCATCACGGGCCGCTAAAGTGTATAGGCTGGCCGGGTCTCACCCGCTGTTTCGCCGCAAAGAAACAGTTCGCTTCACTGCAAGAGCTCGGTTCTGGGTGTTGGGGCTTGAGCAAGATATCTTGAACGGGGATCACTGTGGAAGTACACGCTACACGCTACAGAGAATAAATATACAATCAAGGATGTATCCACTCGGCGAATCGCGGGGTCGCTCGCTATATACTCGCGTGGCCCACCAAGTCGCACGCGTTCCAGAACCTTTAAGCGCGG
>JBEKLB010000025.1:0-28787 GCA_050010415.1 Bryobacteraceae bacterium | reverse complement strand
GGCGTGATAAAATCGGTTTTCTTTCCATATGGACGCAACCGAACCCACAGCGCTCAAACCGGATGCGGCCGAAAGCTCCGAGATCGAGTACAGTCCCTACCAGGAAAGCACGCAGCTCGCGCGCTATATCAAGAATTACCCGCGCAGCTTTACGCGCAACCCATCACAGCCATTGATCGAGCGTCCGCTGACGTTGTCGGAGCTGACTGGGCCGATGGCGCTCGACGAGCGGCTGGGGATAACGGCGGAAGAGATGGTGGATATGGCCCATTTGACGCCGTCGGCGCCGCGGGCGATCGGGCAATACATCGAAGTAACCGGGTGCGTGGTAGATGAAGACGGCGCGCCGCTGGCCGGCTCAATGATCGAGATTTGGCAGGCCAATTCCGCGGGCAAGTACATTCATGAGATGGACCGGCACGAAGCGCCCATCGATCCCAACTTCACTGGACTGGGCCGCTTCGTTACCGATGCCGAAGGGCGATACAAATTTCATTCCATCAAGCCGGGCGCGTATCCGGTGACTGAGTCAGACTGGTGGTGGCGTCCGCCGCACATTCACTTTTCCATTTTTGGTCCGAGCTGGATGAATCGTTTTATCACGCAGATCTTCTTTCCGGGCGAACCGTTGAACGAGGTGGATCTGCTCCTCAATGCGGTCCAAGATCCGGAGGCGCGCGACCGGCTGATCTTCGAGACCACGCCCACGGTGGTTGGCGCGGTGAATTTTCTGACCTTCCGTCGCGACTTCGTGCTGCGCGGCAAACACCGCACTCCCGCCTTGGATTAGGATGCCGGATTAAATGCTCCAGCCCACGTCTCCCTACTGCACCATTGGTCCGTTCTTTCCGGGCGAGTTTGTCACCGGCTGCGAAGACCTGACCAGCTTTCGAGGGAGACCAGCGCAAGGGCAGCACATCGTGCTGACGGGGCGCGTGCTAGAGGAAGGGAATCGGCCGATCTTGAATGCGATCGTCGAAATCTGGCAGCCGGACGCGAACGGCGTGTTCCGCCATCCACTGGATCCGCGCTTTCACCAGGCCGATCCCGGGTTTTTCGGCTGGGGCCGCGCCCGCACCAACGTTGAAGGACGTTACACGTTCCATACCGTGATGCCTGGCGCGAGTAACGGTTACGGGGCTCCTAGTGAGCATCCCGCGCGCTGCCCGCACGTGAACCTGATGATCCTGGCGATCGGCCTTACTCGAAGGCTGGTGACCACCGTGTTCTTCGCGGAAGCGCTCTCTACTGTCAGCGATCCAGTGCTCCACTGCGTCGCCGATCCCGAAGCCCGCTCACGCATGCAGGCGCACCGCGAGAAGGATGAAGGTGGGAACCGATCTTCCAGCGTCCCCGTCTATCGCTTCGATATTGTTACGCGCGGCGAAGCGGAAACGCCATTCTTTGTCGATTAACGCAATATAACCTACACGTAACAGAATCGCAAAAGTCGCATCTAACGTGAGAGGATTGCTTTCCGATGGGAGGATTGAATTGAGCGCGAAACATCCTAGTCCCGCGAAGATTGTGGTGGTGGAAGACAATTCCGCCGACATTTTTCTGCTGCGTCACGCTTTGAATCAGCACGTTGAGGAATACGTTCTGGAGGTTCTACGCGATGGAGAAGAGGCCATTGATTTCGTGAACCGGCAGCGGCTGGCGTTGCCGCACTCGGAGCCTTGTGTCATTGTGCTCGACCTGCATCTTCCCAAGCACGATGGGACGGCTGTCTTGAAGGTGATCAAGCAGGAGCCGGTTCTGGCTCACGTGCACGTGATAGCGCTCACCACGCTGGCCAGCCCGAAGGACGAACAAGAGATCCGAGATTTGGGCGTACGATTGTACCGGGCGAAGCCTACGTTGGTGGAAGAGTGGATCAAACTCGCGGGGGAGATTCTAGAGATTTGCCGCGAGCAGAACCACCTGGCGTTCGCGTAGATCCCAGTTCAATTCATCCACTCTTAATTAACCCACCTTCAATTGACCCACCACTGCACGGAATCCGCGGCAGCGGTGAAGAACTCATCCTTGTTATTCGCCAGATCGGACTTGGTCCAGTTGCCGGCAGGCTTGTAGTTCGGATCGTGATACACCCACAACTGCCCGCGGTCGGCGTGGACCAAAATCGGAGCGGTGGCGGTGCAATCGTACGTCTCGTTGTCGAGGGTAAAGGTAAGATGCGTGCCGTCCACCACCGCACCTTGTACGAATGGCTTCTCGTCCACTGGCTCGTTGGAGAAGAAGTAACCGCCGTGTCCCGGGATGTAGAACATAGCGAAGCGGCCAGCTACATCGGCGCCTGCGCCTGAAGGCGAGGCGGACTTTCCCTGGATGTAGACCTTTAAGCCGGCCAGGCGAATCTGCGCCGAGGCTGCAGCGCTAGCATTCAATGCGCCTCGTTCGCCAAGCCTTAGCTGGACCGTATCGGTCAAGTTCTGGCCCAGACCCGGATTCGACGGGATCGGAATGCTGAATTGTTCGCCCGAATGGAGCAGAGGCGATACCAGCGGCGTGGAAAGCGTCGGCGTCGGCTTACCGCCGTCGGCATTGGGGAATTTGGTGGCAAAGGCTTCGGTGGCGGCCCTGGCGGTTACGCGAAAGCTTTGACCATCCGACGTGCGCGCCACTTCCATCTCATACGCGAAGACCGCCAGGTTGTTTTCATCCCGATAGATGCGGTAGAAACTGTTGCCGGTGGCGGGCTCCAGGCTGGTCTTTAAGGCTACTGGCGACGCGTTATCAGACCGGGTGGTGATGGTGAGCTGAACGCCATTGCTTAAAGAAACTCGGGATGAATCCTGAGCGAAGCAAGCGACGAAAGCGAGAAGTGGCAGCGAGAAGCGTATCATTCGCACTCCTTGACTCTGAGCACTTCACGGACCGTTTGGATTGGCATGTCCTTCCAGTGCCGGCTGAGGTTGTCGATGCTCATAAAGGATCGCGATTCCATATGATCGATGTAGAGGCGGCCATACAGGTGATCGATCTCATGCTGCAGGATGCGGGCATACCATCCCTGAGCCTCCACGCGCCTCGGCTGGCCGCGTTCATCCAGGTATTCGACGGCCACTTGCCGCGAACGTTTCACCAGGGCGCTGAAACCCGCCAGACTGAGGCAGCCCTCAAAGAAATCCCCGCACTCTTCGGATCGCTCGACAATGCGCGGATTGATCAGCACTTGAAAGGGAACGGATTGGCGCTCGCGTTCCGCCAGCCGCTCGGGAGAAATGTCCTTGGAATATTCGGGGCGGTCTTCAATCACCGCGAGTTGAAGCGGCAAACCGATTTGAGGCGCCGCTAAGCCCACCCCTGGAGCGTCGCGCATGGTCTCATGCATCCAAACGATCAGTTGCTGCGTTTCGGGTAGCGCGATCTCTTCTTGCAATAGCGGGCGGGCACGTTGTCGCAGAACTGGCTCACCAACTTGAACGATTTTCAGCCGCACGCTTTGATTCTAGCGGCACCAGGATCCGCTTGCTACGCGCGCGGTTCTGACGCTATGCGCCGGGAGACGTAACGGTGCCGCCCGTGCCGGCGAGCATGGCTGCCACGCTGGTAAAGATGGTGGAGATGCTGGACGCCACTTGGGGCAGCGTGAAACCGGAGGCGGCAGCCAGGAATCCAGCCATGAGCGCGTATTCAATGAGATCCTGCCCATGGGTATCCTTCCAGATCTTCAATCGTAGGCTTGCGTCGATCATTTTCGTCATCTGCTTTGCCTCCTCGGCCACGTCATGATTGTGCCAGCAGCGCCTGCTCGGTCAAAGGCCCGAATGTACCTATTTTGTTGAGCCGTCGGACCTAGCGGAACAGGCAAACTACGACCGGCATTAGGCTAGTCGATCGGTACTAAGAGATTGGGGGCGGAAGAGCGCGGGGAAGGGAAAGAATACCAGGAATACGAAGGAATACGAGGAATACGAGCGCTCGCCATATCGTTCAATACCGATGACAAGATCGCGCTGGCGGAATCGTTTGCGAAGTCGCACGGCTACACGTTCCCCGTGCTTGGAACGAAACAATATGCGGAGGATCTGATGCCGCTCATGGCGATTCCGCGCACCTGGATCATCAAGAATGGAGTGATCGCCGCAGAATAGCGCGGCTTCGGCGATGATGGGGATAAGTGGGTGGAGCAGATGCTCTCGCAG
Source organism: Bryobacteraceae bacterium (assembly GCA_050010415.1). GTDB lineage: Bacteria > Acidobacteriota > Terriglobia > Bryobacterales > Bryobacteraceae > Palsa-89. The sequence continues at coordinate 24,636 of JBEKLB010000025.1, read as the reverse complement.
TTGAAAGAGCACTGATGAACTTAAGCTAAAGATGTGGACATTCGGACGGTTGAATCGGCGGAAGATGTAGCCATGGTGCGCGGGCTTTGGCGCGAATACTGGGAGTCCTTTGGCTTGCCGCTGGATTTTCAAGGATTCGGTGAAGAGATGCGGGGCTTGCCCGGCGTCTACGGCGCCCAGGGCGGGGCGCTCCTACTTGCCATGTATAATCATGAGCCTGCCGGGACCATTGCCCTGCGGCGGTTAGACCGGATGTCCGGTGAGGTGAAGCGGCTGTACTTGCGGCCCGAGTTTCGCGGGCAAGGATTGGGGCGGCGGCTCCTGGAAGCCGTAATCGAGCGGGCGATGGCGGTTTCATACGATTGTTTGTATGCGGATACGCTGCCCATCATGATGGAAGCGTTGAGCCTTTACGAAAGAGCCGGATTCGAGCGAGTGGAAGCTTATTCCAATACTCCAACTCCTGGAGCGATCTTCCTCAGGCTAAAGCTTCTGAAGCTAAAGCTTTAGCTTCTTTTTGCCGATTGATCCACCGTGGCCGGAGTGTATCTTGAATCTCGTCTTGAGTTTCTGCGCGCGAGCCAGAACCCGGATGGAGGTTGGAGCTATTTCCCGGGCAAAGGATCGTGGCTCGAGCCCACCACATACGCCATGCTGGCGCTGCATGGAACGGGATCGGACCAGGCGCTGGATCGAGCGTGGAAACTGGTGCGGTCCTGGCAGCGTCCAGACGGGAGCTTTCAACCGAGCGGCGAAGTAAAGGACGGCACCTGGGTGACCGCGCTCGCCGTTACTTTGGCCAGCGTCCGGGGTGTGGATGACGCCAGCTTGCGCGCATCGGTGGATTGGCTGCTGCGGGTGGTGGGCGCGGAGCACAACATGTGGACGCGCACTGGTTCCTTTCTGCACTTAATCAAGGCCAGGCTGGATGTTTCGCATGAAGGCTGGCCGTGGCGCGACGGGAACGCGACCTGGATTGAGCCGACGGCGCATACACTCATTGCATTGAAAAAGGTGGCAGGCCAGTATCGATCGTCGGAGGTGAAGAGCCGCGTCCGGGATGGCGAAGATCTGGTCCTGAGCCGGCGGTGTACCGATGGCGGTTGGAACTACGGCACTCCGAACATGCTGTATATCGATCTGCCGTCGTATCCGGAAACCACCGGCCTGGCGCTATTGGGCCTGGTAGGGCGCAAGGAACGTGAATTTCCCGGAGCGCTGGACCTGGCCCAGCGTTTTCGAGCCGAGGCCAAGACTTCGCTTGGAAGAGCCTGGCTCGAAATCGCGCTGCGCTGCCACGGCAGGAACGTTGCCGCGCCGCCGGAGACCGCCTGGGGATCAAGCGATGTGATGCTCGGGTCACTCGAAGCCTTGGGACATCCGGAAGGGAACTATAAATTGCTCTGGGCGGGAGACCGGACATGACTCGTCGGAAATTCGCTTTGCTCTCGGGTGCGGCCGTCGTAGGCGCGTACGGCGGTATCAAGCTGCAGAAGGTTCAGAAGCCGCCCAAGCTCTCGGATGGGCCGGTGGGCAATTCCGCGGTGGCCATCATCCGGGCGCGGTCGTATTCTGACGACCTGGTAAGCCGTATGCTCGAAGGCATCCGGCAATGCGGGCTGGACGTGCGCGGCAAACGAATCCTGCTGAAACCCAATCTGGTGGAGTTTGACCCGGTCACCGTGATCAACACCAATGCCACGGTAATCGCCGCGGCCGTGGAGGTATTTCATCGGCTGGGCGCCGCGGAGGTGAAGATCGGAGAAGGGCCGGGGCATCGGCGCGACACGCTGGATATGGCGGACGATGCCCGCTATCGAGCGACCATACCGAAGTTCGAGCGCATTTTCACGGATCTCAATCGCGACGACGTGTCGCCGGTAAAAAACTTCGCCGATGAGCAACAATTCTATTTCCCCAATACCGTGTTGGGCGCGGACCTGATCGTATCGCTCGCCAAGATGAAGACCCATCATTGGGTGGGTGCGACGCTGTCAATGAAAAACTTCTTTGGCGTGGTCCCCGGCTCGGTGTATGGTTGGCCCAAGAACAAGCTGCATTACTACGGGATTCCCGAATCCATTGTGGCCCTGAATCGCCAGTTTGGGCACAAGTCCTTCGCGATCGTGGACGGAGTGATCGGCATGGAAGGCAACGGGCCAATCCAGGGCACACCGAAGCCGGTGGGAGTGCTGGTGATGGGGAGCGATCTGGTGGCTGTCGATTCCACCTGTTGCCGCGTCATGGGCATCGATCCGGAGAAGGTGAGCTACCTGCGCATGGCTGCCGACCTGGGCCACGTGCATCCCGGGCGCATTGAGCAACGCGGCGAGACCATCGCATCGGTTCGCACCAACTTCGAGCTGACCGAAGACTTCAAGAACATACGGCTAGCGTAATGTTCGCTCCGGTCAGTGGCAGGCGCGGGGTTGCGGCGACGCTGTGGGCCCTCGAATCCGCGTTTGCAGGCTTGTCTCAGAAGAAAACACTCGCGATCTTCGTAGCGGGGCTGCTGCCGCTGGTGGTGCGCGCTCTCCTGCTTCCTATCCTGCCCGTTCCCCGGCCCGTGATTCAGGACGAATTCAGTTATCTGCTGGCGAGCGATACCTTCGCCTCCGGGCGGCTGGCGAATCCGACACCGCCGCTGGCTGAACACTTCGAGACCATGCAGGAGCTGATACGGCCAGTGTACGCGTCGAAATATCCGCCGTTCTCGGGCCTGGTGATGGCCGCCGGACAAAAACTGACCGGCCAGCCGTGGGTGGGTGTCTGGGTGAGCATGGGGCTGCTCTGCGGCGCGCTGTGCTGGGCTTTGCAAGGCTGGCTTCCGGCGGTGTGGGCGCTGGCGGGGAGCATGCTCGCGGTGCTGCATATAGGAATCGTGAGCTACTGGACCGAAGGCTATTGGGGAGGCACATGCGCGGCGATCGGGGGCGCGCTGTTGATCGGCGCGGTTCCCAGATTAGTGGAGCGTCCGCGCGCTTCGATGGCCGTAGCCTTCGCTGCGGGATTGGCGATCCTTGCGAACACCCGGCCGTTCGAGGGGCTGGTTTTCGCGGTAGTGTGCTCGGCCTGGCTGGTCTTTGAATGGGTGCGAACGAAGGCCTCGATCAGACTGGTGCTGAGAAGAGCGATCCTGCCCATGGCTCTGCTGCTGGTTCCGGTAGGGGCTTGGATGGGGTATTACAACTATCGGGTCACCGGGCACGCGCTCGAATTGCCTTATGTAGCGCACGACAACCAATATGCCTTGCGGACGCCGCTTCTGTGGCCGGTTCACGAGCAGCCCGCTCCCATCTACAGCAACACGTTCCTGCGGGACTTTTGGCAGGCGGATCGCGATGCCAAGCTGGAAGCGCAGCATCAGATTTTGACGGCGCACGTGTGGGACCTGCTGGTTTTTGTGGGATTCCTGATTGGCTGGCCGCTAGCTGTGTGCATCTTGCTTGCCGCGCGGCCGCTATGGCGCGATCCGGTGGCGAAGCGAGCGCTGGCGCTTGGTTGCGCGGCCTACCTGGGTCCCGCGTTGGACACGCGTGTGTTTCCCCACTACGCTGCTGCAGAGGCCGTCCTGGTTTACATGCTCGCCGCATGCGGCCTGCGCGCACTGAGAAATGCATGGCCCGGCGTGGATGGCGCCTATTTGATGTGGGGCGCCTTGGTCGTACTTGCTCTGCCGACCGCGCTGGAGATGCTGTCGCCCGCTAACCGCTGTCTGACCGGGTCCACCGCATTTCTGGACGCCAAACACGCCGTGATTGAAGAACAGATTGAGAAGGAACCGGGAGAACACCTGGTGTTGGTGCATTATGGGCCGGCGACCATGGCCAGGGTGAGCACTCACCAGAACTACGAAGAATTGGTCTACAACCATGCCGACATTGACCGGTCCAAGGTGGTCTGGGCCCGATCGTTGGGCGCGGAGAAGGACGCCGAGCTGATCCGGCATTATCCGAAGCGCGAGCTATGGCTGGTGGAGGAGGACGGCGGGATTACCTTGAGCCGCGGTCCGAGCGCAGGCTTGCAGGCGGGGCTGGCAAAGTAGCCACGGCGCGAGCTTTGAGCTCGAGAATGTCGAAGGTGCGCTTGGCCGTCGGGAGGGAGCGCACCTTGTGGTAATTCGCTGCGAGATACTTCTCGATGCCGCGGAAACGTAAATGTGAAGCATCGCTCGCCGGCCAGATTTCGAGCAACTCCCGCTCGCTGAGATTGAAGTAGAGAATCCGAGCCGGTGGGTTCTGGTGGAGTTCGGCGAGAGCGGTGGCTTCGTCTGCCGCGGTCATCATGCCAGGCTGCAGGTAAGAATAGCGCGTGGGGTTCTGGCTGAGGGTCAGGAAGCTGGCAATCGGCAGGTAAGGAAACACGAAGAGACTGGAGCCTTGCGGCACTTCGCGCTCTAAATCGCGCACGAAAGCCAGGTCTTCCCGCGGTACGCGGATCGCGCCGACGCCGGTTTCGAGCACCGTTTCGCGCGAATGCTGCGCGATGGCGCTCCACGCAAAAACGGTGATCAATAGGGTTCCGAGCGCGAAGACCCCCACTCGCAATTTGGGCCAGGGAATTGACGCCCCGAGGATCGCCAGCAGCGCGTAGAACAAAGGCGCCACGTAGGTGAGATGCGGGAGATCCATGCGCGGGTAGGTGGAGGCGGCCAGCGCGGCGCCGCCCAGGAAGAGCAACTGGAGAAACGGCGATCTGCGCCACTTCAAGAAGCACAGGACCGCAACCGGAGGCAGCAGGATCGGAACGATAAACCCGAACATCACCAGCGCTCGAATCGGGAGTTCGTAAACCGTCGCTCCGCTGAAGAATTGTGAATACCCCCGGCCGAACAGGCTTCCATAAGGGAGGAAGTTGGCGCCCATGTAATTGGAGCCGTTCCAGAGAAGTTGCCGGGCCATGGGCAGCAACCCACCTTGGACGGCCAGAGCTGTCGCGCAGGCTATCGAGACTGTAGCGCTGCCCGCCAGGTATGGCAGGACATGCAACCGATCCTCACACCATAGCCAGATCAGGATGACGAAACCCACCAGCGCTATGGGCGGCGTGGTCCAGGCGGCGAAAGCGGCGGCGCAACCGGCGGCAAGGATGGCCCAGCGTTGAGGCTCGGAAGCGCAGATGGTAATCGCGAGAACGGCCAGCGCGGCGCTGTCCCAGCGATGGGAGGGGATCATGATTCCCTGGTTGGCAGTTTCCAAAATCAGCAGCAGGGCCGCGGTCCAAGCCGCGTAAGCCACGCTGAGCTGGCGCGAGACCAGCCAGAAAACGCAGGTGGCCAAGATCGCGAGATCCAGCAGCATGATGGCGCGGGAGGCGGCTAGCGTGATCCCGAAGATGCGTAGAGCGAGCGCCTGGAGCCAGAAAGTGCCGGGCCCCATGACGATGAAGAAATCGCGGTAGGGGACCTGCCCAGAGAGGATGCGGCGCGAACCATCGACGAAGATGCCTTCATCGAAAGTGATCGAGAAGCGGCGTAGGACGATCCAGCTTAGCCACAGGAGGGCTAGGACGAACGTCAAAGCAGCGCCGGCCCGTCGCCCATCCAATTTCATCTAATGAGTTGATCGGCGGGGACTTCCAGCAGCTATAGTTCGTGCCTGGGGCCGACGATCTCCCAGTAGGACTTTGGAAGTGTCAACCGAGAAGTGGAAGAATTATTTCGGGCCGATGCCAGGAAGGCGCGAAGCGCATGCCATGGCTTGGATGGCGCTGGCCGTCGGCGTGATTCTGTGCGCTGTTTCCGTGCTGCTGGGCTTCGCCGGCAAGACCTTCCTGGGACGGCCACTGGGCGGAGATTTCGTCGAGTTTTACACCATCGGCAAGATCTTGAACCAGTACGCGCCGGCGCGAATTTACGACCTGGCGTTGGCCACCAGTCTGCAGCATGCGGCGCTTCCGAGCATGCCAGGGACGCAGATGTTGGTTTTTGCGCAGGCGCCTTTCATCGCATCGCTCTTCCGGCCGTTCGCACTGCTGCCGTACGCGTGGGCGTACGTGGTTTGGCTGGGGTTCTCGGCTGGTCTTTATAGCGCTGCGCTGGCACTCCTATTCCGCACTTTGCGCTTGAGCGCGGAAGACCGCAAGACCGGCTTTCTGCTCGCGCTGACCGTGACGCCGTTCCTGTTTGAGACTTGGATTGGCGGCCAGGTATCGGTGGTGGTCTTTTTCATTTGGGTGCTGTTCTTCTGGTGCCTCGAAAACGACTGGCGCGTCATCTCAGGCGCCGGCGCTGGCTTCGTTCTGGCGCTATGCCTGTTCAAGCCCACACTAGTGGCGCTTCCGGCACTGATGCTGGTGGTGGGCCGCCGTTGGCGCGTGGTGGGCGGGTTTGCCGCGGGCGCGGTCGCAATGGCGTTGCTGTCGCTTGCGACGGTGGGCGTGGATGGTTGCCGGGCATGGCTCACGGCCTTGAGCATGAACCGAAATGGGGTGGCAGGGGCCGGCGAGGCCTGGCATCTTGCCAAATACGTCGATATTCTCGCCTTCTGCCATTTGCTATTTGTCAATTGGCCCACGGTAGCCGCAATCGCCTCGATGGTAGTAAGCGCTATCGCGTTGGGTTGGCTCGCTCAGGCCTGGTGGAGATCCGATAGATCGGCGGTAGACCGGAGGCTTTGGGCGGCAACCATCTGCTTCACCTTGGCAATTAACCTATATACGCCGATCTACGACACCGTCCTGGTGGTGATCGCCATGGCCCTAGTGGTCGCCGAGCGCCAAGCCGTCGGCGGGTGGCTTCTAGCGTTGTATTTGATTCCGTGGGTAACTCAATCATTCGCTGAGTTTTTGCACCTTCAATTGATGACCCTGGCGCTGGCTGGCTTCGGGATTTGGTTGATGGAAATAGCTGGAAAGAAGAGCGTGAGCCATTCTAAACCATGGGAGGAAGAAAGTACTATGACAGGTCATCTGCGGCCACAGGCGACGGGGCGATTTCAGGTGCGTTCTAGGGGCTTACCCTGATTTAACGTACCGGCTTTGGGTGATAACTTACCAATAGCGAAGGACGAATCTTTCGCAAGGGAGAGGAGAGAAAATGACACGGATCACAAATTTGGTTTTGAAACTGAAGGTGTGGAAGGATACTCGAGGCCAGGACTTGATCGAGTATGCGTTGATGGCTGGTTTCGTCGCGGTTGCCGCGGGCGCGATCATGCCTGGCGTTTCTTCCAGCATCAGCACCATCTTCAGCAAGGTTTCCAGTGTGATGTCAGCTGCTGCCAGCTAAACTGGAGCCACAATCTTTTGGTGGGTAGGCGAGGAGATTACCCTCTGCCTCGCTTATCCTCCTAAAGCAACCGTCTACAATCAACCGCGCTGTAACCAGTTAGTGCGCCAGCGCGCCCGCCGGATTCTCCACGGACGCGAATCCGGTAAAGTTACCTTCAGCGTCCGCTTCTATTTCTTCCGCCGGTCCCACGATTTCCAGCTTTGAATTCTCGCCGATTTTGTCCTTCAGATTCTCGCTGAATCGAAGAAATCCCAGCTCCATCGAATTCTTGATCCATCCGTAGGTTACTTCCGACAGATCCACACGGCCAACCACAGTGGAAATTCGATCCAGGCACTCTCGGTCGCTCGGGAAATGAATGGGAGTGCGGATCTCGGTGGGAGTGTTCGCGGTGAGCGAGTTCACCAGCGTAGCCTCCCAGTCGATCTTCGTGAGTAGCCGGTCGTGAACCACGTCGGCCATGCCGAGGCCCATGGCGTTGCCGTAAGTGTGCGGGCTCAAATCGCGGACGAAGATGCGCTCGTTGCGCGGCGCTTCGGGCCAGGGGTTGGACTCGCCATGGACACTCCTGTTGACTACCTTGCTGTCCATGCCGGAACCGCTGATGTTCTTGCCGATCTCGTCCACGATCAGCACGTCGAGCGGGAAGGGAAGGCGGCCCATCCAGCCGCGGACCTCCAGCAGCAGTTCTTCGTCGGTGCGTTCCATCTCGTCGGCGAGTACGGCTACCAGACGGCCGGTATTGTGATTGGCGTCTTCGAGGATGGCGATGCCGCCGAGGATCTTGCCCGAGCTGAGCACCTGGCGTCCGACGGTGCGGATGACGTGCTCCAGGCCGAGCTTGTAACCATAGACGTGATAGCGCTGCGCGCCTGCGAATTTGCCCAGGCCAATGGCCGTCATCTTGAACAGGCCGCTTTCGAGCTTGCCCGAGAAATCTGTGTGCCATTTGACGCGGCCAATCACCATGACGCCGTCGCTCTCAAAAGCCGTGCGGTCCATGAAGGTCTCGATGCCTTCCGGAGTGCGGCCGGTGGAAACCACATCCAGGGAGCTAACCACCGGACACTCCATGGTGGCTTCATGAATGCCATAGTGCGCGAGCACATCGGCCTGGCCTTCGGCGGTGGCGCCGCCGTGGCTGCCCATGGCGGGGAAGATGAACGGGCGCGAGCCTTGCGATTTCCAATAATCCACGGCCGCGCGCGTGATGGTGGCTATATTTGAGATGCCCCGGCTGCCGACGCCGATGGCGATACGGGATCCGGCTCGAACGCGCGATCCGAATTCACGCCCACTGAGTTGCCGCAAAGCCTCGGCGCGAACGTCAGGGATGGATCGATCGGGAAAATGCTGGCGCACGGGCAGCATGCGAGGCAACGGCATATTTTCAGGATACCTTCTTGCGGCGTTTCGGCACTGGCGAGTCTTGTCCAGATGCCGAGGCGAATTCGTGTTGATGCTCTTCCATCCACACCCGCGAACCGTGGAACACCACGCCTTCAGCTTCCAGCCTGAAGCGTTGTTCCAGGCCGTTTTCGCCCGGCAGCGAGATTTTTCCTTTGGCTCCCACCACGCGATGCCACGGTAGCCCGCGCGATGAACCGCGCAGCGCCCAGACCACCTGGCGAGCGCAACCGGGGAAGCCCGCGGCGCGCGCGACGTCGCCATAAGTGGATACCTTGCCCTTCGGTATTCTCCGAATGGTGTCGCGGATGATATCGAGCACGGGGTTTTATTGGGCGCGATACTTATTGGACACGATACCAGGCCAGGGTCCGGCGCAGACCTTCTTCGATCGAAAACTGCGGATCGTGGCCCAGGTCGTGACGGGCGAGCGTGGTGTCGGCTTCGGAATCGTGGACATCACCCGCGCGCGGAGGGCCATAGAGCGCGGGCAAAGTGATCCCCTCGATCTTTTGCAGCAGGTCCCAAATATAGTTGAGTGAATACCGGTTCCCATTGCCGGCATTGTACATGCTGCCGGCCACGCCCGGCGCGGCGGACGCCTTCACACACAGCGCGGCCACGTCCTCGACGTAAGTGAAGTCGCGAGTCTGTTCCCCGTCGCCGAAGATGGTGGGCGCCGAGCGCTCAATCAGGGCTTTCATGAACAGCGATAGCACGCCCGAGTAGGGGCTGGTCGGGTCCTGCCGCTCACCATAAACATTGAAGAAGCGCAGCGCGACGGTTTCCAATCCGAAGCACGAATGAAACACGCTGGCATAGTGTTCGCCCAGGAGCTTCTGGACCGCGTAAGGAGACTTGGGGCGCGGCAGCATACTCTCCACTTTCGGAAGCACGGCCGTGTCGCCATAGGCGGATGAAGAAGCCGCGTAGACCACCCGGCGGACCTTGGCCTCAACGCACGCGCGCAGCACGTTGAAGGTGCCATCGATGTTTACTTCATGCGAAGGAACCGGATCCTTGATCGAACGCGGAACCGAAGGAATGGCGGCCAGGTGAAACAGCACGTGGGCGCCTTCGATGGCGGCGAGCATAGCGGCAGCGTCGCGTATGTCGGAGCGGTCCCATTCAATCCGCGAACGAACTTCCGCGAGGTTGGCTTCATGACCGCTGAGCAGATTATCGATCACATGCACCTGGCTGTCACCGCGGGCGAGCAACGCGCGCACCAGTCCCGAGCCGATAAAGCCAGCACCGCCGGTTACGACGTAACGTGTCATATGGGGATTCCAATCGGGGATTTTAATCGGCCTGTTTGGTGGCGACGGCGACAAGCGTCAAACCGGGCCATGGCAGCACGCGATCGAAGTGCCGCCAAAACCACACGGTCTTGTCGAAGATCTTCAGCATCACTTTGCTGATCCGTTTTCGACGCAGGACGTTGCCGAATAACCACCAGCCCACGGTGCCGATCTTGTTCAATTGGTGCATGGCCTGAATGGAAAAACCGTTCTGTTCCAGAAGTGCGCGCAACTGCGCCTCGGAGAAGCGGCGGCGATGTCCCAATGCCTTGTCGAGGGTGGCGAAAAGCGACGGGCTTTGAGGCACCAGGACAATCAACGATCCGCCAGGCTTTAGCGCAGTAGCCGCGGAGCGGACTACCGTGACAGGATCTTCCACATACTCCAAAACATTCACGCACAAGACTGTATCGAAGGGCCCGCCGGCGCGCTCATAATCGGCGGGGCACTCCGGATCCAATTGCAGCACTTCCACGTTGGGCGTTCGCAGGAATCGATTGCGTAGCGCATGCAAGTAGAGCGGATCTTTTTCGGCGGCCACGTAGTGCAGCCGGCGGCCCATCAGATGGCTTGCAACGTTTCCGATGCCCGAGCCAAGTTCGAGGACCGTGTCGCCCAGGTTGGGCCGCAATACGCGCGCCAGCCAGTTCAAATATTGCGGCGTGCCGGTGAGGTTGTTCAGGAAGGCGCGCCCGTAGGGTTCGGTGTACAGATCGTCGATCAGCCAGAACCGGAAAATCACGCCCAGGGCCTTCACCCCGTCCTTCCATCCGATCTTCTTGCCCTCTTCGTAAGTGCGGCCGTGATAGCTGATGGGGACTTCGTAAATGCGCAGCTTCCGTTTGGCGCATTTCATGGTGATCTCAGGCTCGAAGCCGAAACGGTCCGATCGGATGGGAATGCTCTTGAGCAGATCCGTGCGGAAGACTTTGTAGCAGGTCTCCATGTCGGTGAGATTCAAGTTGCAGAACATGTTGGAGAGCAGCGTCAAGGTCTTGTTGATCATCGAGTGCCAGAATGGCAGGATGCGGGTTTGTTCGCGGACCAGATAACGCGAACCGAACACTGCGTCGGCATGGCCGCTCAGTAAGGGGCGCAGCAGCGTAGGGTATTCGGACGGATCGTATTCCAGATCGGCGTCCTGAACCAGGCAGAAATCGCCTTGCGCTTCCCGAATCGCGGTGCGGACCGCGGCGCCCTTGCCCTCATTCACCTTCTTGCGAAACAGCCGGATGGAAGGCTCCGCGGCGGCCAGACGGTCTAGGATTTCCGAGGTGCCATCGGTGGAGCAGTCGTCGACGATGATCAGCTCCCGCTCGAGGTTTTCCGGCAGTGGCGCGTTCAAAACCTGGGCGAGACTTCGCTCTACCATGGTTCGTTCGTTGTAGACAGGGATCAGGATGGAGAGACGCAACTCCCTTAGTATAAGCAGTTGCGCCGTAGTCTAGCAGGTTGCTGAAAAAGCCCAGCAGACTGAAGTCCGCCCTACACGAGCATATTGTAGCGTAGGTGCCCACGCCTGCGGCTCTCGCGGACTGGAAAGAGCCAAGCGGGCTGAGGCCGCCTCCCGCTCAAAACAGAAGGCGGCTCTCTTCGGACCCAAGCGGGATCCGCTTTACTTATCTAGCGCTTCACTGTTTCTCGTTGCTGTTCCTGATGCGCGGCATCGGATTGTGCTCGCGCCCACTCGTCGGCCTGCTTCTGCGCTTCATCCTTGGAGATGCCGTAGCGTTCCTGGATGCGGCCCACTAACTGGTCTTTCTTTCCGGCGATCTGGTCCCAGTCGCTGTCGGTAAGCTTGCCGAACTGTTCGCGAGCTTTGCCCTTCATCTGTTTCCAATTGCCTTCAATTCTGTCCCAATTCATAGGGTAAAATTTCTCCTTCGTAGACCTACCACTGCACGCGGTACACCGTTCACAAGCTGCTGATTGCAGGTGGGACACAAACGGGTAACGTGGAAAAACTTACGCCGTCGTGATACCAGTAGATATTGGCTCCCATCTTTGAAACCAATCTCGCGGGCGTGGAACGCTACGCGCGCGGCAAAGTGCGCGACGTTTATTCGGCCGGCGAATACCTGGTGATCGTGGCAACCGATCGGCTGTCGGCATTCGATTACGTCTTGCCGACGCCCATCCCCGATAAGGGCCGGGTGCTGACCGCGCTGACGCTGTTCTGGCTGGAACAGTTGCGCGACATCGTTCCCAACCACTTCGTCTCGGCCGATGTCAGCGACTATCCGCGCGAATTCCACCCCTATCGGGATCAACTGGAAGGCCGGTCTATGTTGGTTCACCGAGCCAGGATGGTTGAGGTGGAGTGCGTGGCGCGCGGTTATGTTTCAGGATCCGGATGGAAGGACTACCGGCGCGAGGGGCGCATCTGCGGCATTGAACTGCCGGCGGGACTGCGCGAGAGCGACCAAATCCCCGAGCCGATCTTCACGCCCGCATCCAAGGCGCAATCCGGACACGACGAGAACATATCGTTTGCAACGGTGGCGGGGCAAATCGGTGAGCCATTGGCGGCCCAGCTCCGCGATCTGACGCTAGCCATCTACCAACGCGCCTCCCAGTATGCCGGGACGCGGGGGATCATCATCGCCGATACGAAGTTCGAATTCGGATTCGACGGCGATCGGCTGGTGCTGGCCGACGAAGTGTTGACGCCTGATTCCTCGCGTTTTTGGCCACGCGCGAGCTATCAACCGGGCGGGCCGCAACCGTCGTTCGACAAACAATACGTGCGGGATTATCTGGAATCCATTCATTGGGACAAACGCCCTCCGGCGCCGGCCTTGCCGCCCGACGTGATGGATCGGACCAGCGAGAAATATCGCGAGGCGTATCGCGTGCTGACCGGGAGATCGCTGTGAAGACCGGAGAATCATCTTGAATTGGATCGATCTGGTTTTGATCCTGGTGATCGGTACTTCGGTGCTATCCGGCCTGGCGTCCGGATTTGCACGCGTGGGCGTGGGTTTTGCGGCGTTGATCGTCGGGATGTTTTCGGGCTTCTGGTTCTATGGCATTGTGGCCGGGTACGTGATCGATTACGTCAGCTCGCGCGCGATCGCCAATCTGATCGGCTTCTTCGTGATCCTGTTTGCGGTGCTGATCCTGGGAGCCATAGTCGGCCGCATCCTGGCGAAGTTTTTCAAATGGGTGGGCTTGTCGTGGCTGGACCGGCTGCTGGGAGGCGCCTGTGGATTAGTGCGGGGCTTCGTGATTGCAGCCGCGATGGTAACCGTGCTGCTAGCGTTCTCGCCGTCACCACCCCCGCCCTCGGTGGTGGGTTCCAAGTTCCTGCCCTACGTGATCGACGTTTCCGACGTGCTGGCGGCGCTGACGCCTCACGAAATCAAAGATCAATTTTACGCCACCAAGGACAAAGTGAAGGCGGTTTGGTCCGCGCACAACACACGTAAGCCGGAAGGGCTCCGGCACGAATGAACCTGCTGATTTTCGATCTGGATGGAACACTGATTGATTCCAAGCTCGACCTGGTGCATTCCGTCAACGCCGCGCGCGGGCTGATGAATCTGGAACCGATTTCCGAAGAGCTAGTGTCGTCGTATGTCGGCAACGGCGCCCCGCTCCTAATGCGGCGGGCGCTGGGGCCTGAGGCGAGCGATGCCGACGTCACGCGGGCGCTCGAATATTTCCTGAGCTATTATCGCGCGCACATGCTGGACAATACCCGGCTCTACCCCGGCGTGCGCGAGGCGTTGGACAGGTTGCTGGCGGGTGGATCGAAGATGGCGGTACTCACCAACAAGCCAGTGCGGTTCAGCCGCTCCATTGTGGAGGGCTTGGGTCTGACGAAACACTTCTTCCAGGTATACGGAGGGAACAGTTTCGAGCAAAAGAAGCCCGATCCCGTCGGCATCGAAACACTGCTCGGCGAGAGCGGCGCGTCTCGCGAGCGTACCATCATGGTGGGCGACAGCTATGTCGACATTCGGACCGCGCGCAACGCCAGTGTGAGAGCTTGCGGTGTATCGTACGGGTTTCAGCCGGAAACGTTTGTCGACGAGCCGCCGGATCTGCTGGTGGACAATATGCTGGAGCTGGCCGACTACGTGCTTAATCCTTCGGCCAACTCCGGCTGAACTCCGCGAGCTTTTCGAGCTTCGAGCGGGCTGCCCCGGAATCGATGGATTGGGCGGCGCGTTCCATGGCATCGAGCGGGCTATCGGCGAGCCCCGATAACAGGAGTGCAGCGGCGCTGTTTACGAGTACGATGTCTCGCTGCGGTCCCGCCTGGCCGTTCAAGACCGCCGTTGCGATTCGAGCATTGCGCGCAGGATCTCCGCCATGGAGGTGCGCGATGTCGGCTTGTTCGACGCCAAAATCGGCGGGCGTCCACTGGAACGAGCGTACGTCCGAACCCCTGATTTCGAATACCAGAGTGGTTCCCGCGGTGGTGACTTCGTCTAGACCGTCGCCATGCACTACAAAAGCGCGTTCCGGCCCCAGCCCGGACAGTGCATTGGCCAGCAACTCGGCTGCGTGCGCAGAAGGCGCGCCGATCAGTTGCCGTGTGGCCCCGGCTGGATTGGTGAGCGGCCCAAGCAGGTTGAAGACGGTGCGCATCTTCAGCTCCATCCGCGCGGGTTGGGCGTGCTTCATGGCCGGATGAAGCTCGGGAGCGAAGAGGAATCCAATTCCGATTTCGCGGATGGCATGGGCCACTCGCTCGGGCGGCTGCGACACTTGAATGCCCAAATGTTCCAGAACATCCGCGCTGCCGCATTGCGTGGAAAAGGATCGATTGCCGTGCTTGGCCACGCGCGCACCGGCTCCCGCCACTACGAACGCGGTAACGGTCGAGATATTGAACGTCGGCACGGCGCCGCCACCGGTGCCGCAAGTATCGAGCAAAGGTTGTGGATCACCCAGGCAAGCGTCGATTCGAGTGGTCTTCTCACGCATGGCCCGTGCGAAACCGAGCAGTTCGTCCGCCGTCTCGCCTTTCATGTGCAAGCCCATCAGAAACGCGGAAATCTGCGGCGTGGTGGACGCGCCGCTCAGAACGGCGAGCATCGCGTCGCGAGCTTCGACGGCAGACAGATCTTCGCCGGCGGCGATTTTGTGCAGGAAGGGCAAAAGCATGGGAAGGCTTTGGATTCAAGTTACCATGAACACAAGGACTGATTCGTGAAGCTCGCTGCCATTGCCATTTTGTCGATAATTCCGGTACTCCATGCGCAGGAGCATCCCAAGCCTCCGGCCGCCGCGACGGAGCCCACTGCACCGCCGGCTGCGCCTCCCGTCGAAACAAGTTCCAAGACCAAGCACTCCATTCAGATCAATGGAAAAGCGCTGGCCTACACTGCTACGGCCGGCACTCTGATTCTGAAGAAGGACGACAAGCCTTGGGCCAGCATGTTCTATGTGGCGTACACCCGCGACGACGTGCAGGATGCTCGAAAACGGCCGATTACATTCGCATTTAATGGCGGGCCGGGATCCTCGTCGGTGTGGTTGCATATGGGTGCGCTAGGGCCCAAGCGCGTGGATATGGGCGCGGAAGGCGAGCAGCCCAAGCCGCCTTATCGGCTGGTGGACAATCAGGACAGCGCGCTCGAATTCACTGACCTGGTTTTTATCGATCCCGTGACCACCGGATTCAGCCGCGCGGCGCCCGGCGAAAAAGAAGCGCAATTCCACGGGTTCGACGGCGATTTGGAATCGGTGAGCGAGTTCATCAGGCTTTATCTCACACGGGCCGATCGCTGGGGATCGCCGAAGTTTCTCGCCGGGGAAAGCTACGGCACAACGCGGTCCGCGGCGCTTTCCGAGTACTTGCTGGACCACCACGGAATCTATTTGAACGGCATCACATTGATTTCGTCGGTGCTCAATTTTGAAACCATAGCATTTGCGCGTGGGAACGATCTGCCCTACGCTTTATTCTTGCCGAGCTACACGGCTGCCGCCTGGTACCACAAGAAACTCCCGAAAGATCTGCAGGCGGATCTGGAGAAGGCGCTCGGTGAAGCGCGGCGATTCGCAGGCAACGAATACAGCGCCGCGTTGATGAAGGGCGATAAGGTGACGTCCGCCGAGCGTACGAACGTCGTGCGCGAATTAGCCCGCTTGACGGGATTACCGGAGAAGTACATTGAAGAATCCAACCTGCGCGTGCCGGAAGCCCGATTCACCAAGGAGCTGCTGCGCGATGAGCGCAAGACGGTGGGGCGCTACGACAGCCGGCTCAAAGGCGAGGACATCGATGCTGCCGGTGACTCGCCGGAGTATGATCCGAGCTATGCTTCCGTGCAAGGGATCTTCACGGCGATGTTTAACGATTATGTCCGCACGGAATTGAAGTACGAGAGCGACGCACCGTATCAAGTGTTGACGGATAAGGTGCAGCCGTGGAGTTATGAGCACTTCCAAAACCGCTACGTGAACGTGGCGGAAATGCTGCGCCAGGCCATGACGCAGAATCCGAACCTGAAGGTGATGATCGCGAACGGGTATTACGACCTGGCGACGCCGTTTTTCGCCACTGAGTACACGGTGAATCATATTGGCCTGGATCCCGGGCTGAGCAATCACATCAGCCTGACGTATTGCGACGCCGGCCACATGTTGTACACCAAGCAAAATTGCCTGGACAACCTGCACGGAGCGATGGCCGACTTCTATCAGAAGGCGCTTCCGACGCCGTAGAGCTGCGCCGGGTTACTTTGGCTTTTGCTTTGCCGCGGCGACCAGTGAAGCAAAGCGCGCATCGCCGTGCAGTCCGCTCAGATCGGCGTCCTTTTCGATTCCTTGACGCAGCTCAGCCGAAAGAGCGTGCCCGGCCGCGAAGGTCAAGTTTTGAAACGCAGCGTCGCGCTTGCCGTCCAGCGCGAAGACGGCGCCCAGGTCATAAGCGGTGCCAGCCATACTGGGATGATTGAGGCCGACCGAGTGGCGCAAACCATCCAGCGTTTGCTGATAGAGCGCTTCCGCTTCCGGATATCGTTTCTCGTCCTTCAACAGTTCACCCAGAGCCGTCATAGTGGCGAGCGTATCGGTGTGATCCGGGCCTAGGGTTCGCTTTTCCGCTTCCAAAGTCTGGCGAGCCAGTTGTTCGGCCTCGGCGTACTTGTGTTCCGAGGTGAGCACCTCGGCGAGATTTCCCATGGTGACGAGAGTGGAACGATGTTCGGGGCCAAGTTTCTTGCGCTTGATTTCGAGTGTCTCGCGAAATACTTGTTCGGCCTCTGGTTCCCGATGCTCGTCGTGCAACACCAGGGCCAAATTTCCCGCCGACAGCAGGGTGCGCGGGTGTTCGGGGCCTAAAACGCGTCGCAAGTTCGGAAGCAGATCGCGGTAGAGTTTCTCAGCCTCTGGATAATGGTGCTCATAAAGCAGCGTGGCGGCGAGGTTACTAACGTCGGCCATGGCGTCGGGATGGTCGGGCCCCACCCGGCGGCGGTCAAGTTCCAGGCTCTCACGAAACGCCTGCTCCGAATCCGCATATTTACCCTGGTACGCGGAAACAATCGCGAGATTCTGCAAACTATTCCTGTACAGCTGTTCCCCACGAGGTCCTGACGCTCGCCGCGCGATTGCCAAAACGTCCCGGTCCAACTTTTCGGCTGCCGGATACCGGCCCTCATTCTGTAAGATCAAGGCCAGCCGCACGCTGGCGTATAGCGTATCGAGATGGGCCGGCCCGAGTTCTTTCCGGCGGCCTTCCAGTGCCTGGCGTGCCATCTTCTCCGCGTCGGCGTACTGGCTGCTGTCGTCCATCGCCCCCGAAAGATCGTACATCGATTGCAAGGTGTCCGGATGGCGGGGACCGAACGTCCGCTGCCGGATCTCCACCGTGCGCCGCAATAGCTCCTCGCCTTTGTTAAGAAGCCCGAGGCTCACATAGACGTTGCCCATCACGTCCATCATCTTGGCTTGCAGTTCCGGGTCCTTCTCTAAACTTGTATCGATCTCCTTGGATGCTTTGTCCAGGATCTCGCGAGCGCGGATATCGTTGCCGCGCGCCTCGCTTGGGTCCGATACCTTGAACATGTCGGTCATGAACTGCGTCACGCGATCCGCGCGATCGCGCTCGCGTCTGGTGCGGCGCAATTCGAGCGTTTGCGCCACTGCAAAAGCGACCAGTAAAGCGGCGGCGGTGGCGATCACTCCGACGGCCACGCGATGGCGTCGAACGTATTTACGAGCCCGATATGCGGCGCCGGCGGCACGGGCGCGCACTGGCTCATTCCGCAGGTATCTTCCGATGTCGTCGGCTAACTCGGATGGTGTGGCATAACGCCGGGTGCGATCCTTTTCCAGCGCCTTCAGCGTGATGGCGTCCAGATCGCCGCGCAGTTGCCGCGCCAGCGTGGGACCGTCCGCGGCGCGGTTCTGGGCCGTAACCCGGGACTTTTCCGCGATCGCACGCAGCTTGGTGCTCGGCCGCGGAGCGTCTTCGTCGCGCAGTTTCTGCTGAACCTGATCGAGAGGCGTGGTACTGAAATCCAAGGGCAGCGCGCCTACTAACAACTCGTACAGAATGACGCCCAGCGAGTACACGTCGGTGCGCGTGTCGACATCCGCTCCCGCCGAGTCGGCTTGCTCCGGACTCATGTAGCCCGGCGTTCCGACGATGGTTCCCACGCGCGTGAACAATGTGTCGGCGGTGAGCCCTTGCGCGGTTGCCTTGGCCACGCCGAAATCGATAATCCGCGGGGCCGGTGTGCCGTCGATCTCCCCGACCAGAAGGTTGGAAGGCTTCAGATCGCGATGCAGGATCGCCTTCTGGTGCGCATGCTGCACGCCTTCACACACGCGCACAAACAGTTCCAGCCTCTGGCGCACGGTGAGCTTGTGTTTGTCGCAATATCGCGTGATGGAAATGCCGCTGACGTACTCCATCACGAAGTACGGGCGGCCTTCCGGCGTGGAGCCGGCATCGAAGACCTTGGCGATGGCCGGGTGATCCATCAGTGCCAGCGCCTGCCGCTCGGATTCGAAGCGAGCCACCACTTCGCGCGTGTCCATGCCCGCTTTGACTAACTTGATCGCTACACGGCGCCGAACGGGCTCCTTCTGATCGGCCAGCCACACTTCGCCCATGCCGCCGTGTCCGAGAAGCTGCAGCAGGTGATAGGGACCGATCACCGTTCCGGCGATCGAGTCCACGTGTCCGAGGGTGCGCGTGAAGAACGGAGTCTCGATGTCCTCCGCGCGCGGGGAAGGTTCGTTGGTTAGATCGCGCCCGTCACTCGCTTCGAAATCGGCTTCGAATTGTTCAGCGGACAAGTTCGCTCCCGCTCGTCGGGGGTCTTTTCAAGTCTAGCCCAAGCGCGAGGAACCTGACGCTCGCAAACCTAGGCGAGCGAGCCCTTATACAACGTCGTCAGCTTGGCCCAAGCTTTCTCGGCGTCCGGCTTATTGTAGGTGGGTGCGCCATCGGCCTGTTTGGGCATGTCCGTCACGCACCAGCCATGATACGCGTCGCCGTACACTTCGATCTCGGCGGGATTGTTCGCGGCCATGAACGCTTCCTTGAGTTTGTCCTTGGCGTCCGGTTGCTGCTTATCGTCGCTCATCGCGATACCAAAATACATTTTGGCTTTGATCTTCGGCGCGAGCAGATGCGGACTATTCGGCTTGTCGGTTACCAGGCCGCCGCCATGGAACGATGCGCCGGCGCCCACGCGATCGGGAACCGTGGCTGCGGTTCTCACCACCAACGCTCCGCCCATGCAATAGCCCTGGGTGCCGATCTTCTTCGATTTGTTGACTTGTTTTTGTTCGTCCAGAAAAGCGATGTAGGCGATAGCATCTTTCTCGGCGTTGCCGTCCGCGGTCACCGAGCCCATCAGCGGGCCGATCTTGCCCCTCTCCTTGGCGAAATCGACGGTCGAAGCATCGGTGAAGAAAGGAGCCTTGCCCATGCGATAAAACGGATTGGGCACCAGTACCGAATATCCCTGCGCGGCGAGACGCTTGGCCATCTCGCGCATGGAAGGCCGCAATCCGAAAGCGTCGGGCCAGATCAGAACGCCGGGATGGGAACCACCGGATGGGTGAATAAAAGCGGCATCGCATGTGCCATCGGGCGTCTTGATTTCGACCTCGGTTTCAACCACCGAGGCTCCCGCAGCCGAACCGGCAACGGCCAGGCCGGCCGCCACGGACACCATGAAGTCGCGCCGCGCAACGTCGCGGGATTCAGTGTTTTTGGAATCATTTGTTTCGTCAGGCATTGCAAATCTCCTCAGTTATCATCGCGCACAACGCAGCGGGCCGCGATTAGTTTCGATCCATGGCGAGCGCGTCCCGCGCTGCGCGCTCCTCACAAAGTATATCGCCTTCGGCACTGAGCAGGTGTGAACTTATTAGACATGAACTTATTCGGTGCTCGCGAAGCGTTTGAAAAAGCTGTTGTCGTTCCAATGCGGACGGTCGGCCGCATCAGCCACGCGCACGCCCACGTCCAGCAGGATGCGGTTGAACTCAGCCGCCGCTGCTTTGTCGACGGGCTGGTTCAGATCGTCCGAAGGCGCGTGATAGCGGTTCTTCAGCCAATCCTTGGCAACCTTTTCTTGCGCCGATCCGGGGATGTAGCCGAACTTGAACGCGAGCGCCGGGACCCCTTGTTTGATGAAACTATACTGATCGCTGCGGATGAACAGATTGCGATCCGGCTCCTTATCGGCCTGCACCTCCACTCCCGCCTTTTCGCACGCGGCGCGAATATCGTTGCCGAGCGTGGATTCAGCGAGGCCCTGCACCTCCAGATACTTCAACGGGAAGAGCGGCAGGTACATATCCATGTTGATGTCCGCGACGATGCTTTTCTTCGGGACAGTGGGATAAGCCGCGAAAAAGCCGGAGCCTAGCTCACCCTTCTCCTCGCCGGTGACCGCGATGAAAAGTACGCTGCGTTTTAGATGCAGATCCTGCTCCTTCATCATGGTTGCGATCTCGATGAGCGAGGCAACGCCCGAAGCGTCGTCCATGGCGCCGTTGTAGATGCGGTCTCCGTTGATGGGCTGGCCGACACCCAAATGATCCAGGTGGGCGCTAAAGATGACGTATTCGCTCTTCAGTTTCGGATCGCTGCCGGGGCGCAGCGCCACCACGTTAGGCGATTCTACGGTGGAGTGGCCCAGCTTAACGTTGGCGCGAAAGCCCACGTTCAGCGGGAAGGTCGGCAATGGCTTATCGGCGTCGGCAAGCGCCAGCATCTCCGCGAAGGTATGTCCGGACGCAGCAAAAATCTTCTCCGCGTTCGCTGGATTCACGTTGATCGAAAATTGGATGCCCTCGGAATCCACCAGCCGTTTGTCGCTCGGGCTCATGGTTGGATTCAGGCGGGCCAACTTCGCGCGTTCCCACGGAACATCCATCGACTTGGGATTCGGAATCGTCGCCATGCCGATGACGCCGGCCTTCTGGAACGCCTTCCAGCGCTCGCCAGCCGACGAGTAGTGCGCCTTCACCGCGCTCGGAATCGAAGTGGGACCGCCGTTGATGAAAACCGCGATCTTGCCTTTCAGATCCAGGCCGGCCAGTTCGTCGATATGCAGCTCGGGAATGACCAGGCCGTGGCCGACGAATACGGCCCCAGCGTCGACGTGCGATGCAAGGTCGGCGCGCAAGCTGAACGATGCATCCTCACCCAGCGCCAGCGGTATGGCCTTTCCGTCGCGTACCAGTGCGAGATTGGACGCTGGCTCGTCGATGGAGCGGACGTCCAGCTTCACGGTCTGAAAGTAACCCGACGTGCCTGCGGGCTTGAGGCCGGCCCGCTCGAACTCACCAGCGACGAACTGGGCCGCGCGGCGATGCCCCTCGCTGCCGGTGTTGCGGCCTTCCATGTTGTCGTCGGCCAGAACTTGAATGTGTGACCACCAGCGCGCGCCTTCCTGGGCAACGTCTGCGGCGAGAAGGAGTGTCGCGGATGCGAGGGTGATAGCGATCGAGCGCATAGAGGAATTTTACGTCACCGAGCCACCTCTGTGAGTAGGTGATCTACTTCGCCCGGCCTTCGAAGCCTTTCGTCAGCGTTTGAATTTTGTAGACGCTCATTGCGGTGTTTCTTACGCCGTCGGCAGTCTTGATCTCTTGGCCGTTAGCGTCCTGCGCGCCGAGCATTGCCGCGTATAAAGTCTTCTTGCCGGGGCCGGAGAATGCCACGCTGATGGCGGTGCGCGGTGTCGGAATCATGCCGAGATATTTGCCTTCCGGACTGAACACCTGGATGGTGCTGTGCGCGGTGTCGGTGTCAAAGACGCGGCCTGTTGCATCGATCGCCATGCCATCGCCGTTTCCACCGCCTTCGAATTTGCCCCACTCCCGTTGGTTCTTGACGGACCCATCCGGCTGAACATCATATGCCATGATCACCGGACCGTTGGTGACGTAAAGCGTCTTCTCATCCGGGCTGAGGTTGATACCGTTGCTGCGGATCTTCTCGCCGATGCCGGTCATGTCGCCTTTGGGAGTGATGTAGAACACGCCGCTGCCGGTGCCGGTGGTGAAATAGACGCCGCCTTTCTTGTCGGCGATCAGGTCATTGACGCGGCCGAGTGGCATGCCCATGAAGCTATCGGCGAGAACCTTGCGTTGGGGTGTCAGGGCCGCGACGCCCGTGGGCTCTTTGCAATCCTGCGGCTTGGCGCCCAGGTGGCCGCCCGGATCGCTGCAAGTGCGTTCGTCCACGATGATGGCGCCTTTCGGGCCGATGGTGACCGCGCCTGGGCCGTGGCCATTCGACAGGAACACGGAAAACTTGTCGTTCTTGTCGAGCATGTTCACGTGATTGGTTTGCTCTTGCGCGAATAGCAGACCGTTCTTGTAACCGACGATGCCATCGGCGTTCGAATCGCCCTGCCATACCAGCTTCCATGTCGCGCCGGCGTCAATGATGCCGGGAATCGCGGTGATGGTGACATCTTTGGGAGCCGGAGGCTGGGGGAAAGTACGTGGTTGAGCGACGAGAATGCCGATGGAGAGAGCCGATACTATGATGGCCTGCATCTTGGATGACATGCTGATGTTATACCGCGTTGCCGGGATCTCGCGCGAACGCCGCGGCCAGGAACGCGCTGAGTCCGACGGCTTCGCCGAGCAGGAACAGCGGCCAGTTGAACGGGTTCGGAAGCCCACCGGCGCTGGTGTTGCGGAAGTCCCATACAAATGCCACGATGATGACCACCGCACCGGCCAACACTCCGCTCCAATGCGGGAACCGGCCGCGAATCCCGCCCGCTCCGAAAGAGATCAGGCCGCACACGATCATCGAACATGCCACCAGCACGGGCGCCCAGATGGGACCCACCCAGGGCAGGGGAATCAGAAACAAAATATCCCAGGTGCTGAGCGATTCGGGCCAATGAATCATCAGCTTCAGGAATGCATAGAAGCAGATATCCCAGACTCCGAACGCGATGGCGAAGGCGGCGATCCATTGATGGAGATTGCTTGCCACCGCCAGCGCCACAGCGCCCAGCATGACCATGGTTGCGGCTTCCCGGCCAATCTCGATTACAAGACGGCGCGGGTTCTCGGGGCCGGAGTCGGCGAGTTGCTGCGGCGTGATCAGCGGAAACAAATCGTGAGGGCCACGTTCCGGATGCAGGCGCGCTCGGATGGGATCGTAGATCGCGCGCAGATAGACCACGACGGCGGCTTCGAGATAGCCGAACGAAATCCCGAACAAGAACAGGGCTGCAATCGCGCGCCGCATAGCTTTTAGTCTACGCGGGCCGCGTAGGGATTCTCCGGCCAGGCGTGCTTGGGATAGCGGCGGCTCAACTCACGGCGCACTTGCGGATAGAGGCGCTGCCAGAAGCCGGCCAGGTCCGTGGTGGTTTGTACAGGGCGCTTGTTCGGCGCCAACAAATGCACCACCAGGGCAACCCTTCCGTTCGCGATGCGCGGCGTCTCGCTTAGCCCGAAGAAATCCTGGAGGCGTGAGGCGATCCAGGGCGGCTTGCCGGATTCATAGTTGATTTTTGTCTGGCGGCCATTGGGCAGGCGAACGCGCGTGGGAGCAATTTCGTTCAGCAGTCTCGCCCCGGCGCGCTGCTCCAGTCGAGGTATTAACGAGGCTCCGGCGCTCTTCAACTCGGCGAAGCTCTTCAAGCCACAGCAGATTTCACGGAAGGCCCCATCAATATCAAGTTTGGCGTCGAGCTTGGCGATCGCCGCATGTTCAGACGCGAACGCAACGCGTGCCAGGAATTGATCGAGTTCGTCACGGTCGAGAAAGCGCTCCACGCCTGCGTCTAGCGCTCGCTCCGCGAGCAATTCCGCGGCCTTTTCGGGATCAGGCGCACCGTTGCGCGTCTCCTCGATCACCAGGTTTTCGTAGAGCAGCGCGCTCACCGCCTCCACGCGCTCCCCAGTTCGATTCCATTCAACGCCCGCGCGCTCCGTCACCCGATCGGGAAAAAGGTCGAGCAGCCAGGCGGGCTCGATGGCGCAGTAAAGCCGTACCAGGGGCAACGCTTTCTCGCTGCGATCTTCAATATCGACAGCGACCAGAAATTCGGCGCGGGCTTCGCAATCCAGCACCGCCGAACCTCCCGAAGCCAGGAGCAATTGATTATCCTTGCGACGGCGCGCCACGCGATCGGGAAATGCCGTCAGCATCGCAAGGGCCAGCGCGTGGGGATCGTGCATCCGCGGTTTCGCTGGGCGGACGATGCGGCGAATCTGTTGGAAGTGGCGCTCGGTGAC